>JARROD010000276.1:0-8526 GCA_037384225.1 Exilibacterium sp.
GAGTTCCGCCGTCCAGCTATCCGTTGCAACACCGGCCGTTAACCCCACCATGGCCCAGCTGTCCAGCTCGATCCGGTTGATGGTGATAATGTCGGTATAGGATGACTCAGAATAGGTGACGTGTGGCATCACATGGGCGGTCATGCCGTTTTCCAGATCCCATTCATAACGCGCCTGAAGATTGGCCTGAAATTTGGGTGCGAACGCCAACTCGTCGCCCTTACGCACATCGTCGGTGGGTGTCAATACCTCGGTGATTTCCGTATCCAGGACGGAGAAGGATCCGCTGATCAGAAGTCCCGCTACAGTCTCCGGGGCCCACTGAATATCGCCTTCGGCGCCTTTGACTTCCGCGTCGGCGGCGTTGTCCGAGAAGAACAGGTTGGTGATGCTGGGGTCGAATATCGTCGTTTGGAGCCGCTCGATCTCCACAAAGAACAGGTTACCGTTAAAGCGCAACTGGCCGTCCAGCATATCCATCTTCCAGCCGAACTCGTAGTTGGTGGTGTCGTCTGTGTCGAGGACAAAGGGCACGGTATAGTCGCCGGGGCCACTCGCACCGCCGGGGCGGTTCAGCAGGCCGGGGCGGAAACCTTCCGAGGCGGTGGCGTAGAACAAGTAGTTGTCCGTTGGCGCCCACTGCAGGGTGAACTTGAAGATGGTGCCGTCGGTTTCCGCCACGTCCGGTGCATTCAACGAATTGAAGATCTGACTGGCCTGGGACTGAGTGAGCAGCGGATCCCTTGCCCTAATTTCCTCCAACGACATACCCTTGGTATAGGTGATTTGCCTGTCGGCGTTACAATCGCTGGCGTTGTGGAAAGTGAACTTGCCGTCACCATTGTAGAGGTCACTGATATCGGTGCCGAAGGCGTTAATATCCCCCCCGCCCAGGTTACAGAAGGAAGAGTTGGCGCTACCGTCGAAATCGACTTCGATGTCATAGTAGCGCGAGCCGACAATCGCCGAGAAGGTATCGGTCAGCTCGAAGGTGACTTCTCCAAATGCGCCGAATTGCTGATCGGTGCGTTCGACGTCATTCCTGAAAATGACCGCGGCGGGGAAAGGTCCCGGGTCCGAGTTGTAGCCGGTGGGGAACGGGAAGTTGGCTCCGAAGTTGTTGCTGATTGAGCCCGGATAGGTAAAGTCGTTGCGCTCACGCAGTTCCAGGTCGCTGTAAAAGGCGCCGAAGGTGGCGTGTATACGCTTGTCGGCGGGCGTGGAAACACGCAATTCGTGGGTGAACACTTCGCTCTCTGTAGTGGAGTTGACGAACAGGTTGGGCGCCTGACAGGTGCCGCTGGGCGACGTTCCCGCTGCCGGGTAGCTCACCGAACTGTCGCAAATGTAGTAGGGCAGGTACTGGCCCACGAACAGGTAGTCGGTGTAGTCCACCAACTGGTCGGCATCCCGCTTGGTGAAGGCCCCGGTGTAGACGATTTCCAGCTCCGCCAGTCGCCCCTCCAGAGTCCAGTTGACGTTTTCAAAGGCGTCTTCCAGGGAGTCTTCCTCGAAACGTTGAATTTCCAGGTCGTCCAGCTCCGGGTCGACGAAGAATACCCCTTCCGACTCTATGGTCTGCTGGGCGTAGCCTACTAACAGGCTCCATTTATCATTGATATCCAAAAGCCCGCTCAGCCGGGCGCCGGAGTAAGTGGTGTCGTTGAAATTGTTCTCGACCTTGGTGGCGTTGTCGGCTTCCAGGAAGGTTACGCCGCTCAAGTCGGCGGTGGAATTGAAGCCAGCCCGGCGGGAGTTCACCGGTACGCCGTTGTCGCGTACAGTACCTTCCGGCCGGTAACGTGCGGACTCGGCGGCGCTGCGGGTGCCGGCCACATTGTCGATATAACCGCCCTGGTAGTCGTTGTAGACCACGCCGCGCAGGGTCAGGTTGTCGGTCACCGGGAGGTTCAGAACCGCTTCGACATTGGTGCTGGGGTCGCCGCTATGGGTGTAGGCGGTGCCGAACTTCACATTGCCGCTGGCGGCACTCGGGTCTGGTCTATTGGTGATCAGTCGCACAGTGCCGGCTTGAGAACTGGCTCCAAACAAGGTGCCCTGGGGGCCCGCCAGGACTTCCACCCGGTTCAGGTCGGCGGCGTAGACATCTAGATTGCGACCTGGCTGGGCCAGCGGTTGTTCGTCGAGATAGAGGGCTACGTTGGGCGCCAGGCCTGCCACCCCCGCGGTGGTTAAGTTGGGCGTGGTGGAGGCGACGCCGCGGATATAAATGGTGTTTTGACCGGGGCCGCTGCCGCCGGCGGTGACTCCCGGCATTTGCACGAGGTAATCGGAAAAATTAGATACCCCCAGTTGATCCAGTTTTTCCTCTCCCATCGCCGAGACGGCGACGGGGATGTCCTGAGTACTCTCCGCACGCTTGGTGGCGGTGACGACCAACTCCTCAATGTACACTGACGCCGCATTCGCGAAATTGGATGTGATGGCCGTGACTACGGCACTGGCTAACGTCGTTCGCCTGAACATATCGTTACTCCCCTAACTATAGTTATGCTTTCTATTGGTAATCTGGGCGTTGTTGCCTATTATTGCTATCGATTTTCTGTCGACTATCGCGACTTATTTTGTAGTTATATTGTTATTCGACTTCTGGTTTTACGGCATGGCATTCCTCCTTTTGAGTGTAGAGCGCATCCTTCTGAAGTCAATCCGGGAACACCACCGTGCGATTGCCGTGCAGGAACACGCGTTTTTCAACATGATAACGTACCGCTCGGGACAATGTCTGGCTTTCTATGTCCTGACCACGTGCCACCAGCTCTTCCGGGTAGTGGCTGTGGTCCACTGGCTGCACCGCCTGGGTGATGATCGGGCCCTCGTCCAGGTCGTCGTTGACGTAGTGGGCGGTGGCGCCAACCAGTTTTACGCCCTTGGCCCAGGCTTGGTGATAGGGTTTGGCGCCCTTGAAGCCCGGCAGCAGAGAGTGGTGAATGTTGATGGCCCAACCGTCGAGCTTCTTGGCCATCTGCGATGATAATATCTGCATGTAGCGGGCGAGTACCACCAGTTCGCATTGGTAATTGGTAATTAATCGGAATAGTTCTGCTTCCTGTTGTGGTTTGGTTTCGGCCGTGATGGGCAGGTGGTGGTAGGGAATCTGGTGCCAGTCGGCCAGGGGTTTCAGGTCCGGGTGGTTGGAGATGATGGCGGGGATCTCGATGGCCAGTTCACCGGTGCGGTAACGGTACAAAAGGTCGTTCAGGCAGTGATCGTATTTGGAAACGAGTATGGCGACTTTGGTTTTGTGATTGGGTTCGGTGAGCTGCCACTGCATCTGGAAGTCCAACGCCCGGTCGGCGAAGATTTTTTGAAAACGTTGTAGTGAAGTGTCGGCCGATAAGGGTTTGAATTCAACACGGATGCTGAAACTCTGTGTCGCCCGGTCGTCGAAGGAGTGCATGGAGACGATGTAGTTTTGCGTCTCCGCCAGGCTGCGGGTGACCACATCCACGGTGCCCAGGGTGCTCGGACACTGGGCGGTGAGTATCCATAGGGATTCTTGATGACCCATAAATTTCATTCCTCATGCTTCTGAAATCTCGGACTGACGCTCGCTGCTGGGCGGTTTGGGGCGGGCGGCATCAGTGCAGCAAGTCTGATACTAGGGCGAGCATCCGATAAGCATGTGCACGGAGACGACATCGAGGGAATGATTTGCGACAAGTGTCCCCTTTTATGGACCGCTCCTGAAACCCAGGGCGCGAGAGAGTCTATCGAGATCGCGGCCGCCCCGCAAGCCGCCCGGTTGAGCCGGACGGCCTTCTTCTGTACACAAAGTTACTTGCTATTGTTCAAAATCGCCTCGCAATACCAGTCTAAGAAGTTGATCACACCGAACTCAAAGGTCTCGGAGTAGGGGCCCGGCTCATAACCGAGCGAATTGATGCCGCGCTGGTTTTCCTCCGCCAGATCGCGATCCTGACGGTTGGTGGCGTCCCACACCTGCTTAAGGCGTTCGACATCGTAGTCTTCTCCCTCCACGGCGTCCTTGTGCACCAACCACTTGGTGGTCACCAGGGTTTTCTGCGCCGAGACCGGCAGCACCCGGAATACGATCAGGTGGTCGCTCTGCATGTGGTTCCAGGAATTGGGCAGATGCAAAACGCGCATGGAACCCAGTTCCCGGTTTTGCACCCGTCCCAAGGTTTTACGGCAGGCTGGCTTGCCGTCTATGGTCATCACCTGGGTGCCCTTCTGCAGTGGCATGCGCACGATGCGGTTGCGCAGGCCGCTCTCCAGTCTCCGGTGCGGGATGCCCTCCCGGTCCCAGGCCTGGGCCTGGCTCTCGTAGTGAGTGAGAAATTCCGGGGTGGCGCGCGGGTCCGTGGTGTCGTCCCACTCGAGCAGGGTGCGCAGCAGCTCCGGGTGGCTGCCGGAGCAGTGGTAGCACTCGCGGTTGTTCTCGATCACTAGCTTCCAGTTGGCGTTCTCCTCCAGGGTGCTTTGCACTGCCACCTTGGTATTTTCCATGTCGTAGGGTTCCATGTACTCCGCCAGGCCGCTCAGGAAGTCGTCGATTGCCGGTGGCTCGCCCTCTCTCAGGCAGACGAAGATAAAGCCGCCGGCAGTTTTGCAGTGCACTGGTTTCATGGCGTATTTGCCCCGGTCGAAGTGCTCGCCCATCTCGGAACTGGCGAAGATGAGGTTGCCCTTCAGGTCGTAGGTCCACTGGTGGTAGGGGCAGGTCATGTTGGCCACCTTCCCTTGGGCCTGAGTACACAGGCGCGAGCCCCGGTGGCGACAAACGTTGTGGAACGCCTGAATCCCGCCATCCTGGTCGCGCACAAGAATCACCGGGTTCTGACCGATATCCACCGTTATATAGTTGCCTTTGGTTGGCAACTCACAGGTCATACCGACGAACAACCACTGCTTCTCGAATACCTCTTCCATGTCGATGCGAAACAGCAGTGGGTCGTTGTACAGTGGCCGGGGCAGCGAGTGAGTGCGCGATCGTTCCTTCAACAGCTGCACCATCTGCCGGCGGGCTTCTTCCATATTGTTGTAGGTCAGGTTCAACAGGTCGTATTCGTTCATCTACGTCTTCTCTTTAGGTAAAACCATGCACATTTAGCCGCTATTTTCGGCAAAGGCAGGGCTGGGTGTTTGTCCATTAGCGACACCCCTCGTTTACTTTTTGACTCGCCGGGATTTTCCGCACCGTTGGCGCATAGCGCTGGAGTATACGAACAAGATCGTGTCGCAAACGGTTAACTGGGCTAAATCACCTCCCACGGAGACATAACAATGACCAGCGTTACCGATAATCCCCAGTCTTCTGACGCCTTCAACCCTCTTAACACCCGGGTCTGGGCCAATGGCCGTCATCAGGTGCGCTGTGTGCGGGTGATCCGCGAGACCTGGGATGTGAAGACCTTTTGCTTCAACGCCGAGCAGTCGGTGATGTTCTTCTTCAAACCGGGCCAGTTCGTGACCCTGGAAATGGAGATCGAAGGCGAGCAGATCATGCGCTCCTACACCATTTCAAGCTCGCCTTCCGTGCCCTACAGTTTTTCCATCTCTGTGAAGCGGGTGCCGGGCGGGTTGGTTTCCAATTGGTTGCACGACAACCTCAAGGAACACGACGAACTGGTGGTACACGGCCCGGTAGGGGATTTCAATTGCATCGATCATCCGGCGGATAAGGTGCTCCTGCTCTCGGGCGGGGTAGGTATTACGCCGCTGATGTCGATGGCGCGCTGGTACTTCGACACCAACGCCAATGTGGATATGTCCTTCATCCACAGCGCGCGCACCCCCAATGACATCATCTTTCATCGCGAACTGGAGCACATATGCTCGAGAATCGCCAACTTCAATCTGGCGGTGATCTGCGAACGCATTGAGATCGGTCAGGCCTGGAACGGTTACCGGGGGTTTTTGGACCAGGCCAAGCTGGAAATGGTGGCACCGGATTACCTGTCGCGGCAAATCTTCTGCTGTGGTCCCACACCCTACATGAGAGCGGTGCGCCGCATATTGGTTGACAACGGCTTCAACATGGACTTTTACCACGAAGAGTCCTTCGGAGCGACACCGGAGGAGGTGACTCAGGATGTCTTGGAACAGGCGGAGATCGCTGTGCGCGAGGCCGAGGAGGTCAAGGATGTAGACCTGTTCACGGTGGAGTTTGCGCAATCGGGCATGAGCGTGCAGGCGGCGCGCGGCGAAACCGTGCACGCGGCGGCCGGTCGTTTGGGGCTGAACATTCCCAAAGCGTGCGGGGTTGGAATCTGCGGCACTTGCAAGGTTCGTAAAACCGCCGGTGAGGTGGACATTCAGCACAACGGTGGGATCACTGAGGAGGATCTGGCCGACGGATTTATTCTATCGTGCTGCAGCACCCCGTTATCCGATGTGGTCATCGAAGGCTGAGCGTAGATCCAAACGTCTCCCCAACCCTCTTTTCAAGAACCGCTACGGTCGTATAAAGTAGCGGCAAAGCCCGTCATAAATCCATAAAACGGGCATTATGAATTTCATTTTGATACCATAAAGTGCCGGGGTACAACCCCGTATGTCGCAATTAGATATGTTTGAAAATTTACGTGCCGTTTTTGGGAGGCTGCATTCCAGAAACCGACCTAATATGAATACACACTCCTGCCTAACGGCAAGAGTAGTAAGGTGAAGCGATGGCGTAGCAGGGGTATTCCCGCCCGGGCAACCGGCGCCCCTATAACAATAATACAGTCGCTGCCGTGGCGACTGGGCTTACATGATAAGTGAGTGGAGATTAAGTGTCCGTGTATAAAAAAACTGTGTGGCAAACCACGAGCGCCGAAGTTCAACCCTACCGGGTCGGCTTTCTGCTGATCCAGAATTTCACCATGGTTGCCCTGGCAACGGCTATTGAGCCGATGCGTATGGCGAACCAGTTGAGCGGGAGGGAACTTTACACCTGGCAGCTGTTCTCGGATGGTGGCGAAACCGTGAAGGCGAGCGACGGCATCGCCATCTCGCCGGATGCGGACATTGGCAACGAGCAGCCCTTCGATATCATCATCGTGGTTGGCGGTGTGGACATCACCCGCAGCTTCACCAAAAGGGAAGTGACCTGGCTGCAGCAGGTGGCCCAGACACAGAAGCGTGTGACCCTGGGCGCTGTGTGCACGGGGGCCTATGTGCTGGCCAGTGCGGGCTTGCTGGACGGCTACAACTGCAGCGCGCACTGGGAATGCCTGGCGGCTTTGCAGGAGCGCTTTCCAAAGGTGAACTGCACTAACTGCCTCTACACTCTGGACCGGGATCGCATCACCTGCACCGGTGGCGGCGTGCCCATGGATATGATGCTCAGTATGGTCTCTCGCCAGCATGGCAAGGTGCTGACCAGCGCCATTTGCGACATGTTCCTCTGCGATCGGATACGGCCCGACAGTGAGCAGCAGCAGACCCCACTGCGCCGCCTGCTGACCTCGGCGCAACCCAAGTTGGCCGATGTGACTGAGCTGATGGGGGCGAACATCGAGGAACCGATCGAGTTGGAAGACTTGGCCAGTTACGTCGGTATTTCCCGACGACAGCTGGAGCGACTGTTCCTGAAGCACTTGAATTGCACACCGTCGCGGTATTATCTGAAGCTGCGGCTGGAGCGCGCCCGGCAGTTATTGAAGCAGACCACCTGTTCCATCATCGAGGTGTCTTCCATGTGTGGCTTCGTATCGGCCCCGCATTTCAGTCGTTGTTATCGCAAGTACATCGGCATCTCCCCCAAGGAGGAACGGGCGGCGGTGTGGTCGATGAACCATGTGGATTCAACGTCTGACGTAACCGAATTCCTGCCGTCGTCCCACAAAGCGCTACGGGTAGCCAGAGCAGAGCCCACCTACGGCGCAGTCAAGTTCATGGCGGCCCCCCTGGTGTATGCGAAAGCTAAGGTTTCGGTTTGAAAAAGGGGACGGAGGGATTATTTTCTGATCAACCCTGTTCTTTCAGCGGCTTTCCTTTCCTCTTCTGCCCCAGCTTGATGTCATACCGTTCTTCAATCATCCGATAAAAACGATCATTTTCCACCGGATGGCAGTATTGTGTTCCCTCCCGAATTTTGTGCTCATCTTCATTATTCAATGAAATTGGACACAGCTCGCGATAGGTGGTCTGCCTTGCCTCAGGCTCCGTATCCAATGTCAGATTTTCCGGTTGTATCAAACTTGAACGGTGCCGGCCTTCCCATAGCGTTGAGACACGTCTTCCCATAGCTGCAAATAAAACCGGTAGTTTTCAGGCTCAATAAAACAAGACACTCGGTTGTTACCCCTCTGCACTACAGGGTAGGGCAGCCCTACCTGATAATTTCTTGTCTTCCTTGGCATGCTATCTCCTTAAAATTTTTTACCTGATATTTGTTTTGTTGATTGATTTTTAATCCCTCCGTCCCCTTTCGCCACATCGAGCAATTCGATCCAGTGGCGCACGGGAATATCGGCCTTTCCCTGCAGGTGCATCTGGCAGCCAATATTGGCGGTGACGATTTGCTGCGGCTGCTCCATGGTCAACGCTTCCAGC
>JARROD010000277.1:0-5229 GCA_037384225.1 Exilibacterium sp.
CTCCCTAAGGCGTTTGGCTTCGAGCTAACCCGGCAGGCACCCGAGCTTTTAGAGAGTAATAAATTTTCGAGGCGCTGCCTGAAAGCGATCAAGGCGCCATTATGGTACTACTTAAAGGTTTGAGATGGGTTGAAGGTTTGAAGCTTTGAGGCGGGACTGACTTGTTGTGACATTGTTCAATCGGGATTTGCGGGGGAGATCCCGGTTGAGCACGTTCGCGTAGACCTGGGGCCTAATGCGAGCGGATTTCAGGGTGGACCAGGAGTGCCTGGGACAAATCGGGGAATACGACGAGAAATTGATTGACTTTTACCTTTATTGTCTATACAGTCTACTCAGCTAGAAAGAACTTGTTTTGTTTATATTCTCCATGTCGTCGCTTCTTGTACGTATTCTGTAGATTCTAAATATCAGTCTGGTTTTTTCGCTATTCACGCCTTATTAAGGCACCTTTATACTTTATCTACAGGATATTATCCTATGTCTAATAAAACTACTGGCACCGTAAAATGGTTTAATGAGTCAAAAGGCTTTGGTTTCATTGAGCAGAAGTCTGGCCCTGATGTATTCGCACACTTTAGTGCCATTGTAAGTTCAGGCTTCAAAACCTTGTCAGAAGGGCAGCAGGTTGAGTTCAATGTGACTCAAGGGGGCAAAGGCCCTCAAGCTGAGAATATAGTAGCGATATAATAGCTCGACACTTCTCTTAAAAAGGCAAGCCAAAACGGCTTGCCTTTTTTATGTCTTAAACACCAATTTCTCATTCAGAGAAAGAAACGATGGCTGGATAGAATACCCTGCGTCAACAATTACATATATTTCTCAGGCGTTTAACCACAACAACCAATGAGTAGTAGAAGGGGGCGTTAGATGTGCTGACAGGTATAGCCCTTGGGTAAATAATAATGTAGTTTACAATATTAATGGAAAGTGTCTTCGTGATAAAATGGCCGATCTACATGCTTACGGGTTTAAAATAAAAGAGGGTAAAGTGTGGTTGATGTAAATCAAGAAGGGCCGCAGGCGCAAACAGATTTTTTGAGCCGACCACATTGGATTGGATCAAATTTTTGGTCACCCGGAAAAATAATAGACAGCCAGCGCCATCACCACAGTAAGGCTCATAAACACCAGAATTAAATTGCGAAGATTACGCCAAGTCTGTTCATCGCTAAGTGTTTTATCACTCACGGTCGCGCTCCTCTTGTACTGTAATTGAACGTGTTTGTTTTTATTGAAAATAGACTAATCCGACCCTGTAAATTGGGTTTTGATTCAGATCAATAAAAGACTGACAACTGTTGCTATATCCCACCCGGCATCGCTGTACCCTGGGCACCTATCTATATAAACAATGCCGGTAAATCCCGCTGTGCTTCAATGATGATCCAAGTCAACTAATGGTGGGTTAACGCTTGTCGTCAACCTCCCTATTGGTTTAGGTTATAACTATACCCAAAGCGTTTGAGATTTAGGCCTCCAGAGCACGCCCCTTTTTGCCCCTGGCCGCGTCGCTCCTCCTTACGTGGGGTCTGCCACGCGGCGTCGTCGCTCCCCCTGTCCTTAAAAGAAAAGGGGGAACAAAAATTGACGCACTCTGAAGACCTAAATCTCAAACGCTTTGGGTATAGCGATCTGAAATCGAGGGGACCTCGATGGAGTGGAGAACACCGCGTGTATACACAATAGCAGAATACCTTAGGAAGTCATTATGCAAGCCTTAACCGCAAAAGATATCATGAAAACGGAAGTGCTTTTCGCCTACGAGGGGTGGTCAATTAAATATCTGGCCGATTTTTTGATCAAAAATAAAATCGCCGGCGTGCCGGTGATCACCGCCGACAGTGAACTTATCGGTGTGGCCAGTGTGACCGATATTTTCCGCTTTGAAAATCAGGAAATCGATGCCAAGGTCAACGCCTTGCGCGATTATTACCAGGATGCCTACGGTAACGAAATCGACTTTCTGGACCTGGACAAATGGGCCTACAATGCCGAGGAAAATTGTACCACCGGGCAGATTATGCAAAGGAACATTATCTCCGTTACCGAGGATACCAGGGTAGCCTCCATCTGCCGGATTATGCTGGAGAATAAAATTCACCGAGTATTCGTCACAAAAGAAAACAAAGTGACGGGTGTCATTACGACATCAAACATACTGGCGCTTATATCAGAAAAGTTGTGAAACTCCAACTATTCGGGCGTAACACTAAATCGGGCGTAACACTAAACGCATGTCTCTAAGTCTCCAGTGGCATGCCGGCGAGGCCAGGCCTCGCCGGTTTGTTAGACCGTGCACGGTCCTTATTTAGTCACCGCTTCGATAGCTCAGACCCAATGTCACACGCGTACCATACTTGCTCCACGCAAGTGGCAAACCTCCCTGGGTGAATGGGACGACGTCATCATCCAACAGATTTTGCGCGGATAATGTCAACGAGAGATTGTCGTTCCATTTGTAAGTGAAAGAGGCATCCAACTGACCCCATTCTTCTTCAAACTTAGGAAAGTCATTCTCGCTGCCCACTTGAGTGTTGTACTTGCTTCGCCACGAATAGGACAGGCGGGCCGAAATCGGTCCCTGTTCATAGAACGGCGACACCGAATAGCTCCTCTTCGACAGATAGGGCAGGGGTAAATCATGGGCCGAATTGAAGTCGTCGGTATAGGAGCCGTAGCGCTGATCCAACCAGGTCACATTGGCTTGAATGCCAAAGCCCCACCCCAAATCTCCGATATAGCCGACAGCCACGCCCGAAACCTGCGCGTTGCTGCCATTAAGCGGCGAATTGATAAGCATGGGGGTGACACGCCCAAGCTTGCCATTACAGAACAGCGAGGTGTCCGCTGCGCAATATTCCAACGCTTCGGTCGGTACGGTTACGTCGACCAAGCTTGTTTTACGAACGATGTAGGACTCAATGTCCTTGTAGAGCAGATCGATATTAACAATGCTGTTGGGCGCGAAATACCATTCCCAGGTTGCCGTGTAATTTATTGCCCGATACGGCTCCAAATCCGGATTGCCACCGCCGCCGGCGAAGTGTTCATTGTCAATGCCGTAGCGCTCAATATTCCACGCGATTTGACCTGACATGTCCTTAAAGGTAGGACGGGACATAACCTTTCCCGCCGAAAACCGCATCAGCATGTCATCGGTCAAATTATAGATCAGGTTGAACGATGGCAAGACATCGGTGTAGCCGGATTTCGTCGAAATCATTTCTTCGAACCATGGTTCGAAATCCAGGGTCGAACGATATGTCTGTTCATTCTCGGTATCCACGTAACGCACGCCGACATCGCCACTCCAACGCCCGGATAGGAAATTGCCCTGGATATAGTACGCATTGGCGGTCTCCGTCGTATTCCAAAAGTTACCCGCATCGCGAAAATCACCCGTGGACACGTTTGCGGCTGATTTATTGCCTTCGGAATAGGCGCGAACTGCATCGCGGGTCATCGCTACGTATTGGACCAAATCCCCGCTGGAACTCAAACCGTCAACCAGGGCCCTATCGCTGAGGAATGTTTCAAAATCCGACATCGAACCGGTAATATCGAATACCGTGTTGAAGAAATGAGGTTGGTTGACGTCAGTGTGCTCATGATACTTGTAACCGAACTGAATTTCCTCAAACGGTCCCAGATTAACATTACGCGTAAAATCGAGATAAGCGTAGTCAATCGAGTCCGTGGTGACCGCTGTCTTTACGAAGCCGGCTTGTTGACCTGATGCGCGCGTTTTGAAAATACCGGGGTCAGTGACAGGGACGTCCAACTCGAGGTTGGAGCCGTCCGGTCCCCATGTCCAGGATCCATTCTGATTGCCATAGAAACTCAGATAGTATTCGGGGTCCGAGCCGCCATTAGCCTCTGTTGTGCCACCCCGCGCGCGGATGTTCCAATCTCCGGGCGACCACTCAATTTCCAGGTTGTAGGTTTCGTTGGTAAGTTGCTGGCGCTTGAAATACTCGTCCATGCGAACGGCCATTGCGCCGGTCCCGCCGATGACACCGGCGCCGCTCGTCTCGACTGACGTCATCATGGTCGGGGACAGGACCTCATTGGTGACCGGGTCGCGGGAATCATAGGCATTCGCCTCGTTCCAGTTCACACTAATGTCGCCAAAAAAAGTCTGCGAATAGCTAGAGAAATCACTGTCGACGTTGAGCCCTGAAAACTTGACCCTAAAATCCTTTATAGGGCGCCACTCGAACACGGCATGAAAAGTCTTGCGCTCCCGTTGCTGCTCATAGGAAGAGTTGGCCAGATACTGCGGAATCAACATCCCCGGAGCAAGTTCGGGGCCGCTCGTGACATTGGGTAACATCGCTGAGTCTGTGAAGCCGGATTCATCGCAGCCACCCCACCCGCTGGCATCGCAGACATCATGATACCCCGCAAAGAGACTCCCGCTGCCGAGCACGGATTTGTTGTAAGCGTATAGAAAAAGAGCGCCGAATGTGCTCGAAGCATTCTTCCAGTTATAGAATACCGAGTATCGTGGATCGCTCTCATCGTTTCTGAGGTTCCGGTTGTAATTCAGATTCAACACTAATTCGTTTGCGGGCGTATCCAACGGATTGCGGGTGTTGACGATAACAGAGCCGCCGATGCCGCCTTCGTCCAGGCGCGCCTGCGTTGTCTTGTACACTTCCACATTGCCAATGAGCTCCGGCGCCAGGTTTGCAAATGAAAAGGACCGGCCCGTGTCGGTATTGTTCGCCCCTGTCGAAGCCGTCGCAATCGGCGTTCCGTCCAACGATACATTGACCAGGCGAGAGTCGATACCGTTGATCGCAATCTTGTCGCCTTCGCCACCGGATGATCGATCGACTGTCACAGCCGGTAGTCGCGACAATGCCTCCGCGACGTTTACATCGGGGAATTTCATAACGTCCTCAGAGGTGATGACGTCAGTGTGCGCACTGGCGAGGCGCTTCATATCCAGCGATTTTTGAAGGCTGGAACGCACGCCCAGGACGACAACAGTTTCAATAATGTCTTCCTCTTCCTCTTCCTCCTCCTCAGCGCTATTGTCCGCAGGTTGTTGGGCATAAGCTGAACCCATTGCCAGCATTCCCATCAACGCTGCCGTAGTCAAGGTAAACGATTTTAATTTCATTTTGTCTTTCCCCCCTTGCTAATCAGACCACCCGCCCTCCGCTTTAGTAAGCACGGTGTAAGTGTACAAGACAACGCAGGCGCGCCTGGACGAAGGCG
>JARROD010000278.1:0-6970 GCA_037384225.1 Exilibacterium sp.
GAATACACCACTTTGGGGTGTGCCATAGCCAGTGGCCTAAGCTCACTGGGCAAGGTGAAAGTCACCCTATAATAATTCACGGGGAGTTGTTTCTGTTGCTGACGTTCAAGCCAGGTTTGCGAAGGGTCCATGGGATTGGACAGTGAAAGGCATTTTTTAACTTGTCAGCACTACCCGAGCACCGGGCTGCCTAAGTTACCTTGCCGCGCCGTCGTCACTACGTATATGGACTCCTCCGGTTTTGCAAGCAAAAACCGCCACCAATACGTAGTGACGACCACTTTTTTGGGTTATTTGTTTTTTTATAGACCAATAAGTAGTATTAATTTTGAAAATAGCAAGAACTGCCCTAAAATACGCAATCGCCCAAATTTGCTTCCCCAGCAAGTAAATAGTAAGGCTGTTTTTTCCTGGGCGACCTGCGTGTCAGCATCAAAAGGAGGAAAAGTCAGCCTTTCCGAAGAGACGAAGTATGATCGATCTACATAGCTATTTGCTGTTTATTGTCGCAAGTGTCTTGCTGGTTATCGTGCCTGGACCGGATATGATCTATATGTTGAGCCGCAGTATTGCCCAGGGACGAAGGGCTGGACTGGTGGCTGCGCTTGGTATCAATCTCGGAGGTTATGTGCATTTAACCGCCACAGTGTTGGGTCTGTCTGCAATATTGGCAACTTCCTCACTAGCCTTTACGTTTATCAAATGGACAGGGGCTGCCTACCTCATCTATATCGGTATTCAGGCCATCCGATCAAATACCGGGCCTTTCATCAGCCGTGTTCCCGGCATAACTCAGTGCCACCGGTCGATCTTCTGGCAGGGGTTTTGGAGCGATGTGCTAAACCCCAAAGTCGCTATGTTCTTTCTGGCGTTCCTGCCCCAATTTGTCGCCCCGGCAAACAAAGACCCCATGTCGACATTGATTTTGCTTGGTGTGACTTTGAACGTCATCGCGATAAGTATTAATGTGCTGCTGGTCATAATGTCCACGATGCTGACCCGAAAACTCCGGAGCAGTGCTATGATATCGGCCTGGCTGAACCGGGCCATGGGCGCCCTGTTTATTGCGCTGGGCCTGCGATTGGCAAGCGAGAAGAGCTGAAGGACTAATAAATGGCAGGTATTGAACCCATCTCCGAACAGAACCTTGAAGACGTTCTTCCACTGATTCGCCGCTACCAGGAATTTTACCGAGTTGCCGATATTGAAGAGAACAGGAACCGCTCGTTCTTTTCCCAATTCGGGAAGCAGTCAGAAAAAGGCTGCCTGTTCGGCTATCGAGCGGAGGGCAAACTGGTCGCTTTCGCGACTGTGTACTTTAGCTTTTCATCCACCATCGCCGCTAAAGTTGCCATCATGAATGACCTATATACTGAACCGACCCACCGTCAACAGGGCATCGGCAGGTTGTTGATCGAACACTGTGAAGCTTTCGGCAGGAAAAAAGGTGCAGTCCGGCTTCAGTGGGTCACTGCACGGGATAAAGAAAAAGCACAGTCTTTGTATCGGTCATTGGGCGCTCGGCAAAGCAGTTGGGAACACTTCCTGTATACGGCTACTATGGCGATAGCACTCGGAGCGGCTTTTGCCAGACGGTATTTTCAGTCGGCAAAAGGTATAAGGCGGTTAAATAAAACTGCAGGGGCCACCATGATGGGCACGGGGGGTTGTCTGGCTTTACATAACTAACTTAATTTGTTTTTGGGGTTTATCATTTATGGATCTCCTTCATGGCCTATTTATCATTACGCTGGCGCATTTATTGGCTGCGGCATCTCCCGGCCCAGATTTTGTATTGGTTTCTCAGCAAACGCTATCTAACGGAAAAAAAGCGGGGCTACTGTGCAGTCTAGGGATATCTCTGGGACTTTCAGTTCATGTTTTGTATTCAATATTCGGATTGTCGGCTATTATTTCCGAATCTGTAAGTGCTTTGTGGATGATAAAAATTCTGGGTGGTGGTTATTTGATTTACCTTGGAATTAAAGGACTAAGAGCTAAAGCACGCAATGCAAGTCTGAACGTAGAAATACAGGCGAAAAAATATTCTGCTGGCAAAGGGATTGGTCTTGGGTTCCTTTGCAATTTGTTGAACCCGAAAGCGCCAATCTATTTTGTCTCATTATTTACAGTAATTCTAAGTCCAGATATGCCTCTATATCAGCTCGTCATTTATGGTGTCTGGATGATGATTATTCAATTTACATGGTTTTCCCTGGTGGCAATGCTGTTTTCCCGGCCTTTGGTAAATAGACAATACTGCCGTTATGGGCATTGGCTTGATCGCTTGTTCGGCGGAACATTGGTTGCTTTAGGCGTGAAAGTTCTGGCTACCCGTACCCATTAAGAACCTAATAACTCTATATGAAAAACTACCTCGCGTATGTAAGGAGAGTATGGTGAAACTATCCATTTACCAAATTGATGCCTTTGCCGAAAAGGCTTTTGAGGGCAATCCCGCTGCAGTGGTGCCATTAGAGAAATGGCTTGTCGATGAAACCCTGCAAGCCATAGCAGCAGAAAATAATCTGTCTGAGACCGCGTTCTTTGTTCCTCGTGATGGTTATTTCCACATTCGCTGGTTTACTCCCAAAAAGGAGGTCGAGTTGTGTGGGCATGCGACACTGGCATCTGCATTTGTATTATTCAGTGAGTTGGGTTATGTGCAGGATATTGTTCGGTTCGACTCGCTATCCGGGCCATTATCCGTGATCAGGGAAGAAAATTCTCTTACGCTTGAATTTCCTGCTCAAAAACCCGAGAAATGTGAAATCCCCGACGGTCTTACCGAGGGGCTAGGTAAAAGCCCGGCGGAGTGCTACAGCAACGCAGATTATATTGCTGTCTTTGAAAGTGAAAATGATATAGCGAATATCGAGCCCAATTATAGCCACTTAGCTCAGTTGGACCTGCGCGGTGTCATTATTACTGCCCCTTCATCAGACTATGATTTCGTCTCCAGATTCTTTGTGCCTAAATATGGTATACCGGAAGACCCTGTTACTGGCTCGGCCCATACTCAACTCGTTCCCTATTGGTCGGAGAGATCAGGTAAAACGAAACTTCAAGCAAAGCAGATTTCATCACGAGGGGGAAAGCTAACCTGTGAGTTGAAAGGCAACAGGGTTCTGATATCCGGTTCGGCGGTTAAGTATTTGGAAGGAACGATTGAGATTGTAGATTGAGCCAGTGAAACTCATAGGGGTTTAAGCCGAGAAGTCACTTTAATCTTCTCCGGTAAACAAAAAAATGGAGAAAGTATGTCCGAATACACTGCAACCGTAAAATGGCATCGTCAGGAAAGTGAAGCCTATATCGATAATCAATACAGTCGTGGCCACCAATGGCAGTTTGACGGGGGTGTTACTGTGCCGGCCTCATCGTCTCCCCATATTGTGCCACTGCCGTACTCCGTGGAAGCCAACGTGGACCCGGAGGAAGCCTTTGTCGCATCGCTTTCCAGTTGTCATATGCTGTTCTTCCTGGGTATTGCCGCAAAACGGAAGTTTGTCGTGGATGAATATGTGGATAATGCCATTGGCATCATGGAGAAAGACAGCAGCGGCAAAATAGCCATGACCCGGGTGATCCTGCGTCCTTGTATCAAGTTCTCCGGAGATAACAAGCCGACACGGGAACAGCTTGAGGATCTTCATCATCGCTCCCACGAACTATGTTTTATTGCTAACTCTGTAAAAACCCAGGTGGTAACGGAAATAGTGTCTTAGTCAGTTACAGCCTCAGGGTATTGATTCGAAAATGATAAAGGTTATATTGATGCATTAGTTATGTATAAATGGCTGGAAAAATGAAACTACCAACACTGAAAGTCCTTGAACAGGCCGCCAATCTTGTCCATAAAACAATTCCACCCACACCGCAAATCTGTTGGCCCTTACTCAGCCAACGGATTGGTGCCGAAGTGTGGCTGAAACATGAAAATCATACTCCGGTCGGTGCTTTCAAGATTCGCGGAGGCTTGGCCTACTTCCATGAACTCAAGCGCCAGCAGCCGGAAATTAACGGCGTAATAGCTGCAACCCGTGGTAACCACGGTCAAAGTATCGCCTTTGCTGCGCAGTGCCACAACCTACATGTGGTAGTGGTTGTGCCGCACGGAAACAGTCGGGAAAAGAATGCTGCAATGCGTGTACGCGGCGTCGAGCTGATCGAACACGGATATGACTTTCAGGAAGCACTGGAATATGCCGCCGCACTTGCCGAGGACCGCGGGCTGCATTTTGTCCCGTCGTTTCACCAGGATCTGGTAACAGGTGTGGCAAGTTATTCCTTAGAGTTGTTCCGAGCCGTAGCAAATATTGATACGCTTTATGTACCTATTGGTTTGGGGTCAGGCATCTGCGGCGCTATTGCGGTGCGTGACGCGCTTGGTTTGGACACCGAAATTGTCGGAGTAGGCGCATCTGCAGCTCCTGCGTATACCGAGTCTTTTAACCAGCGTCGTCCGGTTTCGATGGCGGTGGCGCCCACAGTGGCTGACGGCATGGCATGCCGGACGCCTCACCCCGAGGCATTTGAGCTGATTCTTGACGGGGTAGCCCGGATAGTTTCAGTCGATGAGGATGAGATACGCTCCGCTATGCGTCATCTGTTTACCGATACGCATAATGTGGCCGAAGGTGCTGGTGCTGCGGCGCTTGCTGCTGCAATAAAAGAAGACGAGCGCATACAGGGACAAAGAATAGCGGTGATTCTTACCGGTGGGAATGTGGATAAATCAGTTTTTGCCGATATTCTCTCTGAGGATGAGTAATTTGTTTGGCAATGGCTCAATGAGCGCAAAAATAACGGGAAGCTATTAAATGAATAAGACACAAAAACTCAAAGCCGTGCGAAAGTTCTCTTATCGCAGTCATAGTCTGCGTGTCAAGCGAGAAAAACTACGGAATCGAGTAATACCCCAAACCTTTATCCAATTTCTTATCCAATTCTCTATGATCTGACGTGTTTCATTGTGAAGCGGTATGTAACTTCTCAATAACCCGGGGTATTTGTGCCTTCGATCCGGGGCCACCCGGCGGTAGTTGGCCCAGACACGCCGGCAAGTACGTCCGTGTAGGCTTGGCATAGGCATTTTTCGGTCTGCGTGCCCGCATTCCATACTCCTTCGTTCCCATAATAGATGATTTAAAATACCCTTTAAATCCACCTCTAATTGTCCGCAATCTAATAGTAGGGATTAAGAAGGCATGAACGAATGAAAACGTTCATTTCTGTCTGATCTCCAGATTCATAGAATCGAAGCATTTTCTCATTGAATTCAAGCTTACGTTTAGCTTGAATATTTATTGCCGGATAACCATTAGAAAGCAGATGCCCATTCATCATGAATCTTCCCATGCGTTTATTGACATCAAAGAAGAACTGTGAGCGCGCCATAGTTAAGAAAACGAATATTGCTTGATCATAGATATCATCGTACAGGGCCATTTTCTTGATCATCGTATTAAAAATGCTATCTAAGTCAGTATGTTTTGGTGGCGTATAATCTGTGCCTGCGATAAGCACGCCTCCATCTCGGAAATCTCCCCATACCAAAGCCTCTTCACGTGCCGCTATACTGTGAAGTTTACATACCTTTTCTTTAGTTAACTTGAACTCGTTTTTATGTATCCATTCAAAAAGTTTTTCCCAGGCTTTGCTTTGGTTAATTGCTATTTGTTGGTCAGAAACCTTATGGCCACCAATTGTTATACCTTCTAAAAGGGTTTGAACTTCTGGGAGGGTAAAGTTTATTCCTTCTAGGTTTACTGCATCATATACAAACTCTGCAAGCTGTTTTTTAGCCAGAATCAGCGCCATAACTCTATTTGGTTGCATTTTCCAGTGTCTATCTTTCATTTCTTTAAAAGCCATTTCTTGATTGCGATTAATTTGGGTCTGAACTCTAAAAATACTGTTATGCGAGTTCTAATTTATATTTTCCAAATATTTGAGTTGGTCAATTCTAAGCTTACCTATAAATTCCTTAATACGGTTGTATTTTCCTACCGGCTACGAACCTCTTTGTTTATGAAGCTGGGTTTTAATCAGGGTTTTAAATGTCCAGCATTTCTCTAAATATTGGTCTATGGATTCCATATGTATCTTTCAGGGTCTTAAAATATACCCCCGCAACCTCTAAGTATATAAGGCTATGAAAACGGTATCCGCTATGAGCCAATATAGCTGATTAAATTTCATACAGTCCACAGTGGCGTTTCACTGTTTAACCCCCTTAAATAAGGTTTTCAAAGCCTAGAAATCTCTATAGGGCAGCTTAAAAACAAGGGTAAACATGTTTTATTGGCCGAGCCTAAGTCCTTAATAAGTCTAACTTTTTCCTTCGATCTTAGCGAGTTCCAGCTTGTCATTCTCAGAATTGATGTATTTCCCATAGATATTGAGAGTCATATCTAGTCCATGGCCAAGCTGATTGGCTATAAATGCTGGATTAACCCCGGCGGTCAACGCAAGGCTAGCATAGGCATGACGGCAGTTATAAGCAATACGATGTTCCACATTTGCAGATTTAAGTGCCGCTTTCCACTCTTGGTTAAACACGTCTGCGTCGAGATATGGACCACCCTGACTATTGAGGAAAATGAAACCTTTTTTAAACCGCGTGGGGTGGCTGTTAAGTACTTTCTGCGCCGCCAGAGTCAGTAATACGATTCGTGCCTTATTGGTCTTGGTAGAGTGGTCGGGTAGACGCCAGTGTTATCGCTGACGCCCCCCAGGGTGAGTCGACCAAGGGAACCTCTCCCTCAGCCGCTCGCAGAACCGGACTTAAACCTCTCGATTTATCCGGCTCCCACCATTTAACCTCATCGAGCTGGATCGCGGTTTAGTCTTTACGACCACAGTTTATATTCCACCAATCGGACAAATCAGAAACGAATGGAGGTTTTAAGATAGAAAAATGATCTCCCGTCCCATGCCAACAGCGCAGATTTGGCGCAAAGTCTCT
>JARROD010000279.1:0-5202 GCA_037384225.1 Exilibacterium sp.
AAGTTGCAATAAAATACATGAATCGTTCCTTTTATTTAAGATAACAGCCAATAACTGAATTTAAAGCCTTTATTTCAACGTCCGCTTTGGGTCGACAGCGGACAATACGAAAGACCCAAGTCAAATAGTGTATTTCAGTTATTTAACCGTTTAAATACAAATCCGTGTTAATACAAATCCGAGCCTTCATAGCAACATAAAATAAAAAAATGTGCTTATATTTCTTATACGCAACAATTCCTTTTTTCCTCAGAATTGAAATCAAATATACTACAGTGTTTTTTTATGCAAGCCGCAGACTTGAGAACCATAAGATAGTTAAAAGCTAGAATTGAAAAACGACTGCAATATGGAAATCCAGACAGCCACTATGCAATCTCTCTGTAAATTTTAAAACCTTGCCAATGCCAGCATACAGCCAGAAGCAAACTCTACCAGAGTGTCACTTAGGTTCGATTACACAGCCCCCTGAACGGCATACCACTGGCCGTTAACATTTGGATGAGATGGTAACCTTCTTCGTTTCGAAGCTGTTATTCCGGATAGGATTTGTAAGCCATTTTCATTTGCTTACCGGAGAACGCCATACCGATCAGAAAACCGTTCTTTACACCGTGTTGGTCCAATTCGGTCTGGTATCGGCGCCGGTCGATCTGCGCCAGGGCTTTCCCAGCTGCCGCGTCCAAGTCGTCAGTGTCCGAGACCTGTTTAAATTCCATCAGTATTCCGGGCGGAATTTCACCGCTTGGCATTGCTGACCCGCGCTTGGGTAGAACCGCCACATCATAGCAGCCATAACCCGATTTCCGGTTGGAATAAATCGCGTGGGTACTGCGCAGACTGGCGATCAGGCCGAGTACCAGACCGTGGTAAAACTTCTCGGGATGTCTCTGACCCGGATCGAAAGCGCTGGCGGACTCGAGCAAATAATCCTCCAGACGCAGCCGGAACTCCTCCAGGTTGCCCGTCACCAGGCAATCGAGAAAACGCCGGTAGCTTTTTTCCCCCATCGGATCGGTAAACCAGGTGCGGACGATGTTTTCGAACAGATAGGCAATTTCCCGATTGGGAATAGCCAGTTCGCATTGTAGTTGCAGCCCGTCGTAGCGGACACTCAGCGGCGACAGATAGCCGCTGAATAACAACAGGCCCCACAGCGTCATACCGCTCCTTCCCAGGTCGGAAAACACCAGGTAGGGATCGATCAGTTGCGTGCTGCTGCCCTGTCTGAGAAGGGTTTCCATTTCCTGTTTGAAGTCGGCGCCCGCTTCAGCCAACAGTTTCCGCAATAACACATTGCCACTGGTGTTGACCCAGTGAGGTCGCAATTCGCCCCGCGTGTGCAGGCAGCGGCGGGGCAACGCGTTATGGTCACCCCCATGATCAGGGCGCCGACATCGATACCTTGGGTAGGTTCATCGAGATCAGAGTCTAGGAGCTGCTACTGTTCATCGCCGTAGACCACACATTGATTACGCCCCTGGGCTTTGGCTTGGTACAGAGCTTGATCGGCCAAACAAAATAGGCTATTAACAGCGACGTCCTTTTGGGGCACACAACAGGCAATTCCGGCACTGATGGTTAGCCATTTTCCATGTAAGTCTTGGGTTAAGGCCGCGGCGTGAGGGTACTGCGCATTGACAACTGCCTGGCGAAAACGCTCGGCAATGGCCAGAGCTTGGCTAACTTCTGTCTGCGATAAAATGATGGCAAATTCTTCACCACCATAGCGGGCTATCAGATCATTCGGACGTTGTGCGTATCCCCCTTTATCCAGTAACTGCGCGACATTGACCAAACATTCGTCTCCCGCGGCGTGGCCGTAATAATCGTTGTATTGTTTAAAATAATCGACATCGATCAGCACCAGAGATAAGGGTTTCTGTTCGCGTTGGCAGTGTTTCCAAACACGCGCCATGTGTTCATCGAATCGACGGCGGTTAGCGATTTTAGTCAGCATGTCGATACTGACCAACTCTTGTAAACGCATATTAGCGTGCCGTAATTCGTCCTCTAGCGCGCGTCGTTCGGTAATATCGTGGCCAATCCCCAATATTCCGATCAATTCGCCATCGGGGCCATACATCGGCGTTTTGGTCGTCTCCAGCAAACACCTCTGACCGCCCACTGCAAAAGTCACCCATTCTTCATTAGTGCTCGGCTTTCCCAACCTCATCGCCTTGTTATCATGCTTGCGAAAAAATTCGGCTAACTCCTTATCCACAAAATCAAAATCGGTTTTACCAACGATCTCCTCTTCCTTCGCACCAAAGAATTTTTCAAAAAGACTGTTGCAATTTAGATAAATACCATTCTCATCCTTAAGCCAAATCAAATCGGGCAGTGTATTTAACAGCGCTTCTAAATGAGCTTGCCGTTCGATGAGTTGTTTTTCGATATCTTGCTTACTGGGCTTGAACTTCTTCATAACACCCCCGTAAACAAAGGAAGGCACGTCAGCAACACAGACTTTAATTCTCTATTTGTCTTTTTGAATACATGGAAGCAGTATAGTTTACTGCCAGCCGTATACCCAAAGCGTATTCGAGACCGTCAAATTATTGTCATCGTTTGGCCCTCTCTCATCTTGAACTTTTGTATTTTTCGGTCACAGCCATTGGGCGCCTCTTCCGCCACCCAAAGAAATGAAACCGCGTGTCAACATGTCAAAACAGCAACTGGAGGCGTGGTCCAGGGATGTGCCACCGTTGAACTCAACGTGCTCTCCGGTGAGCGAGCACGGATGTCCCTGCCCTGCTTCGCCAGATAGGCGGTGGACGCCGGGTGGTATTGTTCAACGATAGGGTCTAATACGGGATATTTTCACAAACATCCCGTACTGAAGAATAACGAGTTATGCAATGATGGGGTAGCGGTTATTGGACGATAAAGCTGTCGCTAACGCCTTCATAAGACGAAATAGCCCCCGTCAGAAATGCTTTCCAATGTCCACGGTGCCTTATACGATAGGTTCCGGGAAATACTGCGGCAGTATCCAGAGTGACGGTTACTTTCGAATAGGCAACACCGTCGCGTGCCCAGTGATACGTTGTCGCCGGATCCAGATCACGCAGTACAGTAACCCATTCCCCATTGACCTTCTGCTCGACATCCATATAGCTGCCGCCAATCAATGGATCATTCTTAGGGTGCCCTCCCCAAAACACCACACTTGCAGTATCACCTTGTGAATAGGCGTCCGCCGGTTGCTCTACCACATCACCAAAGCGGCTAAACCACGGAACATCATCGAAGGCGACACCGGTCTGGAGAGTTAGCTGAAAATCAGAAAGGTCATCCGGTTCCGGTCCAGGGTTAACGGCCGATCCCCTCTCGAGCGCATCGGCCAGCATGGAAAATTCCTGCTCGTAGGCCGCAAGCGTATGCGGGCCGAAATGCGTGGAGGCACCTTCGTAATGCTGCATTGCATATTCTTCCGGAGTGGTGACATAAGAAGTGTAAGTATTGGCAAGTCCTGCAATGACAACGACATCAGATTCATTACGCGTGACCGCCTTGCGCAGCCGACGTCCAGCCATCGTTGTCACTTCTGCAGGCGCAGCGACAATTTTCAGCTGGCCGATCTGAAGGATCTGAAACGGTACGATCTGCGGGGTCCACGGATTGCCATCAAAAGTCGCGACTCCGGTCGGAATCAGGATCGGTTTCTGGCCATGACATTCCACATAGCTTTCATCCAGCGTCGTTGGCCAGAAGATCGACAGAAAACCGGACAGGAACGACTGTAAAAATGTTGATTGAGCATCTTCAATCGAATCCAGCGAATCCACTGTAACGCCTTCATCAAACAACGCCAGTGAAACAGTATTGTCTTCGGTTGAACCGGCTGAAAACGAAGCCCCCATCGCCGACGGACAGGTCGTTGAACCAACGCTTTCAACGTAGTTATCGGACATATCAACGTAGGTATGGCGGAAATCCACAGCGCCTTCCAGCGCAGTCTCTGCGGTATCAAACAATGAACGCGCTTTATCATACTGGCGACCGGCAATGATATTTCCACGTTCATAATCATGAATGCCATCTGCCGGCCCCCACAGATTCGGGGTTACGTCACCGGCATTGGACTGGGCAAAGGCGGCGACAAAATCTGAATCCGCGGTATAAGTGGTGCCATCGTCCTTCTCGAAAAAATACGACGCCAGTCCTTTATTGTCACCACCAATCAAGGTGTTTGTCGGGCCAATGCTGGTCGGGTGGACAGCAAACCAGTTGATCATGCCAATGTCGGTACCATCGTATTTCTGCAAGCGAAGCAGCGTCATGGTTGTATCCACATTGGAATCATACCGGGCTCGCTCTTGTGCCGGATTATTGGCATAAGCCAGCGGAGAGCGATTCATGCTCGCATTGTATAAATCCCCCTGATTGATCAGGATACGCCCCGGTGTCAGGTTGTCGTGCGCCTTTTTAATGGATTGATAAATTCCATCGACAATAAGCTCGTAATTTTCACCGATAAAACCCGATGTGGTGACGTTATACATAAAGTAATGAGAATATCCACCAGGGCCGCTATGGGTATGTGTTGCCGACAGTAATACATTTTCATCGCTGTAGTATTCTGACAATTCCGGGTCCTGGGAAATTTTGTTGATGACACCTTGTTTGACGGACTGAAAGATCATGCCCAGATCAGCGGAAACAAAAACAGCGCGTTTACGACTGTCGCCAATGATAAAAGCACGCGACCAAAGACGCATGTAGATCCCTTCGGTTTTTTGTTCCGGTTCAGCGAATCCCATCATCCCCGCTTCCGCTGCCGGCCCGGTGATGTCATATAGCCCTGCCCCAACCAGATAAAAGGGTTCACCACGTTGCGCAGACAAAGATTTCAGAGTGTCTTCCAGGGTTTCGGCAATACTTGCCCGACATATCAATGATGCTATGAGCGTGAATAGAAATGCGGTTAATACACTTGATTTTTTGAGTAAATGGCTTGTTTTCATATAAGTTCTCTATATTTATTATTATCACTTTTGATTAAAAAAAGCACTTTAACACCAGCCCAAAGAGGGTAATCTGGTGTAGTAGGAAGAATAAACACCCTATTCACCCAGGTCTAGCATTCGCCCTTTTTCTTTGTCCCCAGCTCGCAATAAATCGTAGATTCGAACGCCAATACCGAAGATTTTTACGCCCCTAATAAGAAAATTTCCTTAAAAATCAACACATCCATTT
>JARROD010000280.1:0-9407 GCA_037384225.1 Exilibacterium sp.
ATATCGACTGAGCTGGTGAATACTGTGCAGATATGAGATGTGAACTGTATCTATGAAGTGAATCGGTAAATAATATACTGGGTAAACTGTGCTAATTGAAAAATGGCCGGCAATCTGGTAATGAACGTGCTCGCAGGTATCGAAATTATCAAAGCAGCGATAGAAAAGCTGTCGATACCAAGTGTATGAAAAGAATAGATTAGGACACCAGTGTAATTTGACACCAGTTTAAAAAGTATCGGTATGAGATCTGGTTAGATCTTTACGAGGAGTATCGGTATGAACAGTGGGCCCATGAAAGCCGTCGCGGAAGAGTCCGAAGCAAGTGAATCCAATGCTTTTGAGCCGGTATTGGTCGAATCGGATTTAATGAGCAGCGACATGATTGACGATTCGAATGACGACCTTTCCGATGAGGTTGACTTTGAAGACACTAAACCCTCAAGATCGAGTTCAACCTCATCTTCCCTTAAAAATACCGATTCCCGCCGGCGTCTTGAAGACAAGCTTGAGGAATTGAGACTCCGAAGAGAAACGCGGGAATTTGATTTTGATATTTAAAACCGCAGTCATACCTAAGGGCTGCCGTAGAAATTAATTTCAAACACGCAGCCCTGCCAGGCATTCCCACCTACCCCCCGTCGTTTTTTAAACAATGGGGGGGCTTATCCAAAGTATTGTTTCGAGCCCGGACGTGATGGTGATAACTGTTGCAGAACCCGTTGGCCTGCAGCGGCAGAAGATTGCCACAGCGGCAATGATTGGCCCGCTTTGTGCAATGTTTTGTGTCGATAGCTATACAAGAGCATGAATAGGGAATAATCGCCAAATTATTGTCATCTGCTCGCCCACGTTTGAAGACGCAGTGGTAAACCCTGACAGGATTGCTGAGGCAAAAAGTGGTTTTACAGGTGGAAGGTCGTTATGAGTGATCGAGTAGATATAAACCGACTG
This sequence comes from Exilibacterium sp., assembly GCA_037384225.1. Classification (GTDB taxonomy): domain Bacteria; phylum Pseudomonadota; class Gammaproteobacteria; order Pseudomonadales; family Cellvibrionaceae; genus JARROD01. The sequence goes on from JARROD010000280.1 coordinate 955, forward strand.
CTGGTGGAAATGCGATCTCTAAAAGCGCAAACCCAGGTATTTAATAAACCCCAGGGGCTGGCGGCGAAAGATATAGCCCCGGGTGCTGTGCACCCGGGCCAGAGCGTCGGTAAAAGCGAAGCACCGTCGAGCTTTGGCAATTTGATGCAAAAGGCCATCGATAAAGTCAATGAAACTCAACAAGTGTCGGCGACCAAAGCCCAAGCCTACACCCAGGGCAATCCCAATGTCGACATCACGGATGTCATGATCGCCTCGCAAAAAGCGGAAGTTTCATTTCAGGCGATGGTACAGGTAAGAAACAAACTGATAGAGGCCTATAGAGAGGTTATGAATATGCCTCTGTAGTCAGTGAAACCTCAACGTTTAGACTGAGTTATTAGATAACGCCAATGGCAAATTCCAACGCAGCGGATGTAACTCCGGAAGCGGGCAAAGTAAAATTACCGGAGCGTGGCTCCAGCGATCTGCTTGACGGTTTTAACAATTTGAACCTGGTCCGCCAGGCCGGTCTTATGGTTGGCCTCGCCGCCAGTGTCGCTATCGGCTTCTGGGCGGTGCTTTGGAGTCTTGGTGAAGACTACCGTCCTCTCTACGGCAGTCTCGATCGCCTCGATTCATCCGAAGTAGTGGAAATTCTCGACCAAAATAACATCAAATTTAAAATGGATGGTTCCACCGGCGCGCTTCTGGTCGCCGCCGATGACGTTCACAAAGCGCGCCTGAAGCTGGCTGAAGCCGGCATTCCCGGGGACAGCTCTCAAGGTTTCGAACTCCTCGATCAGGAACAGCCTCTCGGGACCAGCCAATTTATGGAAACAACCCGCTACCGTCGCTCGCTGGAAGGAGAACTTGCTCGCACCATTACCAGTATACACAGTGTGCGCCGTGCCCGGGTGCACCTCGCCATTCCCAAGCGTTCGGTTTTTGTCCGCGATGCACGTAAACCCTCCGCTTCCGTATTTGTGGAACTCTACCCTGGGCGCGGTATCAAGCCACGCCAGGTCAAGGCGATCGCCAACCTGGTGGCATCCAGCATCCCAGAATTAAATCTTGAAAACGTCACCGTTGTAGACCAAAAGGGCACTCTGCTGTCGGCCGGGGAAGAAAGCGAAGAACTGATTATGGCCGCCCGCCAGCGCGAATACTCCCGCAAACTGGAAGGCGATATCATCAAACGTATCAACAGTATCCTCGCGCCCATTGTCGGTAGAGACCGCTATAAAGCCGAGGTCAGCGCCGATGTTGATTTTACCGCAGTCGAACAGGCCGAGGAGGTTTTTAATCCCGATCTGCCCGCGGTACGCAGTGAACAGACCGTGGATGAACAGCGTACCGCCTCCCGGGAAACTGCTGGTATTCCCGGCGCCCTGAGCAACCAACCACCGGGTGCGGCGCAGGCTCCGGAACAGATCAACCCGGAAAGCGGTGATGCTGAGGATACCGCGCAGCCCAGCAATATCCGCCGTCAGGCCACCCGCAACTACGAGTTGGATCGCACTGTGAGCTACACCCGACACCAATTGGGGCGCCTGCGGAGATTGACCGTGGCCGTGGTCGTCGACGACAAAATTTCGGCGGCTCCCGACGGCAACACCAGCCGTACCCCCTGGACCGATAATGAACTGGAACGTCTGGCGATACTGGTGCGGGACGCCGTGGGTTTTTCTGCCTCCCGTGGGGACAGTGTTAACGTTTTAAACTCACCTTTTATTACCAGTGATGAAGTGCTTCTCGAAGAAAAGCTGCCGTTGTGGCAGCAACCCTGGGTACTGGCCTGGGTAAAACCGCTGGCCGGTGCCATAGTGATTCTGGCGTTGGTGGTGGGGCTGGTCCGGCCGGTGCTGAAGAGCCTGGCTGTCTCGGGCGTCAAGGCTAAAGCCGAGGACGAGGCCCGCGAACTGGCAGCGCTTGAGGCCGCGGGCATGGACTCCTTTGAGGGACTCTCCGATGATGCGGTGACATTGACAGGCGGTGATTCTCTCGCCCTGCCCAGCCCCGAAGAGGGGTACGAACAGCAGCTAAATGCCGTTAAAGGTTTGATCGCCGAAGACCCGGGTCGGGTTGCGCAGGTGATAAAGCGCTGGATCAATAGCGATGAGTGAAGATAAAGACGCGGCTGCCGCCAAGGCGGAAAAACCTAAAATCAGACTCAATTCCGTTGAAAGGGCGGCGATACTGCTAATGTCCCTCGGCGAAAACGACGCTGCTGAAGTGCTCAAGCATATGGGGCCGAAGGAAGTGCAGCGCATTGGCACGGCGATGTCACAACTGAACAATGTGCAGCAGTTCGAAGTGGAGACGGTGCTGTCGGGTTTTCTTGACGAAGTGAGAACACTCACGGGCCTGGGGATGGGGTCGGATAGCTATATTCGCAATATGCTGGTTACCGCCCTCGGTGAGGACAAGGCCAACGGTCTGATTGACCGTATACTACTCGGAGGCAACACCACGGGCCTGGACACGCTCAAGTGGATGGAGGCGCGTTCAGTAGCCGATATTATTCGCAACGAACATCCGCAAATTCAGGCCATTGTGATTGCCTATCTCGATTCGGATCAGTCAGCGGAGATTCTCAGTTATTTTCCTGAAAAAGTGCGTCTGGATATCATGATGCGGGTGGCGGCGTTGGACACCGTACAGCCCAGTGCACTGCAGGAACTTAACGATATTCTCGAAAAACAATTTTCCGGCAACGCCGCCTCGCAGACCAAATCCATGGGCGGGTACAAAGTGGCGGCTGAGATTATGAACAATCTCGAAAGTACCGTGGAAGCTGAATTGATGGATGCGATCAAAGAAATCGACGAAGAAATGGGCACCCAGATTCAGGACTTGATGTTTGTTTTCGACAATCTCAAAGAAGTGGAAGATCGCGGTATCCAGGCTCTGTTACGGGAGGTTTCTTCCGAAGTGTTGATCGTCGCACTCAAAGGTGCGGACGAAGAACTGCAGGATAAAATCTTTAAAAACATGTCCAAACGCGCCGCCGAGCTACTGCGTGATGATCTCGATGCCAAAGGTCCGGTGCGTATATCTGAAGTTGAAAGTGCCCAAAAAGAAATCCTCACCATTGCTCGTCGCATGGCCGATTCCGGTGAAATCATGCTGGGTGGTGGCGGTGAACAAATGATCTGAGGCGGATAACATTTTAATGGAAAATTCGAAGCAAAAGCCCTCCGCCCCCAAACCCCTTGCCAACCGTATCCCCTCCAACGAACTGGGTGAATGCCAGCCTTGGCAACTGCCCGAAATCGATGCTCGTGGCAATATCGTTGCCAGTGTAGAGAAGCAAGCGCGCGATCGACGTGCGAGCGAAGACGGTAGTGGTGAAAACAGTGGCGAACTGATCGAAGACGTCGATGGACATCCACCAATCAAGCCGCTCACCGCCGAGATGCTAAAAGAGATTGCCGACGCGGCGGAACAGGAAGGCCGAGGAACAGGATTCCGCCATTGAAAGCCTAATGGTGGAAATGATTTGCACTTTGTCCCGCCATATTGTGCGTCGAGAACTCATCACCGATTCCGGACACATACTGCAAATCGTGCGCGAAGCACTAGCTGCTCTGCCGGTAGGTGCTAAAAACCTGCAAGTGTTTTTAAACCCCGACGACCTTGCCCTGGTGGAGACGTTTGCCGAGGAGCAGCAAAAGGACTGGCGTTTCATAGGCGATGCCGATTTGCTCCCTGGTGGCTGTCGTTTGGAAACCCGTGAAAGCCTAGTGGATTATACCGTTGAGCGGCGCATGCAACTGCTGCTGGAACAGTTTCTGGACAAACAGCTTGACAACGGAAATAACGGCGCCATTGATAATGAGACACCCATGATTGCTAACAAGACAGCCACGAGTACCGCCATTGATAGCGAGACAGACATGAATGTTAATAAGACAGTCACAAATGCGGCTATCGATAATAAGACAGTCCATAGCAATAACAGCCATGAGCGTTAACAAGACAGCCATGAGCGTTAACAAGACAGCCATGAGCGCTGATAAGACAGTCATGAATTCCGATGCTGATGGTCATGGATCAATCATCCTCTGATTTCGATCGACGTTCGCCCTTGGCGCGCCTGCGGCAGTTTCGTCCCGGCAACTTTGCCGAGGATCCGCCTCAGGCCGAAGGACGCTTGACCCGCCTGGTGGGTATGACCCTGGAAGCTGCGGGGCTCAATGTTTCCATTGGACACCAGTGCGAAGTGGTTACCGCCGGCAATCGCCGCGTTGACGTGGAGGTGGTGGGTTTTTCCAGTGATAAGATCTTTCTTATGCCAATTCAACGTATCGAGGGTCTGCAGCCCGGCGCCCGGGTAATCCCGGTTTCTGTGCGCAAAGGTATGCGGGTGGGGCCGCAACTGCTGGGACGGGTGGTCAACGGATTGGGTCAGCCCCTCGATGGCGAAGGCCCTCTCGTTGGCGATGAATACCTCGAGTTCGCCCCGAAAACTATTAATCCGCTGCACCGTCACCCCATCAGCGAGCCTCTCGACGTGGGAATTCGCTCCATTAATGCCCTTATAACCGTCGGCCGTGGCCAGCGCCTGGGACTCTTCGCCGGCAGCGGTGTCGGCAAAAGTGTGCTGATGGGGATGATGACACGCTTTACCACCGCTGACATAGTGGTTGTCGGGCTCGTGGGCGAGCGTGGACGTGAAGTCAAAGAGTTTATCGATCACATTCTCGGCGCCGAAGGCATGCGCCGCGCGGTGGTAGTCGCTTCCCCGGCTGACGATGTACCACTGATGCGGTTGCGGGCTTCTCAACTGGCTACGCGGGTGGCGGAATACTTTCGTGATCAAGGCAAAAATGTGCTGCTGCTGATGGATTCCCTGACCCGCTACGCGCAAGCACAACGGGAAATTTCCCTGGCTATCGGCGAACCTCCGGCCACCAAAGGATATCCGCCTTCGGTGTTTGCCAAGATTCCACAGTTGGTGGAAAGAGCTGGTAATGCCGCCGCTGGAGAGGGATCAATCACTGCCTTCTATACTGTGCTGACAGAGGGTGATGACCTGCAGGACCCGGTCGCCGATGCCGCCAGAGCCATACTCGACGGCCACGTTGTATTGTCGCGGCGGCTGGCCGAAGAAGGTGTCTACCCGGCTGTGGATATCGAAGCCTCGATCAGTCGCGCCATGCCCAATGTGGTCGACGAATCCCATTTGAAGCTTATGCAGCGTTTCAAACAGTTACTGTCTCGCTATGAACAGAACCGTGACCTGGTCAGCATCGGAGCCTACACTGCGGGTGCCGATCCGGAAACTGATGCGGCTATTGAGCGGCTGCCGTATTTGCGGGCATTTATTCAACAAGATTTGAAACAGGCAGTGCCCTATGATGAAAGTGTATTGCAACTGAAGACTGTTGTAGTTCCGCGCGTGAAAAACGGCCAGTAAACCTATCTATCGAGGTACCCTATGGCGGCTTTCAAGAATCGTTCCGAACGTTTGGCCGTGGTGTTGAAGTTGGCTCAGAGCGAGGAACGGGCAGCCGGTGCACGTCTGGAACAGGCACAACAGCAGCTTCAGCTACAACGCCGGCAACTGGCGCAGTTAAAGGAATACAGTCTTGATTACAGGCGGCGCATCGGTGAGCAGACCGGGGAGGTGCAGATTCAGGAGATGATGACTTATCGCCAGTTTCTGAATCAACTTTCCAGCGCCGAAGACAATCAGGAAAAAACGGTACTGCGGCTGCAGCAGAATCTGGAGCAGATAAAGCAATTGTGGCGGCAAAAGTATCAGCGCATTAAATCGCTTGAGACTTTAATTGAGTCAGCGAAGCTGCGAGAAAACTGGGAAGCTGACAAGCGGGAACAGCGTGAGATGGAAGAGTTTCGGCCCGGCTACCGATACGACTAAAATCGCATAAAATTAAACCACTTGTAGGTGGCATTGAGGTATGGGCAGCCTCCATTTTACTTCCGTATTTCGGCGGTCGATGTTAATTCATAAACTATCATAACGAAATAATATTAATATTTTCGCCGCCTATCGTACTTTAATTTTCAGCAACGATAGGGTAAAAACGAAAACACCGCCTAAGTTGCACAACGGCACCGTAGCGGGCCGTGAACGTGATTTCCTTGACTCGTTTAAAAATTAAACTGACAGCAGGTGGCGATCGTGACCCGGTCACGTAATTCCGCGGCTATTGCGATGTTAACACTTCATCTATTCAGTCTGAATTCTGAGCACTGCCTCAACCCCCAGGGTCGCTGTGATTGGTAAGTGATTGTCCGGCACTTATAGTCGAAAATGGTCTATTCTTAGATAAAATTACCGATTCCACCCACAACTGAGTGCCAGCCATAATATATCTGAACCAAGTCAGGTTTTAGGCGGGATCAATGAAGGAAAATCAACCACGCGACCTTACTTGGATGGATATACCTAAATCTCAAAGGCTTTGGGTATATACTATTCTATAACGATTAAGACCAATGGTTGGTGATGAAAAGTCTTTTGTATAACATTGCTCTCTTCGCTTTATAAGGTAGTCTTATAAGCGCTCTTATGAATTGTTTGATGACATGTGGTATAAGGTGTTTGTCTAAAATGGGTGCCACAGTGGTGGTTTGGGCCCGGTTGGTGGATGAAGTGTTAATTGAGAAAGGGGTAGGTTATGGCGATTAGTTCAAACGTATCTTCTGATGGAAGTGAATTAACCATTTCAATCGAGGGCCGTTTTGATTTTAGTGCACATCAAGATTTTCGTGGCTGTTATGAAGACCTTGAAAGAAAACCAAAATCCTATTTGGTGGATATGAACGAGACTACTTATCTGGACAGTTCCGCGCTTGGTATGTTGTTGCTGTTGCGCGATCATGCCGGGGGTGATGCCGCGCAAATAAAAATTGTCAATTGTAGTCCAGATGTCAAAAAAATTCTGACCATATCCAATTTTGAACAGTTATTTACAATACAGTGAGCTTCAATACTGTGAGATAATGCCGAGACAACCGGCTTCAGGTTAAATCGATGGCAGATATCGGTGGGCTCAAGATTCTGGTGGCGGACGATACGGACACCGATCGTTTGATACTTGAGTCCATTGTCAAAAAAGAAGGACACAATGTTATCAGTGCCAAGAACGGAGTCGAGGCTGTCGCGGCGTTTGAGCAAGAGCACCCCGATATTGTGTTACTTGATGCCTTGATGCCGGAACTGGACGGTTTCGGCGCCGCTCGGCGGATTAAGGCGCTGGCCGGCGAGGAACTTGTACCGATCATCTTTCTCACATCCTTGACCGATAGCGACTCGTTGGTGAAATGCCTGGATGCGGGGGGCGATGACTTTTTGTCCAAACCCTATAGCCGCGTTATCCTGCAGGCGAAAATTAAATCGTTCAATCGAATGCGCGAAATGCATGCCACAATGCTTGCGCAAAGAGACCAGATCGCGAGTCACAACTATCACCTGATTCAAGAGCAGACGGTGGCTAAGCAGGTGTTTGACAACATCGCTCACACCGGCTGTCTGGATGCCAGTAATGTCAAGCACTACCTATCCCCCAAGGCCGTTTTTAATGGTGATGTTCTGGTCGCCGCCATGCGCCCTTCTGGCAGTATGATGGTGCTGCTGGGGGACTTTACCGGTCACGGTCTGCCGGCGGCAATTGGCGCCATGCCTCTAGCTTCCACTTTTTATGGAATGGTTCGCAAGGGCTTTTCCATGACGGATATTTTGCGTGAAATCAATCAGAAACTGAAAAGTATTCTGCCGGTGGGGGTGTTTTGCTGTGCGGCGATTATCGATATGAACTTTCGCCGTCGCCGTCTCAAAGTGTGGAATGGGGGGCTCCCCGATTGTTTCATATACCGATATGCGAGCAAAACCATCGAATCCATCCGTTCCACCCACCTGCCAGTAGGCGTTCTGTCAAACAAGGAGTTTAAAGATGACTGCGTGCATATCGAGCTGTCGATCAATGACCGTTTTTTTATGTGGTCCGACGGCATTCACGAAGCGCGCAACGCTAGCGGGGAAATGTTCGGGGAGGCACGCCTCAAAGACGTGTTTGACGAAAACCGCGATCCCAAGTCACTGTTTGAAGACATACTCTTCAGTGTGCAGCGTTTTGTGGGCAAGGGGGAAAGAGGCGATGATCTTTCCTTAGTGGAGATAGAGGTAGTGGATACGGAAAACATTCACTATAGTGGCATGGACTTAAATGACAGCGGCAGCTCGGGCCTGATGGAGTGGACGTTGGATTTCGAACTCAAGCCGAGCACCTTTCGCAACTTTGACCCACTGCCGCTGTTGTTGAACATATTCGTCGAAGTGCCCGGGCTACGACGTTATTGCGGCAGTCTCTACACCATCCTGTCGGAGCTGTATTCCAATGCGTTGGAACATGGGATACTCCAGCTTGAATCCAGCCTGAAGGCAACACCAGAAGGTTTCGAGCAGTACTATAGAGAGCGAGCCCGGCGTTTGGCGGAGGTGA
>JARROD010000281.1:0-2577 GCA_037384225.1 Exilibacterium sp.
TGAAAAGCATGGGGTCAAAATGGAACATCGACCTATCGACTATGCCGGACAAAGCAAACGATAGTCGCATGCCAGCTTTCACGGTGAAGAAAATGCTCCCGGAATATGTGTGGGACATTGTTCACCTGGAAGGCAACCCATATACCTTTGTGGACGTACAAACCCTCCTGAGCGGCACTACCGTTGGCGGCCATACTCTATTCGATCAACAACTGGTTCTGAACCAGAGGGACGCTCTGAATCTCCTGCTGGAATTGATCACAGATAACTCTATTGATGTAGGTAAAGAACTCGCCTGCCGACTACACGCGAAAGTGGCTGCCGAAGAGGCACCTTATAGAAGCTAAGCACCTTTCACCCTGGGCAGCATTGCTGAGGCATAGCACAATAGTCAACTTGACCCGCTTCGGAGAGCCCGAATCGGCAGCGAGGGATCGTGGGGCGAGGCGGGGATGGTGCTTGCTGTCAGTGGCGCGGCGATAGACATCAAAAACAAGGGATTGCTCCGATTCCGCAATACCACAACCGTTATCCCAAACCTGAATGCATATCGAGTGCCCGCGATAGCGACAGCCGAGCAAAACGCGACCGCCCGGAGAAAACTTGATGGCATTGGATATCAGGTTGCTGAGCAAAGAAATTATTGCCGATCAGGAACTGGTCATGCTGCTCAGCAAAAGCTCTGCCGAACAACGTCTGGCTGCATTATTATTAAGTCTATCGGCCCGCTATAAACGGCGCCAGCTATCGGCCACCTCCTTTGTACTACCCATGTCACGCACAGATATGGGCAATTACCTTGGCCTCACTATTGAAACAGTCAGCCGGGTAATGGGCCGCTTTCAGAAGCAAAATATCACCTCATCTGACCGACGCAATATCACCCTGCTCGATCTTGAACAACTGAAAGAAATCGCTGGTACACACTAACACCTTATCGCCCCGGCAGCGATTTTACACGTCACTCTTTCAGGGGGACAAGTAATACCGGCTTGGAACAGCGGTTGACCACTTTGCTGGCAACGGAACCAATAAATAAGTTCTCCAGAGTATTATGGCCGTGACTACCCATCACCACCAGATCAACATCCATCTTATCTGCTGTTTTGATAATAGTGGGGGCCGGCATCCCCTCCACAATAAGAGTTTGCGGGCTACCATGAGGGTATCTTTGCCCATCCATTTCCTCGTCACAAAACTTTGTAATCCGCTCCGCCACTCTGGAATGGATTTCACCTACCGATTCCTTATATAGCTCTTCGACTGTCGTATTCGGTAAATACACGTTCACCATAGTGGAAGCACTAGCACTTAAGGGCTCTATAACATATAAAAAGATTATTTTTGCGTCATACTTTTCTGCCAAACTGACTGCCATTCGAAAAGCAGGCCGGGTATATTTCCCAAGATCAGTGGCATAAAGGATTGTTTTAACATCAGTCAACATAAGCTACTCCTCTCTATCTGTCGCGACAATTGTCATGATTGAAAAAGTAACACGCTTAACCAATAACATTATTGAGGCAAATCAAACCCACTCAATATTCATAATCTCTTTTGACTTATATCAATATTACCGTATGAGGATATGCGCAAAATAATAGCATCAATCCACTTCTAGTGAAGGAGAATACTTATGAGTCTTATTCCGGGTATAGGAAGCATAAAGCACCTTTTTGCCCAATAAGCGGCCTCCTCTTAGCCTCAGGGCAATCGCACTATGACTGATAATCAATATTCAGTAAGTGCAGCAAATATTCCTGATCCCAGCCAGCCCTTAAGCGTTTATTTTTAATTCCCATTTTCGCAGTGTTGTCTTGTTTTAAGAGGTTTAAGTCAACGTGCCTTAGCCGTGCTAAATTTTCCGCTCCGTCGCCTTTGCGCACGCGGCATTCATCCTCTCGAAAAGCCATGTCCAATACCCAGTGCAACTTAGTTTCAACACCCCAGTGGTTGCGACTGCCTGGAGAAGTTCTTTAGCGGTGATTGTTGTGCTGCAGATATAATAGCCCCGCTCTACGGAAGTTTTGCCATCGATCATATGTTCTGATTCCACCAAAGCGATACTGCGCAGAGCGCTTTTGTGTAAACTTGCGAGCGGCTTGACCTGCTTGTTTAGGGCTTTCTTTTACGGCTTTATACTTTATTCTCTATTGCCCAATGATCCAGAGGCCTACCCAATCTGAATGATGAACGTTGCACTCAACGTCGTCTGCATAATACCGTATTCTAACCGGGCTTTTCGTGACGAGTGCAGTCAATGTTGTAGCGAGCATACCTTCATATGCGCCACTCTTTGAACTAACACTCGCTGATCCACCTCCTTGGAAACCAACCCATAAATGGGCGTCCTCTTGATTAACAGTTGTTGTACCAATAAAATATTTTACAATTACTTCATTACATTGTGTAAAAGCAAGTGCATTTTTCCCAATCAAGGAACTCAATATAGCCAACGCAAAAGTTAAATTTTTCATATTTTTAATCGCCTAATTCCCTACTATAATTCCGATATTCTGGATATAACAGTTTCTGCTACTGAAGCTTTAAGCTATCCATTCCGCAGCCTATTTCCAA
>JARROD010000281.1:2583-8025 GCA_037384225.1 Exilibacterium sp.
TTTAGACCCACCGGTATCCCGGTGTCTGCGGTCTACATCGATGCAGCCTATACTTCATATACAATTAATCTGATATCTACAACCTATTGAAAATTATGTAAAATATTTAACGAACAGCTGACTGATCGAATTTCGTAAAAAGGTATAACAGCGATTTGCAGGCTGCCCGTGCTGCAGGTTATAACGATGCTGAAATCGTAGAGATCGTGGGCCATGTCGCCGTAAACACGCTCACGAACTACATCAACGAAGTTCTGGGAACCGAAATCGACTTTCCGACCGTCGATACACTAGCGGCCTAGGTCCATATGTGGGTGGCGTCTTCGCCACCTCTCATTGTTAAACAGGAGAATGCAAGATGGCTAGACCCCCTTTACCACCTTTTGACGAAGAAGCGGCAATTGAAAAAATCCGGCTCGCCGAAGATGCCTGGAACGGCCGCGATCCAAACTGCCTGGAACGGCCGCGATCCAAACAAAGTTGCTCTGGCCTATACCGTGGACTGCGCGTGGCGTAATCGGGCAGAGTTTGCAACGGGACGCGAACAAATAGTGCAACTGCTGACACGCAAATGGACCCGTGAGCTAGACTACCGGCTTATCAAAGAGCTATGGGTATTCAAAGACAACCGAATTGCGGTCCGTTTTGCCTATGAATTTCACGATGACTCAGGGCAGTGGTTTCGCGCCTATGGTAATGAAAACTGGGAATTCGACGCCGACGGTTTGATGCGTCGCCGGATCGCCAGCATTAATGAGCATGCGATCAGCGCTGAGGATCGAAAGTTTCATTGGCCTCTGGGCCGCCGTCCTGATGATCACCCAGGGCTGAGCGATCTGGGTCTTTAGGTCAATTGCCCTGGCAGAGCGCGCAGCATGAATCGGGGCAAAGCTGCCGTTCCAGTTTCTGCATATCGAAGATGGGACGAGGCCACCTTGCGCTGTTTTTTCAAGGTGGGACGCCCCCCCGTTACACCGAATACCCCGGGTTATTGAGAAGTTACGCTTTCTGCGCTTCTTTCCGCAAACGGAAATTCACCAGCGGGAAGTGGACGAGTTCAACCGACAGGCGGATTTCGATCTGGAAAGCATCCGCGACTTCATCATCTTGCACTACAAGGTGACCGAACGGGGGACACGGAGTTCTGGCGCCACTGCCGGCAGATGAGCCTGGCCGCCAAGATCGAAATGTTCCGCGATACCGGCCAGGTTAAAGCCCATGTGGACTCCACCGTGGCCCGGCTCAAGGAGCACAACGCCTACCTGGCCAGCCTTTTGTCCGGAGATTCTCCCTGAGTCCCATGTTACCTGTGCAGCGAGGAGCCAAGGTGGTATGCGCCATTTTCCCGTTTCGATTGAAAGTGGGACGACCTTCAACGGGCGGCCGATAGAGACTCTATCCAACAAAAAAGAGTCAGTTGGAGTTGGAAGAAATGAACAAGAACATACTTTGGGGTGTCTACACCGGCCTGCTGTTTACGCTCGGGCTGGCCGGTTGCAGCGACAAGCCTGTGCTGGGGGCACAAAAGTCGGCGCAGGTGCAGTGGCCCCAGATCGCAAGCCGGGTGGCGCGCGACGAAAAAATGGAACAGCGCATCAATGCCCTGCTGTCACGCATGAGCAACGAGGAAAAGGTCGGCCAGATCATCCAGGTGGAACTGAAGCAGGTTACCCCGCAGGATGTGCGCGACTACCACCTGGGTTCGGTCCTGAACGGCGGAGGCACTTTTCCCGGTAACGACAAGTACGCGACTGTGGATGATTGGGTGGCGCTGGCGGACGAGTTCTATCGTGCGTCCATGGACATCACCGACGGCGGCGTGGCCATCCCGGTGATCTGGGGTACGGACGCGGTACACGGCCACAACAATGTCGTCGGCGCGACCCTGTTCCCGCACAATATCGCCCTGGGCGCGACGCAAGATCCCGATTTGATACGACAGATAGGCGAAGCCACCGCGCGCGAGGTGGCGGCCACCGGCATTGACTGGACCTTTGCGCCGACCCTGGCCGTGGCCCGCGACGACCGCTGGGGGCGCAGCTACGAATCCTATTCCGAAAATCCCGATATCGTTGCACGCCTGGGCGGCCCGATGGTGGAGGGTTTGCAGGGGAATCCGGCGAGTGAGAATTTCCTCGCTGGCGGCCGCGTGATCGCCACCGCCAAGCACTTTATCGCCGATGGCGGTACCCGCGACGGCGTCGACCGCGGCGATACCCAGATTGGCGAACAGGCACTGCTGGATATTCACGCCGCGGGCTACTTTACCGCCCTCGAGGCGGGCGTACAGACGGTAATGGCCTCCTTCAGTAGTTGGCAGGGAAAGAAAATGCACGGCAATAAATACCTGCTGACAGAGGTACTGAAAAACCGCCTGGGCTTCGACGGCTTTGTCATCGGCGACTGGAACGGCCACGGCTTCATCAGTGGCTGCAGCCAGATCAGCTGCCCACAGGCGTTCAACGCCGGGTTGGATATGTTTATGGCCCCGGAAGCCAGTTGGAAAGAACTCTATGCAAACACCTTGGCACAGGTCACCAGCGGTGAAATCCCCGCGCAGCGGCTGGACGACGCGGTGCGCAGGATACTGCGTGTGAAGATGCGCGCGGGCCTGTTCGAGCGGGGCGCACCGTCGCAGCGGGCCCTGGCCGGAGACAGTTCTGTTATCGGTGCGCAGGCCCACCGCGTCATCGCCCGCCGGGCGGTGCGCGAATCCCTGGTATTGCTGAAAAACCGCGACAATATCCTACCGCTCGCTCGCAATCTCAATGTGCTGGTGGCCGGAGACGGCGCGGACAATATCGGCAAGCAGGCGGGCGGCTGGAGTATCTCCTGGCAGGGCACCGGCAACAGCAACAGCGACTTTCCCGGAGCCACCTCGATCTACGCGGGCATCGCACAGGTGGTAGCGTCCTCCGGCGGCTCGACGCAGTTGTCCGCCGACGGTAGCTTCAGTAAAAAGCCGGATGTGGCCATCGTGGTATTCGGTGAAGAACCCTATGCGGAGATGCATGGGGATATTGCCAACCTGGCCTACCAAAATGACCGCGACCTGCAGTTGCTGAAAAAGTTGCGGGCGGAAAATATTCCGGTGATCTCACTGTTTATCACGGGTCGTCCCCTGTGGGTAAACCGGGAGATCAACGCCTCGGATGCCTTTGTGGTGATCTGGCAGCCGGGCACCGAAGGCGTTGGTGTGGCCGATGTGATATTCCGCGACCAGGCGGGAGAGGTGAATTACGATTTCAGCGGTCGCCTGCCGTCGTCCTGGCCGGGCAACGCTGTGCCGGTGGCGCTGAATATCGGCGAGGAAAACTATTCGGCACAGTTTGCGTTCGGCTACGGCCTGCAATACGGGCAGAGTGGTACCGCGGGCCTGTTGCCGGAGGACAGCGGCCTCGGCCAGCAGGGTGAGCCCTCGAAACTGGCGGTATTCGACGGCCGTGTACTGAAGCCCTGGAACTTCGAGATCACCGATAGCGGCAACAATCGCAGACTGATCAGTGGCGGTGTGACGGAGTTGCTCGGTATCAACGTGCGTTCTGTAGACCGCGAGGTACAGGAGGATAGCCGCCGCCTGCAGTGGCGTGGCCAGGGTCTGGTGACCGCCGGCTTCTTTGCCAACCGCCGCACTGACCTGTCTCCTTATCTACGCAAGGGCGGCGCGCTGGTATTCGATATCAAGGTGGACAGGGCTCCGAGCGATGCGGTCAGCCTCGGTGTAACTTGCGGCACTGACTGCAGCGCCGAGCAACCGATCACGGATCTGCTGCGCAGTGGCGAACCGGGCCAGTGGCGCACGGTCTCCGTGGCTTTGCAATGCCTTGCGAACAAGGGCGCGCGGATGGACATGCTGCTGTCGCCCTTCTACCTGGTGACCGGCGGGGAACTGGATCTATCCCTGCACAGGGTCCGGGTTGAGAGCGGTATGGATGCCGATATTAACTGCGGCTGACGTGTGGCCATGCTTTCCTGAATTAAACACGCATTTGCTCGCCCCGCCGGCTCGGGCGGTGTCCCGGTGGGTGCCGCCGTGGGTGCCGCCTCGATTCCGGCCTGCGCCGGCAGGGTGAAAAAACCCAGAGAAGCGCCGCTCCCGCTGCCGATCCTAGACGCTGACTGATTTCTTATTCAGTGCCTGCTTGCGATACTCGGTGGGCGACATGCCCACCAACCTGCTGAAAAACCGGTGAAATGCCGACTTGCTGTTGAATCCGGACTCCAACAGAACATCCAACACCGTCATCTCCACCCTGCTCGCGTCCGCCAGCAGCGCCTTGGCCTCTTCCACCCGATAGGAATTGATAAATTCGAAGAAATTGGTGCCGAAGTGCTTGTTGATTACCGCCGAGGTTTCTTTTGCCGGGAGGTCGAGGTAAGTGGAAAACTGTTCCAGGTTCAGATTTTTCTTCAGGTAGAGTTTCTCTACCTCCATTGCCTGGCGCACCCTGGCGATAGCGCTCTTCGACGGCTCCTCCGCGGCAGTCTCGCGGCTCTGCTGAGGCTGGGTGGCCAGCAACTGGTGGGCGTAACTCAGGCTGTAGGCAAAGAAGGCATTGATCAGGATAAAAGAGACATAGTTGTCGGCAATACCCAGGCCGTCGGCGGTCTCCACCGATACGTATTTTGCCAACACGTGCGCCAACACGGTCCAGCCCCAACTGATCAATACACAGTAAATGAGTATGTTTAGCCAGTACAGTTCGGTGGTGGAGAAATGGGAGTATTCGTCCTCCAGCTCAACCCGGTAGCGGTGCAGTAGCAGTACTGACGCCAGGGCGTAGGCCAGTGGAACCACGGCGGACAGGTCCCAGACCAAGTCCACCATCCGTTCCTGGGGACTCCGGCCGGCGATGGAGAGACGGCGCAGATCGTCGCTGCCGAGATCGAAAGCGAAGATGCACAGACCCACCAGCAGCGCCGGAATCAGATGCAGGGCATGGTGCCGTTGCAAGCGCAGATTCTGTTGGGTGAGCGCCGACACGTAGAGGTAAATGGATGGTCCCTTTAGCATCAGCGCGCCGATCAGCAGGTAGGGCAGCAGCCATTGGCTTAACAGTGGTGCCACTTCGAACTGGTCGTTCCACAACATCAGGGTACAGGTGGAGACGATGGCCACGATTAGCAGGAAGGCGGTCAAGAGAAAGCCATAGTTGCGTTCGCGGATGGGCAATACCTGCTGGAAAATCGACAGCAACACACATTCCGCCGCGGTCATCATCAGCACAACGTCGTGAACATTGAAGATATAGTCTTTCATCAGTGCTCCGGCACATCAGTTTCATAAATGTTATGGGTGGGAAATATACCCAAATCCATCCCCATCGGTACGGCTGTTCCCAATTTACCAAGGATAAAGTTTTATTAATCAGGCAGCGTTCCACTTTACAGGGAGAGCCAAAGTGGGGCGACGGTCCTTTCCCGAAGGGTGATCATGGCCGA
>JARROD010000282.1:0-6217 GCA_037384225.1 Exilibacterium sp.
GTCATAGTAAAATTGACTGACCTTGATCTGCCGGGTTTGCGTAGTTTGATCGGTTGTTGTCATTGCATCCCCTCCCACTTGGCCAGAAAACCATTGTTCATGAGATTATCCAGACAAACTCCAAGCCTGGGCTTTTGCTTTTGAAGATGATGTAAAAATTGCTGCCAGTGTCGGTTCAGCGGCGTGTGCTCGCCGGTGGCCCGTTCCCGTTCCAAGGCGTCGATCACCTCGAACATTAGATAATCGATCACCATCAGGTGTTGCCACGGCGTTTCATCACTGGGTTGGATGTCGGCATTTGCCGGGTTGAGGGTTTTTGTTGGGTGCAGGCGCGAGCCTGGCTTAGAATGTTGCGTTGCCATCATTCGACTCTCCTATAGTCGGTTGTGGAAGTCGTCCGTCTGGTGAGGTGCGAACTCGCCAGATGGGCGCATTAGTAAAAATACGGTTTTAACGGTTGTTGTGTTGTGATTCACCTCCTTGCTGCGTTGAAGTTACCTGCTGTTTGTTTTTGGCGGCCATTTGGCGGGCTATAGATTGTTTGGCTTGATGCTTGAGAATCAGGCCCTCCAGCACCCCTTGGACAATTAACTTGTCCTCATCATCAAACTGGCTGAGCGTCTCAAATTGCAGCCTTAAGTCTTCACTGGGGTCACGTTCGTCAGTGTCAAAAATCAGCTCATCCGTTGTGACACCCAAGGCAATCGCGAGGTTTTTAATGACTTCTAGGGTAGGTTGAGAGGAACCGTTCTCATAACGGCGAATCTGTAACACCTTCACACCGACCTTGTCGGCCAGCTCTTGCTGTGTCCAATCTTTATGTTTGCGTAACCGCACAACGCGTTCAGGAAAGCTCATATCAAGTATCCAATATCGACCTGACATGATTGTATCCCCCTGTTCAAACTAGATAGGTTTGACCGATTATATATGATATGTTAAAAATATCAAATAAGATCGTTGACAGGATTCTGAGAGGATCATTCATGGCTCGATTACCAGACAAGCTGATCGAAAAGATCAAATCGGATATATCCCTGTTACGATTGGTCGAGAGCCAGGGCTACCAACCCAAAAAGCAGGGCAGGGATTACGCCCTTAGCTGCCCGTTCCACGAAGGCGACAACACGCCCAGCCTGATCATCAGCCCCAAGAGTAACCTGTATCACTGCTTTGGCTGCGATGCCGCAGGCTCCGTGATCGACTGGGTGATGAAGACTCAAGGCGTGAGCTTCCGCTTCGCCTGCGAGCTGTTGCAAAAAGATCTGGGGCTGATCACCGACAGCGGGACCCGGACCGTGCGGCAAAATACCACGACTAAACTGGCCGCGCCCTTGAGCATTGATGCCGACAAGCAGACGGCCCTGCGCCAGGTCATCGATTATTACCATCAAACCCTGAAGCAGTCGCCGGAGGCCTTGGCGTACCTGGAAAAGCGCGGTTTGAAGGGCGCGGAGTTGATCGACACCTTCCAGTTGGGTCACGCCAACCGGACTCTGGCTTACCGGCTGCCGGAGAAAAATCGCAAGGCCGGGGCGGAACTGCGCGGAAAATTGCAGGACATCGGTCTGTTGAGAAAAAGCGGCCACGAACACTTCAACGGTTGCCTGGTGGTTCCGATCATGGACGAAAACGGCGTGATCAGCGAATTGTACGGACGCAAGCTCAACGACAACCTGCGCCCGGGTACGGCTTATCACCTGTACCTGCCGGGGCCGCACCAGGGCGTGTGGAACGTACAAGCGCTGAAGGCGAGTCGGGAAATCATCCTCTGTGAAGCCTTGATCGATGCGATGACATTCTGGGTGCACGGTTTTAGAAATGTTACGGCCAGCTACGGCACCGGTGGTTTTACCGCCTCTCACCTGGAGGCCTTCAAACAACATGACATCCAACGCGTGCTGATTGCCTACGACCGCGACGATCCCGGCAATCGCGCCGCCGGGGAACTGGCGAAGAAACTGGCCGCTGAAGGTATTAATTGCTTCCGCCTCTTGCTGCCGAAAGGGATGGACGTCAACGAATACGCTTTGCAGGTGACACCGGCGGCCAAAAGCCTGGGCCTAGTGATCCGGCAGGCGGAGTGGATGGGCGAAGGCCGGGCGCCGGATCGTTCCTGCGGATCCCTGCGCCCACGGCATACCGCACATCCTGAGCATAAGCGCCAACGGGACATTGACAGGCAGGTCGATGCCACGACAGACGTGATCGATACCAACATCGGTGAAGAACTTGCCGTTGCGCCGGAAACACCTCCCGCCGTTACGACTCCTGCGCATCCTGTGCCCGCTGCACCAGGGCATCCCTGCCCGTCAGCTGCCCTTCCCGAACCCGCCGCCTCACCGTTGCCGGAACCGGAGAGCCTTGTCGAGGCTGAGGTGAGCGAACATGAAACCGTGATAAACCTGGGCGAGCGCCGCTACCGGATCCGGGGTCTGCACAAAAACCTGAGCTACGACCAACTCAAGGTCAACGTGCTGGTCTCCCGGGGCGAACACTTCCACGTCGACACCCTGGAGCTGTACAACGCCCGCCAACGCGGAGTTTACCTAAAACAGGCGGGGCTGGAACTGGGTGTCAACGAGGAGGTAATTAAAAAAGACCTGGGGCAGGTGCTGCTCAAGCTGGAGGCCTTGCAGGAGCAGCAGATCAAGGGAGAGCTGATGCCGGCGAAAATAAATACGTCGATGAGCGAGACGCAAGAGCGCGAAGCGCTGGACTTGCTCAAGGATGAACACCTGTTGCCACGCATCCTCGAGGACTTCGACCGTGCCGGTGTGGTGGGCGAGGAAACGAACAAGCTGGTGGGTTATCTGGCCGGCGTGTCGAGAAAACTGGACAAGCCGCTGGCGGTGATCATTCAGTCGAGCAGCGCTGCGGGCAAAAGCAGCCTGATGGATGCGGTGCTGACGATGATGCCGGAAGAGGAGCGGGTGCAGTACTCGGCGATGACCGGACAGAGTTTGTTTTACATGGGCGAAACCAACCTCAAGCACAAGATCCTGGCGATCGCCGAGGAGGAAGGCGCGGAGAACGCCAGCTATGCGTTAAAGCTGTTGCAGAGCGAGGGGGAGATCACCATCGCCTCGACCGGCAAGGATGCGACCACCGGCAACCTGACCACGCAGGAATACCGAGTGGAAGGCCCGGTGATGCTGTTTCTGACCACCACGGCGATCGACATAGACGAGGAGCTGTTGAACCGCTGTATCGTGTTGAGTGTGAACGAGAACCGCGAGCAAACCGAGGCGATCCACACGCGCCAGCGCTTCGAGGAAACCCTGGAAGGCCTGCTGGCCGGGGAAGAAAAACAGCACCTGATCACTTTACACCGCAATGCGCAACGACTGTTAAGGCCGCTGAAAGTGGTCAACCCCTACGCTGACCAACTGACCTTCCTGAACGACAAAACCCGCACCCGGCGTGATCACAAAAAATACCTGACACTGATCCGCGCCATCGCCTTGCTGCACCAGTATCAGCGGCCGGTGAAAACCGTCAACCACCAGGGCAAGCCGGTCAGTTATGTCGAGGTCAGTCTGAGCGATATCGAAACGGCCAACCGCCTGGCCAACGAGGTGCTGGGCCGGACGCTGGACGAACTGCCGCCGCAGACGCGGCGCTTGCTGGGTCTGATCCATGAGATGGTGACCGCGGCCTGCCAGGAACAGAAGATAGAGCAAAAGAACTACCGCTTTAGTCGCCGGGATGTGCGGGAGGTGGTTGGCTGGACGGACTTCCAGATCAAGACCCACATGAAAAAACTCGAGGCATTGGAGTATGTGCTGGCGCATCGCGGCGGGCGGGGCCAGTCGTTCGTGTACGAGTTGATGTACCACGGTGAAGGTCAGAGCGGCGACAGCTTTCTGATGGGGTTGGTGGATATCGAGCGGATAAAACACCGTTACGACGAAAAGAAGGAGCATCCGAAACAAGAGAAGGAGCCCCAAAAGAGCGACAAGGAGCCCTCAAGTAGCATTCAAGTAGCCCCCAAGGAGCCCGGTAGTAGATTAGCGAAAACCCCTTTAAATACAGACTCAAACGGCGATAGCGCCGCGAATCCGGAAAAAAAGGCTATAAGGGAAAATAAACCACCCGCATCGTATCGTACCGATATCCACCCCTCAGCCGCCGAGGAGGTGTCACCATGACGGGCAAAGGCGGCTTCCGCCGCAAGAAAATCGTCGGCGACCTGAGCGACCCGGAAGGTCTGGCAGCGTATCGCGAACGTTTTATCGACAGCCTGAGGTTGGCCAACCACTCTCCGGTGGGGATCGACAATCGACGCCGCAACATCGACTACTTTATCGAATGGTGCGAGACACGCGGCCTGACGCGACCGAAGGAGATCACCCCGCCGATCCTTGAGCGCTACAGGCGCACGCTGTATTACTACCGCAAGGAAGACGGCGACCCGCTGTCCTTCCGCAGCCAGTACATCCGTCTGACGGCGCTGAGGGCCTGGTTCAAATGGCTGAGCAAGCAAAATTACCTGCTCTACAATCCGGCCGCCGATATCGAGCTGCCGAAGCTGGAAAAGCGCCTGCCCAAACACGTACTGACCATCGAGGAGGCCGAGACGGTGTTGCGCCAGCCGAACCTGGACGAGCCCCTGGGACTGAGGGACCGGGCGATGCTGGAAGTGTTCTACTCCACCGGCATTCGCCGCCAGGAGATGATTAATCTGCGACTCTACGATCTGGACCGGGAGCGCGGCACGCTGATGGTGAGACAGGGCAAAGGCAGGAAGGACCGCATGGTGCCGATCGGCGCGCGGGCAATCGCCTGGTGTGAGAAGTACCTGTACGAAGAGCGCCCGCAGCTGGTGACGGCGAAGGATATGGAGACGTTCTTTCTGACGAACCTGGGCGAGGCCTTCACGCCGGAGCGGGTGACCCAGGTGGTGGGGCGCTATGTGACGAAAGCCGCTATCGGCAAGACCGGCTCCTGCCATCTGTTCCGGCACACCATGGCGACGCTGATGCTGGAGAACGGGGCGGACATCCGCTACATCCAGGAGATGCTGGGGCACGTGAAGGTGGACACCACGCAGATCTATACCCAGGTGAGCATCCGGCGGCAGGGGGACGTATTACCGACGGAAGTGGCAGAAGAGGTCACGGAAGCGGATTTACTGGCCGCGTTAGCGGCTGAACAGCAAGAAGAAACGGAGGAAAATTGATATGCTTATGCCAACCCAACGAGAGGTCAGCACCATGCAAACCGCGAATGTCAAAGAGACAGCTCATCAGCTTATCGATCAATTGCCCGATGATACAAGTTGGGAAAAAGTGTTGTATACCTTGCAAGTGCGCCACGATATCGAAGCGGGTCTGGCCGATGTTGAGGCAGGACGTGTGGTTACCACTGAACAATTGCGCCGGGATCTGGGACTGGCCCCATGATCGAAGTGGTATGGACCTACCGCTCACGAGACCGCTTAAGGGAGCTTTACGAAAGAATTGCCGAAGATCAACCCGTGAATGCGAGCCGATTTATAAACCGGTTGATAGAACGAGGTGACAGCTTGGCCGAAAATGCCTTCCGTGGGCGTGTGGTGCCGGAATATGAAAATCCGACCATACGAGAAGTGTTTGAAGGCAACTATCGGATTATTTACCAAACCCAGGATCGCGTGATAGCGATTCTGACCGTACGCGGCTTTGCCGAGCTACTGCCCACCGACCCGAAGTCCCTATAGCTTTATCCGCCTGTCACCAAGCTTGCAAAAAACGGCGCAAGCTTGGCGCCAGGCTCACACCGTGCCAACGGAAAGTGCAAACCGTCCGTTCGCCTCCGCCGCAAAAGACGCGGCTCCGGGCAGCCCTCCGCTTCGCTGCGGTCTGCAACAGTAAAAAAGGCCGCAGTAAAGGCATGTTGCGTCTGACATGGCCTTTGCAAAAAAAGCGCAAAGGCCACGCCAGCCACAACACACCTTTACTGCACTCTAACAGCCGGCCTCCCCCGGCCCGCAAAAAGCGCGGTCCTCCCCGCCCTAAACCTGCCCGCCGGCGAAGGTGGCCCCTTCGGCCGGCGTGGCGAGTCCCGGCCTGGTCGGTCATACCCAGCAACGGTGATGGGCAGGTTCAGGGCTGGTCGCCGGCTGAGTTTATTTACCCCTAGCCCCAAGGGGAACGAATAAGGCGGCGGCAAAGCCGCACTGAAAAGCGTTTACCTGGTATGCCACGAACGAGGGCGGTGGAGTGCGCGCGGAATC
>JARROD010000283.1:0-5075 GCA_037384225.1 Exilibacterium sp.
GGCAGCTGGTCCAGACACGCTGCAAGTACCCTCCGGGGCCCGGCCCGCAAGCTGGGCGTCGGCATACAAGCCTCCGACAGCCTCGGTCAGCTACCACCGGATGTCCGCCTGACATTGTGCCGACTCCGGGATATTGAGACGTTATCTCTGCACTTTCAATTCGGACCCTTCGTTGCTCGCTTTCTCATCACCTACGTTTCTCATCACCTACGTTTCTCATCACCTAAGTTGCTCCCGGCATTTGTTTCCAGCTCCGTTTCCCCGGCCAAGGCGCGCTTGGAAAAATCAGCCACCCGGGTAAAAACCGCTTTCAGATTGCGCTTAAACTGATCCTCGAAGGTCGGTACCTGCTGGCGAGTTCGTTTTTCTTTTTCCAGAATACTGTAGGCTTGAAGTAGAAACTGGGTGCCGCGCAGTACCTTGGCCTTGAGGTCGTTGGAAGGGTTTTGGGATTGTGGGCCGTCGTGGTGGAGATAATAGCTCAGTTCAAAGAGTCGAAAGGCTTTTTCCGCGCCTTTGAGAGCGTGGGTCTCGGATTGTATGCGGTCTTTGTAGTTGTCGATATAGTGCTTGACGCCCGCTTCGGCATTGCGCCAGGGATCCATGCAGTTTTCCATCGACAACTTGTAGCGTTTGCCGGTGGCTTTAACAAATTGAAACAGCCCGCAGGCGGTAGTGGTGGGCGCGCGGGCCAGGGGGTTGAAGCCGGACTCGATTTCAACGGTCGCCAGCAGCACGGCCTGATGCTCGATAGACAAATTTTCCCGGCGGGCGTAAAACAGGACTGCCCGTATACTTTCGCGCTGACTCCATTCCGGGGCGCCGGCCATTAAAAGTTCGTTCAAACCCTTGTCTTTTACCCTGATGGCGTTATGAACGCGGGTAAAACGCGACGCCTTGACGACTTCATCCAGGGTCTGGGTTGAAATCTGGTTGAGAATAAAATACTGGTTCAGGTTGGCGCTGGTGACGATGACCAGAGCCAGTATTGCTAGCATAACGGCGTTGAATACAACATGAATGGGGTGCCTTCTGCAATACTTTATCACCGCAACGGCGGTGAACCATTTCGCTTTGACCACGGCGCGAATAAAAATCCACAGCAACCGGAGTGATTTCCGTAGCGTGGTTTCCGCCTTCAACAGCGAGGAACTCCTGTTACCCGGTGCGTAAGTCGAATTGGGGGAATGAATACTGATGTTTACGCCGGGAGCGGTGTGGTCAAGGTGTCTGTGATCAGGTGGTGCCGCTTTGGTGGGAACTTGGCTTGACACGGGGATCTATCCTTAATTGAAATTGAGTGATCGCATTTCATTCTGGCCGTTGGCTTAAACCGCTGATTGATTACCCATTCTCGACAGACTGTTCACACTATACCCGCAGTGAGTGATTGCATGTAAGTGTGGTTTTTAAAGTGTGGGGAAATTGAGATTTTAGAAGTGATTTGAGTCACTGATAAATTGTGATTTGTACACCTTTGAGGCGCTTCTGATAAGCGGTTGTAAAAGATTCTGCAACGATTTTCGCAGCTGAAAACGTCGCCTGAGTGCCAATTAATAGGATTCAAACTAGCGGAAATAGGGGGTTTTACGCATTAATATATAAGCTGGTACTATTCCTGCGCAAATTGGCCACGGGCTGCCTGCGGGGGCCCGACACCGGAGCCGGAACACGGATTTCACCCCAAGCTGGTGATTCGGGATTCCACCTGTCCAGTGATGGGATTAACCGCCGGCCGTCCAGCGGCGCAATAAACGGAAAATGAATTTATGCAGTTTGCCCTGACCGGAGCCCGTATTTTCGACGGTGAAACGCTATTGCCGGACACGGCTGTGGTGGTGCTGGAAGGCCATCGCATCCTCAAGTTGATAGACCGCCGCACCCCGGCTTTTGCGGGATTGAAGCCGCGGCAGATCATAGAGCTCGACGGTGGTGTACTGGCGCCGGGTTTTATCGACCTCCAGGTCAACGGCGGCGGTGGCGCTTTGCTTAACAAGACACCCACGGTAGAGGGGGTCGCCGCCATTTTGCGCGGGCATCGGCAGTTCGGTACCACCGCGCTGCTGCCGACCTTGATAAGTGACACCCGGGAGGTACACAGAGCCGCCGCCGCCGCCGTGATCGAGGCGGCGGCGCGTGGCTTGCGCGGTGTGTTGGGGCTCCACGTTGAGGGGCCATGCTTTAACCCGCGCCGTCACGGCGCCCACAAACTCGAATTGCTGCGCGGGCTCGACAATGACGACATTGAGTGGCTGACCTCCCTGAGCGGGCAGGATAACGAAAACACGTTCAAGGTTGTGGTCACTCTGGCTCCCGAATGTACCGCGCCGGCGGCGATTGCCAGACTTGCCGCCGCCGGTATTCGCGTCTGTGCAGGTCATACCGACGCCAGCTTTGCTGAAATCACTTGCGGCTTGGAAGCCGGCGTCAGCGGATTTACCCACCTCTACAACGCTATGAGTTCGCTGACGGCTCGAGAGCCCGGCGCAGTGTGTGCGGCTTTGACTGATCCCGATAGCTGGGCCGGTATTATCGTCGACGGCTACCATGTGCATCCGGCGGCAGTCAAACTGGCTTACCGGGCCAAACCCGAGGGCAAGTTGTATTTGGTCTCCGACGCCATGGCCACAGTGGGCAGTCGTGATAAAACGTTTCAGCTCTACGGTGAAACCATACGCGAGGAGCAGGGCCGCCTGGTCAATGCTGAAGGCGTACTGGCCGGTAGCGCCATAGGATTGATGGATGCGGTAAAAAACTGTGTAGAATGTGTGGGAATCCCGCTGCCGCAGGCGCTGCGTATGGCGTCACTTTACCCCGCGCAGTTTCTGCGGCTCGATCACTGCCTGGGTCGGATCAAAGCTGGATACCGCGCCGATCTGGTTCACTTCAGCGACAGCTTTATTGTCCGCGACACCTGGGTGGCCGGTTGTCGCGAGAGCTATGTGCCGGCATCAAATGACTGAGTTCTGAAAATAGAGTAAGCGGGCATAGCGTTGCACATTGGCTTGCGCACTGGAGATTAAAAGACTATGCGAGTTGTGATTCTGGACTCTCAACAGGACGTTGCCGCCTATGGTGCGGATATATTCATTCGCCAGATCCAGAGCAACCCCCATTCCGTATTGGGGCTGGCCACAGGCTCGACGCCGTTGGCGCTGTACAAACTGTTGATCGAGGCCAACCGCGCCGGTACTGTCTCCTTCCACGGTGTCAGTACGTTTAACCTCGATGAATATCTGGGGCTGGCACCAAACCATCCGCAGAGCTACCGCCATTTTATGGATACCCATCTGTTTGACCACATCAATATCGATAAAGCACAAACTGCGGTGCCGCCGGGCAATGCCAGCGATCCTCTGCGGGCCTGTGGGGAATACGAGGCTGCTATCGGCCAACTGGGAGGTATCGATATACAGTTGCTTGGCATCGGCCGCAACGGCCATATTGGTTTCAACGAACCCTCCTCCGGGCTAATGTCCCGCACCCGGGTTAAAACCCTGACGCCGGAGACCATCAGGGACAATGCCCGTTTTTTTAGCGCCGATGAATACCAGCCCCACCTGTCTGTAACCATGGGTATAGGCACCATCCTCGACGCCCGCAAAGTGGTGCTGCTGGCAACCGGGGCCGCCAAGGCCGAGGCGATTGAGGCGGCGGTGGAGGGGCCGATCACGGCCTCCTGGCCCGCGTCGGCGCTTCAGTTGCATGCCGATGTCGTGCTTATTGTGGACAACGCGGCAGCCTCCAAGCTGGCCAATAGCGCCTTTTACCGGCATATCGAAGCGGAAAATCAAAAGTTAATGGAACAGCTTAAAAAAGTTAATGAAACAGCTTAAAAAAGCAGCACAATGAAAAAATAAAAGATAGACCGGGGAAATCCGGGGGCTGCCGGCCAGCGCTGATGTAGAGGGTGCGGTCTGGTAACCCTTTAGCCCCAAGTTGTTGTATTCTATAGGAGTACCAATCGTCTCTTTTTTATTTCCAGGCAGAATTGTGAAGCCGCTATTTGAAGCTGTTCATCTAGACGACAAATCCATTCGCGTATTGCACTACCAGTGCCAGGCATTTCAGGATGAGCATAGCTGGCACTATCACCCCGAGTATGAACTCTCCTATATTGTCCGCGGCGAAGGAACCCGTTTTCTGGGCGACAGCGTCGATGTCTATCACGCCGGGGATCTGGTGTTTCTGGGCCCCGATATCCCCCATTGCTGGACCAGTAACGCCGGCCACAGGGAGGGCCCCTGTGAAATGATAGTGGTCCAGTTCCGGGCTGAATGTCTGGGCGAGGGGTTCTTACAGATTCCCGAGGCGCAGTCGTTGCGTAGCCTGCTCACCAACGCCAGGCGCGGTATTCATTATACCGGCCGTGGCGTGGAAGTCATTCGCCGGCTTATGGAGCGCCTTATCGACGCCGACGGGTTGTATCGAATCGCGGTTTTTATTGAGTTGTTGCACGGCTTGAGTGAGGAAAAAAACGGCGAACCGTTGATGGATGAAACCCATATGATCGACGATGACAGTTTTCAGGAAGATCGTATGAGCCGGGTGATCAACCATGTCATTAGCAATCTCAGCAGCGATATACGGCAGACGGAGGTGGCGGATCTCCTGGGTATGACGCCGCAGGGGTTCAGCCGTTTTTTTAAAGCGACAACCGGGCGCACATTCGTGTCTTTCGTCAATATGATGCGGATTACGGAAGCCTGCCGGCTGCTTGCCAGTACCCGGGACGATATACTCACTATTTCACTCCAGTGTGGCTACTCTAACCTCTCCAATTTCAACCGGCGTTTCTCTGCGCTTAAAGGTACGACTCCGAGTCAGTACCGGCGCCAGAGGCTGAGCACCGAAGAGTTCTATAGTGAAATTCACAGCTAAAAACCCCTAGCTAAAAACCCCTAGCTAAAAACCCCTAGCTAAAAATCCTTAGCTAAAAACCCTTAGCTAAAAAAGTACCACTTTAAAGATAATTTTAACCTAGAGATAAAGCCGCGTTCTCTCTACGATGGAGGACTTTGGGGTAATATAGTGTGCGGAGTCTAGCCGAACGTGAGCAGTGAAATAGACAGTGT
>JARROD010000284.1:0-10498 GCA_037384225.1 Exilibacterium sp.
AGAAGAAACTTAGTGCGGCACAGAAACGCGCACGAAAAAAGGCTAAGGAAGAAAGGCAAAGAAAGTACCAATGGGTATTCATGAATGGAAAGCAGGTTAGAATTAAAAGGCCGCCAACTATTGATGGAATTGCCGTCGACGAATGGATAGCAAACAACGCCGACCCAATCTGGTTGCATCAAAACGAAATGTGGGAGTACATTAAGGTGGACGATGAAGGATTCTCTGAATTCACAGAAAAAGATGAGTTAATGTCGAGTTATGCGGAGTATTCTATTACAGTCCACTCAGTCTTACTTAACCATGTCGCGTCGAAAAAGTGCTAACAAAGCTGTCAAATTGACCGCACTACGCTACGCTTCGTGCGGCAATTTACAGCGGTGTTAGGCGTCAAAGGAGAGGTGCATGCTAAGCGAAGAAGAAAAAGTATTTGAGACAATTTTTTACGAAAAAGGTGAATTCGAGGGAAGAGAGTGTAACGTTGCAAGGATCAACTATTTAGAAGTTCTAAATGTGAGACAAGCTTCATCCCAGAGCGAGCTGGAGAAACTCAAGGGTGTTTTGTTAGAATCCGAAAAACCCGAGAAAGAAATTGAAATTTTAATGGGAGTTCGTAATTGGAGACCTCATCTTATTGATTGTCTTGCAGCGCTATTAGTTGATGATAAGCCGCTAATGGTGAAAACCCTATGGGAAACTTTTGATCGATCTTCATGGGTAAACCCTCAAATAGCGGCAACATTATCAATATTAGACAAGAGTTTCATCCATAATGCGCTTGAGCGCTTGCGTAATGGCGTTCTAGTTAAAAATCCCAGTAAGTATATGATCGACGCATACAAAACGGATAAAATTGAAAACCCAAAAGGTTTTATGTCTCTTTGGGGGTTGCTCGAAACTGTATTTAATTGCGATGAGTTGTCATCTCCAAATATGCTTTCTAATAAGGAAATTATCGGAAAAAAAGATCGGGACAATTCGGCAATAATCGCTTTAAGCTGGCGCAACGAAATTAAAGGTATGCTAAATGCTTAACGAGGCGGTCAACCGGACCACTTTTCCGCTAGTGCTTCAAAGTGCCCGGTTACCTTTGCGTTAAGTACACCGCCGCAGGGGCGGCTAAAAGAGACGGGTCACCGTCGCTTCGGCAATTTACGGGAGGTATGAAAAACACGGAGAATCTCAATGCGGTTTAAACGTGGCCTCACCCGGTAGGGAATAACATAGCGCGTCTTGGGGGCTACCAGCTCTCGTGTGCCGGGAAGACGGCCGGGACGACCTTCAGCGGGGTTGTCCGCCAGTTGGCGGACGGAATGGTGAATACGTTCTACCACGAGCCGAGCGGCGGCGGGATCATCTTGAGCAATGTGCTCGGCTTCGCGGTCAAGGTTCCTGAGGGCTTTGCGCAGCCATTTAACCTGCATTTACACCCCACTTGCCAAAAACATCCTTCACTTCCTGATCATCAGCAAAATCGCCGGCGTCGGCTTCCTTGATGGCTTCCTTGATCTCTTGAATCTGCCACTCGTTGAGTTCGATGAACTCGCGTATCGCTTCGCTTGCCAGGAACGACTTGGAGCGGTGTGTGGCCTCGGCTAATTGATCGAGGCGGGCTTTAAGCTCCGGTTCCAGGCGGATGGTCATGGTGGTGGACATACGGATACCTCAAGGTGTGTTCAAAGGTACACACTGTAACACAGCCTTCGGCCGTCGCCTAGCCAGCCCTTCAATATGCTGGCAGTGGGCCAATGGGGCGACATGGTGTCGCTTCACCCAACGTTCAACGGCACTTCCGACCTGAAAAACCGCGTCTGGGGATTTTTTTGTTAGAATCGTAATCCGCTACAGGCGAGTTCTTTAACAAGCAGTTGGCAAATATGTTTGATTTTGTTGCGTTCGCAATGGAGCTATTATTCCCGATAAATAGGTAACCGGGAGGATATTGTGGAGCAAAGGTTTGGCTCGCGATGTAATACCCAAGCTGTGGTACACTCTGCCGATAGTGTGCATAAGTGTCGCCTGTATCTCAGGTTGATCTTCAAGCTCATTGTCAATCTTTTCGGCACCGCGATCGAGTATTTCTCTAGCGGTGAGCTTATTGCCCAAAGACTCAATCGGATCCGATACCGAAAAAATACTAACCATAAAATCTGTAATGCGCGGTGAGGTAATAGCCTCTTTGGTGGCTATATCCCTTTGTTCGGCTAAGTGAATAGCTTGTAGACTGATCATTATGGTGGATAAAAACAAAAGTGAAATCAGCAGAGTTCCCAAGATAACAAAACAAAAGTGAAATCAGCAGAGTTCCCAAGATAACACTAAGCTTGTGACGCATAACGAACTTGAGCAGTAAATAGTGCCAACTGCAAGGGTCTTGCAGCAATTGGCATATTGGTTAAATGATTTTCTATATCCCCTGACAACTGTGCCACAAGTTGGTAGCGATGTTCAGGTTTAATTAGCAAGGCTTTAAGTAAGATAGTATCGATGTCGCCGTGCAAAGTGCGCGCGTATTTACAACGTTGTGCCTGATCGAAGAAAAAGCCTAAATTGCGCTCATTTTCAATGTCAGCTTCAGAACTTCTGACAACCGCGTGGCTAGGTTTTATTGCGGAGATGCGAAAGTTTGTATGTGTATCGGTAGTTTCGGAAACGTCATTATGTTTATTGGGGTGCCTTGCGGTTAATAAATAATACAAGAGAACCCCCAGCGAATAGATATCGCTACGGGTGGTAATGGTTTCCCCGCGAATTTGCTCCGGACTCGCATAGTTCGGTGTCATAGCCAGAATACCCATTTGTGTCTCAACAGACTTGTCGCTGTAAGTTTCAGGCTGTAGTATTTTGGCAATGCCAAAATCCAGCAGTTTAACGGTGCCATCGGCGGTAACCAGTACATTGGAGGGCTTGATGTCTCTATGTACAATCAGGTTCTGGTGTGTATATTGAACTGCACTGCAAATCTGTTGAAACAGACGCAATCGCTCTTTTAGGCTGAGTCGGCGCCGGCCGCAGTATATGTCAATAGGCTCACCCTCAATATACTCCATGACCAAGTAAGGTATTCCGGATGTTGTGGTACCTCCGTCGAGAAAGCGTGCGATATTGGGGTGATTTAGTTTTGCGAGAATATTCCGTTCACTGTTAAAACGTGATAAGTGATCACGCTCAAAAAGCTGAATTCTGGTTATTTTAATCGCTACTTTTTGTTGAAAGCCGTCAAAGCTCCGGTGGGCAAGAAAAACCTTGCCCATTCCACCTTGCCCTAATGATGTCTCCAAGCGATATTTTCCGACAATGTCACCACAATTAAGTGAGAATGCATTATCTGTGAGCAGCTCTTCTACACTGTCTGAAACAATGTGCGTGAGATAGTCTGCAGAGTGAGCTTCTGCAGATAAGAGCTGCAGTACTTCATTTTTTACCTCGGCTTCCTGGCAGTGTTTATGCAGGTATGCAGTTCTTTTCTCGGCAGGTAACTCGAGGAGTTGGTCAAATAATATCTTTACCTTGTTCCAAAGGATTACATCCATCGTCAGATGTTCTCAACCGGGAGGGCATAAGCGGCTTATTAACCAGGCTTTGGCAAAGCGTAAGTCTCTATCTACAGTGGCTGTGGAGATATGTTCAGTTTCTGAGATCTCCCCCCGTTGCAAACCTCCAAACGTATATAACTCGAACACGCGACTAGCTCTTTTATCGATAGACGCCAGTTGAGTTAATAACTTGTCGAGGGCTACTAGGTCATGAGTCTTGTCGCTGTCGAGATAGAAGGCATCATTGAATTCTATGTGTGTTAAGCCGCCGCCTCGTTTAAAACGTTTTTTTCTTTTGGCGTGGTCCACCAAAACATGGCGCATAATGGTTGCTGCGACAGAGAAAAAGTGTTTGTGATCTTTCCAGGGCGTATCGGTATCAACTAGCTTTAAATAAACTTCATTGATCAATGCTGTCGTTTGCAGTGTGTGTCCGGCAGGCTCACCTTTCATGTAACGATGCGCTAGAGTGTGCAACTCTCTATAAATTATGGGTATCATTTTATCGAGCAAAGTTTTATTGCTGGTGCAATATTGCTCGAACAAGTGTGTGAATGCATTTCCCATTGGCTTACCTCTTCCTACATTCTAAGAATAGGAGGGCGGCATGACTTTTTCAAGTGCCAAAAGGTAAGTTATTGACGATGACTGAATATATTCAATTTATATTTTTATAATTCACAGGTTAATGTAAAGTTCCACTACTTTTTATTCCGCGGGCTTATCGTCACAATCGAAAGTCTCAAAAACGGGTTGTAGATTGAGGCTGTTTATATCGAGAATGGTTTCCTGCTGATCTTGTCTTATGCGGCGAGCTATACTATAGATGCCAATATCAATCGTGACCGGTTCTCCGCAGCCAAAAGTGTTGTCTTGCGGAGTCAATAAAGCTATATCATTTATGACTCCGTCATCTTCTGTTTCTGTGTCAATGCGCAGTTTAAAAGATTGTTTATCGTGCAATTCAATTAATTGCGAAGTAAGTGCCAGAAAACTTCGCCCTTTTTGAGCAAGCCAATAACTACCCTTTATCTCCAGTTTTAATCCTTTATAGCGTTCTCCGGCTTTCGGCTCTGCGTACAACTTCAAAAAACACGTGGCTGTAGTAATGGACTGGTTTTCACCTGTGGAGATATACAAGCTTAAAGCTTCCGGTGTGTCAGTTAACTTATTTATAGGCAGCTCACGTGTGGGTCCTTCGTCGAAAATACAACCGTTTGGTGTGCCCTCTATTTTGGCAGCGCAAATAGCTTGTTGAGTAAATGTGGTCAAGGTGATAATGAGTGCTGTTGATATATACTGCTTCATATCGTCAACCTCCTTAGGAGGACCTTAGCGTAATTGAAATACTTGAAATTGATAATGTTTAAGAAAAACCGGTAAAACACAAGGTGAGACAGTTCTTAATCGGGTAATCTACCGGTTTATTAACTAATGAAATGAATGGCACAGTATTATCGGCTTTCCCATTTGCCTTTGGTGCTAATTCCAATTCTGTCGCCAGTTCCCCATATGCCAGAAAATTCTGTACCGGTTTCGTCACTGAGTACAAATTGAAACCAGCCAGTGCTTCCGTTTTGAAAACGCCAATAACCCTGAGCTACAGAATAGTCTGTCGAGTATTGTACGTTGTAGAGCTCGCCAGAAGCGCCGCCATCGGTTGAGTAGGTGCCCTTATCGCCAAGCAGTGAAGTCGACCCGTTAACCCATTGCCCATTGGGGTTCGTGTAACGTGACTTATAATCGTGATTCAACCAGGGGTTACAGTGCTCCCACTCCCAAATCCATCGACTGGTGAGCTTGTTTTGTTGTTCGGCATTAAACAATGCGATATCCGAGTCGTTGGCGTCGCGCTTGTCTCGGTAAGCACTGATTAGAAAACTACCCCCCACATGATGCACTGAATCGCGATTTTCACATGCCGAATACATCCAACCGCTCCCGCGTATTGCGCGAGCCAAGAATGTATCGAGTATATTACGTTCAAACCATTTTTCAGTATTGACAGAGTCACCCGCCCAAGAGTAACTCAATGCTATATAAGCGCTGCCTTTTTCTGAAGTGGATACCTCTCCGTCGGCTAAGGCTGCTGATGGCCGAAACCTCATGCCTCTGGGCACAGTAACATACACATCCAGCTCGCATTTTCTTTCTACATAAGTGGAGTTGGTTGTTATTACACCAAAGTCCTGAAATCGCAAAACGAGACTGCGCATGTTGGGGCCTGAATCCGGTACTTCAGCGGTAAAGTAACCACAATCGTCTGATGACAATAAGTCGAAATCAACCGGCTTCATCGGTGCTGTAGCTAAAGCTACTTGAGTAAAAGTCGTTAACAGAAAGATCAAAATATAGTTTTTAAACAATTTCATAGCCCACTCGCTGACGAATTCTTTTTATCTGATGCCTACCCAGAGTCCCGGCGCTAAAGCCGAGACTACAGGCTGTTATTCACAAGGCACGAAAATGGGTTTGCAATGGATTCTGCGATATCCGCGCCGTGCGTTGATATCACCCTCGCCATTAAAGATGGCGATAAATGTGTCGTCTTGGGCATTGCGGGCATGTCTTGCAGAACCGCGTACTTGCACCTCTATTGGAATAGTGGCGCCACAGTAGTTGATATCCGATGAAAAAAGACCGCGAAAGTTACCTTCCAAATACCAGATATCATCGAGCGGGTCTGTGGCGGCGGAGTACCTGGCGGTGACAAACACCGGATCTACGACGCCTGGTACATTTTGCCGGATACTAAAGAAAGCGCGGCCGCCTTCGTCTGTTAAGCTATATTCACCGTCAACAGAAAAACTGGCTTGTTTAAGTTTGTATTTACTGCCGAGCTTGATTTTGTATTGAATAGTGCAGTCTGTGCGCGCCAGTGCAACTTCGGCGTCTGTTGCAGCAGAAAAGGCATCGGGGCCTGCGTTTTTATCGAAGTCCGCTTTAATGAAGAAACTGCCATCGGCAGCTTTTTCGACAGAAATTACTGAGGGGTCTGGGCAGCCTGTACCAAAGGCATCGACAAATTCAAGCTCGTATTTAGAGCTGGCCATTGCTGATGTAGACAAACTGAGCGCCATTATTAGAGAAGCAAAGATTTTTTTCATTTCTATTACTCACTAGTTAGGGATGAAGTTTTATGGGAAAAAATATCGTGGTTTTTTTAAACTTTTTCAAGGTGTTGCCTTGTATATCTACAAAGCGACAAAAGCCGTAAAAGTTTGTCAAAAAATAGGTGCTCAATAGGAATTGAAATTAGGGGGTAAGTGGAGTAGGAATAAAGCGAGACTACTATTTTTACTAAATAGTATCGATTGACCCTATCGTTGCATAAATTTTTGAAGACATGGCGTTCATCGTCAGTGGGTGCTTTGACGCGATGGAAACGCGGCTGGCCGTAGCCGTCTTCGGCATAGACCCCATCGAGAAACAGCATGTGAATATGATTGGTCTATGCCATTGACAGAGGTAACGCTCCTTCAATCGCGTTAAAACTCCCATAAAAATTGATTACGCTTCATTCCTGAAAAATCTGTTCAATGAAGCGTATCATCTGACTCGGCGTGTATGTCAGGATTCGAAAACCCGGACCGATTAAAATTTCGCATTGATACCGATCAGATAACGCGGTCCGGTATACTGGATTAAACGCATACGCTCCTTGACATCGGCATAGTGAAAGACCTTTTCATTGGTCACATTCACCGCCGATGCGGATACCGTTATTTTATCTGTAATATCATAAGAAGCGCGCAGATCCAACTGACCATAGGCGTCTACATGTCTGGGCAACCCGTCGTCTAAACGGCGACTCAGGTAGTTACCACGCCAGTTGTAAGCGGCGCGCAATTGAATGCCGTTTTTATCGTAAAAGCCGATGATATTGTAACTGTCTTCGGCAAATCCTTCGATAGCCGATCCCGGCTCGCGAACGTTTTCCTCATTAAGTGCTTCCGCCGCATCGTCTTCACTGGTAAGGCGAGTGTAGTTCGCCTGGATACCCAGCCCGTTGAAAATGCCCGGGAGGTAATCGAAGTGGTGCAAAGCGGCGATTTCAACGCCGGTAATACTCCCGCCCGGACGGTTTTCCTTTTGCCGGATCCTTTCAATCAAAATCCCGCCATTGGTTTTTTCTACGACTGTGTCAACATATTTTCCATCGACAAAAACGTCTGGCGTGGAGTCTTGCGTTACAAGCGTCGAAATAAAGTTGCTGATATCCTTACGGAAAACGTTTACCGCATAAGCGTTGCCGTTATCCTGGTAATACTCCAGCGACAGATCGTATTGTTTGGCTTCGTAGGGTTTAAGGTAAGGGTTGCCACCACCGCTGGAGAAATTCTCCTGGTGACTGGCGCTATAACTGCGATTAACACCAATGTCCTCAATTTTGGGTCGGCTCATCACTTTGGACGCCGCCGCGCGAGCCACAAAACCATTGAGGAAGTCAATGGAGACGTTAGCGCTTGGCAGGAGGTTGCTATAGCTTTGCTCGATGGTCACCGGCCGGTTCTCGGTATACGTCACTTCCAGCAGGTTCTCACCGCCCTCATTTGGGGGTTGAGCCACAATCGACAAGCGGTCTTTTCTGTGACCGGTTGAGGCGGTGTCGGTTTCCACGTAACGGAGGCCGAGATTGCCGCGCCACTCGTAGGCGCCGAGAAGACCCTCAAAGTTAAATTGCGTATAGAGCGTTGCCGTTTGCTCAGTGGTTTCCACCGAGGCGTTCTCTACCAACTCCATTTGCGGCCAGGTATCGCCGCGCAATTTCTGGAGGGCGGCGTGGTAGGTATCGATGTCGGAAACCAGAATAAAATCTCTCGGAAAATTACCCTTCTCATCGGAAAGGAAGTCTTTAACCGGGCTGGCCTGAAATACCGAATCCGGTATATCTCTAAAGGTGCCGCAGGTATTGTACAGGTCTATATCAGGATCACTCCAGGATACATTCTTGTTCTTACAGCCATCCGGGGCTACAAAGTGATCGCTTGACTTGGTCCGGTCAGCGTAAGCGATGCCCGCATCAATGGATACCAGAGCGCCCATTTCCAAATCATAGCCTGCGTCAAATTTCAGCTCTGTTATTTCATCCTTTAGCAGCGTGTCTCCGACACTGTTCCAGTGTGCCCTGGCATTGGCCGGGTCCGCCAAATCAATGGTTGTGGAAAAGTCCAAGATACCGCCGTTTAGTGTGTTGTAGGTAAACTCATTCTTGCCGTTATCGCCATTGATGTAGTTGGGCACCATCGAGTGGGACGATACCATTGCTTCTGCCTCCGATACGGAGACATCCAGATTCAGTCTCAGCTGCCCGAAGTCTGCTCTGCTGTTGAACCCAATGGCCTGAGTTTCGGATTCGGAGCCGCTTACACTGAAATGTCCATCCATCGGGTGACCGCGTGTACTGTCCTCAGTTTGAAATTTTTCCGCCGCCAGGATGGTGTTATTGTCAGAAACGACGACATTCCTCCAGCCGTTGCGCTGAAGTGGAATCTGCATCCCCTGGCCGAGTGCTATATTCCCAAAATCGCTGTATATAAAGTCTAACGTGTGCGTAAACGTCTCGGATGGAGCCCATTGCAAGGTGAGATTGGCGGCCGTTCTTTCACGCTCCTCCTGGCCGATACCGAACTGATGGCGGCCGGCGTACCGGAGTTGAGAGGGCGTTACCACCTCACCTCTGGTGTTAACGATATCGCCTGTAATGTCGAGGGCTGGGTCAGTCATAATAGCCCAGTTGCCGGTGGAAGTGGAATCAATGCGGTTTGACGACTCCTGCTTGGAAAACCCCACCAGTACGCCAATGGTGTCATCGGCGAATGTATTACTAAAGATACCGGAATATTGTGGACTGTTGTCACCAGACAGCTCATTGCGCTTGCCCTTGATCGAGCCCGCTATTTTAAGCCCTGGATCATCTAAAGGGCGGGTCGTTTTAATATTGACATACGCGCCAATGCTGCCGGCCGGCGTTTTCCCCATGGGGCTTTTAATAACGTCCGCACCGGAGATCAACTCCGAAGCGAGCACCTGAAAATCAAAGTCACGCCCTCGCGAGGTGGTCGCCAGCGTGCGTCCGTTGAGTTTAACGACATTAAAGGCAGGTCCAAATCCCCTGACGGTAATTTTTGAGCCCTCTCCCCGATCGCGGTCGATACTCACGCCGCTTATTCGCTGTAAGGATTCTGCAACATTTTGGTCGGGAAACTTTCCGATATCTTCAACAACAATGCTGTCCTGAATAACCGAGCTGTTTCTTTTTAGGTCAGACGCGGCTTGCAGGCTTTTGCGAATCCCTACTACCGACACCTCCTCGATCATTGGGCTATCCTGCTTTGTGGACGCTTCGCCCATAGCGCCAGATGAAATAGCCGCCAACACCGCCGCTGCCAGTTTATTTTTATTAAGCATATGAGAAGACCCCCCTTTTTCGCCGAAAATTAGCAAGTCTCTGAATCCTGAATCCACCGCCGTCGATAGCGATTACGGTTTGTTTTCAATACTGCGTAGTCAAAACGGCTTGCCGAATGTAAAAAGTGTCAAGAACGCACACCCATTAATTTTTGTTTTGAAATAAAAATTGTATTTTTTTAAATATTTGTCATTTGGCTGCCAAGCCACTGGAATCGAATAAACGTCAGTGCTGCCGATCGAAAACAATCCGCTAAAAGTGCGTGGCAAGTTGCCAATGCGACGATGGCAGCTACACGAATAACTCGCGCTCATACTACTTTTAGGTGTCACACCTGCGGGCAACTTCTCAATAACCCGGGGTATTTGTGCCTTCGATCCGGCGGCCATCCGGGGGTAGTTGGCCCAGACTGTCGGAGGCATGGATGCCGACACCAAGCCTACATGGGTGAGGCAAGCCGTTTGCAAAGCACTGCTTTGCGGCGCCGCCGAACGCCCGCCATCTGTGATGGCGGGCCGGGCCTCGGAGGGGGACTTGCGGCGTGTCTGGG
>JARROD010000285.1:0-15204 GCA_037384225.1 Exilibacterium sp.
ATGTTGATTTATGTAGAAAACAAATCATTGAAGAAGGAGGGGAAATAGTTGCACCAGAATCCGAAGGTGCAGAGTTGGTTGACAATTTGAAACCAAATACCTCAATAAAACTAGATGCAAATACTCTATTGGCGGGAGAGTTACAACAAATTGGTAGCAATGAATATGTAATGTACAAACCAAGGTGGGGAGCATTTTACGGAACCCGCCTTGAAGAGTTCTTGAAAGATCGAAAATTGGATACATTAGTATTTTCTGGCTGTAATTATCCTAACTGTCCAAGAACAAGTATTTACGAAGCAAGTGAGCGTGATTTTCGTGTAGTGCTGGCAAAAGACGCCATGTCACAGCTGTACCCTAAGGGTGAAGAGGAAATGAATAATATTGGTGTAAGTTTGCTAGAAACACATGAAATTGAAGGTTTCTTGGCCTAACAAGAAAATTAACTCGGATGCAAATTTCGCTAGCGCTCAATTTGCCCCGGTTATTTGGGCGTTAGAAGTTACTACAAATAAAGGTCGAAGAAGTATCAAAAGAAGATATTGATAAGCTAAAGGAATTAGCTAGAAGCGCAATTCTTGAATCTGTCGAAGCCAGTAATAATATCAAAGAAGAAGTTATTGCTGATACTATGACGCATATTGAGAATAATATATCGGGTTCAGAGCGAGTTTTCCTGAAGTGTACTCCTCAATTTTGGGATTCATTCTCATTCAGAACTTTTGGAATTTATCTGATTTATTCGTTTTACCAAAGTCACATCATAGAGGTATTGGTCGGCAGCTATTCAATGAGGCACAGACAGCATGTTCTGGTAGTCGAGGCAAACGCTTTGGGTATATAAACGACTGCGTGGATAAAGCGCGCTTTTTCGGTTAATGCCCGACAACTGAACTGGGGTGCCGGACAACTCACTAAAATCAGCGCCCCACACTGACTTTGTAAATTTTTATTCAGAAAGTAATCCGAGAAAAGGTTAAAACCAAAATAGGCGATCGCCTCGGCTAAAAAAGGAATCACCACTTCATAGTGTTTTATTTTTTCCCGGAATTCCGGCTTGTCACTGCCTCTGGAAAAATAATGAACAAGGCTTTGTGGGCCTCGTTTATCGTTTCGCCCGGTGTTAGGTCAGAGGAGATGCAGTCCCTCCAGAAACACGCCGTAAACCCTTCCCTGGGGGCTCGCTTGCGGCATCCCTGCCGCAAACGGTCTCTGGAGGGACTGCATCTCCTCTGACCGGATCGATTGGCAGCGTAAGTGGACGAAACGATGGACGAGGCCGCTTTGTGCATGGAAATTGTAGAGGTATAGGGTACACAATATCCATCGTGGTCACCCAAACCCGCCAACAATTCGAAGTGTTTTCGGTTTCTATCCAGACGCCCGGAAGACAAGGAGGTGGTTAAATTTTTGCGGGCAAGGGCATCCGTATTTAGGGTAATTTCATCGGGGTTATTGTTCACTGTCGCCTCCCTCCACAAAGGGAATGGCATTATATAGCACAAAGCTGGTTTGGGAGCCGGAAATACATATTGCCAAGCAGGACGGGTAGGAGCCTTAGGGTATTTTTTCGCCAGAGCGAACGGCATATACACTTCGCCATAACCTACATTAACATCTCCTTATGGTTACAGCGGTATAATATGTATTTGTATACAGATTTTGGCGCAATTCAAGTTAAATGGGCTGGAAAACGATCACCGAGGCCATTATCCGGAGCAGAGTTGAAAGATGCCGGAAAATTCAAATAAATCAAAAGATTGTCTGGTTGAATCAAAACCAGGATAGTAGACTTGGTGACCGTTTTATCGATAAGGGTGAGACGTATGAACGTAGAGGTAGCCTTGACCACGACTGGCTTTCAGCTTATTTTGGGTGAAAATTTATCAGGAAATAGTAGGCTTCGGCAAAATGGCCTTGGAGGCTACGATACAAATGTTGCTTTCTCTGCGACTTCTCGCAGGTTAGTGGATCAGTTTTATGAGCATGCTATGGACAATGGTGGTAAAGACAATGGCAAGCCCGGTCTACGCCCTATGTATCACGAGCATTACTACGGTGCGTTTGTTATTGATCCGGACGGGAATAATGTCGAGGCGGTATGCCATACACCGGAGTAAATACCATTTAGCACTACACAATCATGAAAGGAGAAAATAGGATGTCTGCCAAACAAATAACTTACGAAGAAGCAAGAGAATTAATGCAGCCAGGAGATGTAATTGCATTCGGCGGGAAGGGGCACTTTTCAGAAATTATAAAGTTTGCAACCTTCTCATGTGTTTCCCATGTGGGCGTGATATTGCAGACCAAAATCCCCGATGATGATACATCACGATTTTTTAATCAAATCATCGAATCAACGTCACTTCATGGATTTAATGGTGTAAATGTTTCGCGATTTAGCGACAGACTAAACACTTATGATGGTGAATTGTGGTGGTTGCCTCTTAATAAAGAAATTAGAAAAAACTCTTTTAATAAAAAGAAATACTTTAATTTCTTGTTTAATCAAGCTAAGGAACGAAAGCCATATGATATGCCACAAGCTATTAAATCGGCAATTGATGCGTTAGACAAGCTTCCTTTTGGTATTCACGGCCCTACCAATAATGAAGAAGACTTCAGTAAGTTTTTCTGTTCTGAACTTGTTGCTGCTGGATTAGAAGTTGCTGGCGCGGTTGGTAGCGTAAACGCATCAGAAGTAACACCCATCGATTTGTGTAGATGGAATATTTATGAAGATAGCTACTACCAATTGAAAGGGGAGTCGAGCAAGCGGATTTCTCGGTTTAACACAGCGTCACCTTCGGACTGGAATTGATAAGGGTGCTAACAAACTGATTGATCGCCTGTTTCCATTGCCGCCGTAACCTCTTCCTCGGAGCGCACATCCACCTTGAGCGCCAGTCCGCGGCCGCCCGTCGTCAAAGGGTGCTGTGTAACTCGCAGGTCTGCAGCCGCGCCGCGCAACGGCGAAAATATTTAATCAATTCCAAGATACAACCGTGTGCTATTTTTTTCAGGCTCGATACAGCTCCTCGTCTAGCGTTCAATTCCGCTTCGATTCGAATGAGTGTCTTGCGGTCGATCTTGTAGAACAAGATGAAGCCGGGTAGTGCGCCGCCAATAGCGGAACCGAATTTCAACGCAAACATTGATGCCGACACGATGAGACCTGATGTTCGCTTGCCGGTTTTCCATTCGCCGTATTCCGTGCCCGTTTCTTAGTCGCCTATGCCGATCGATAAACTCCGTAATCTCCCCCTCGAGCAACAACAGCGTGGCAACCGCCGGCAGGGTATCCCACTGGCCGTGCATCGGTTTGAAGCCCATCTACTTTTCCCACTTTCTGATAAATAACTTACCCACATTAAAAATATATTGTGATAGCATTATATACCCAAAGCGTTTGAGATTTAGGTGCACAGAGCACGCCCCTTTTTGCCCAGTCTGTTTACACCGAGAAAGAGAATTTTTTCCAAATATTTATGTACCCTGCTGCTCATGAATATGGGAATAGTCGTCAAATTCGGCATCCTTGAACAATGGATAAAACCAATGCATTTATTAAATAAAATTGTTTTACTTCTAACGCTTTTCGGTATTTGCTTACCAATACAGGCTGCCGACACAGTACAAATATCAGCCATACTTGAAACGCGAGATCATTTTGACGATGAGGCGGGCAATAACGCCGATGCCGATGACCCGGCTATCTGGATCAACCCTGACGACCCGAGCAAAAGTCTGATCGTTGCCACATTAAAGGAAGGCGGTCTCGATGTTTATACGCTGGATGGAAAGCTGCTCCAGCATATCGCTGCCGCGCCCGCACCCGCTTGTTCTTATCCTCTAGAGTCATGCAACGACAATGCTCCCGGTCGCCTGAACAATGCGGATATTATCTACGACTTCGAACTCAGTGACACAAAAATCGATGTAATCGTGGTCAGCGAACGTGGACTGGACAAACTCGTCTTCTTTGCGGTCAACCATAAAAACCTGGATAAAGGACGGCCTCCTCTTATCAATATCACTGCCAGCGAAACACCTTTGATATTTTCTGCCAACCAGGATGAGGTCAATACACAGCGGACGGCTTACGGTCTGGCAACCGCAGCGGATGAAGATGATTTTTTCGCGTTCGTCAGCCAGAACGACACGACCAATGTTACGCAATTACGATTGATTGATAACGGCTTGGGGAAAGTTACTTACCGCCAGGAAAACACCTTTTCCCTGCCCGAGGTATTCAGCTTACCGAATGGTGCAAGCTGGACACCTTGTACTGACGACGATTTTGACGGTCCCCATGTAGAAGGTATGGTCGCGGATGTAGGCAATGACGTCTTATTTCTCGGGCAGGAGGATGTCGGTATCTGGAAGATTGATCTCGACGACCCGACCGACCAGGAAGCGTGGGAATTGTTCGCCAAGGTCAAGGAGTTTGGTGTACCTTTCACCCGCGTTTTTGATCCGGAAGAAGAGGAGTTCATCTGTACACTGGCGTTTGACAATGACCCGGGCTTTGGCGATGCGTTTCTGAGTGCGGATGTTGAAGGACTGACAATCTACGACGCCGGCGACGATGAAGGTTACCTGCTTGTTTCTAGCCAGGGGGACAATACTATCGTCATCTTTAATCGCGACGACCAGAACTACATCGGCAGTTTTACCGTTGTCGACGGCGTAGTGGACGGGGTAGATGAAACCGACGGAATGATGGTAACGAACGTTAACCTCGGAGGGTTATTCACTCAGGGGATGGTAGTCATGCAGGATGGCGAGAACAAAATCACCGGTTGCTCCATCGATGAGGTAGAAAGAGGGGATGCTTCCAACTTCAAGTTTGTGCGCTGGAGCGATATAGCGGAGCCACTGAATTTAGAGATCGACACGAAAGATCGTACCCGTAAATAACGGGGTCAACTTAACGTTAACGCGGCACTGGCGCATTTCCTCAAT
This sequence comes from Exilibacterium sp., assembly GCA_037384225.1. Classification (GTDB taxonomy): domain Bacteria; phylum Pseudomonadota; class Gammaproteobacteria; order Pseudomonadales; family Cellvibrionaceae; genus JARROD01. Next base: position 4,969 of record JARROD010000285.1, read on the forward strand.
GACATCCATCGAGTCTTCACGGGGTGGGTCGTACAGAGGCAGCAGTCCGATGATGTGCGGGGATTGTCACTGTTGCGGAGTGCCACCGCCAGTGGCGTTTCCAAGGTATGGCGGAGCAGCGTGTCATGAACGAGCGCTCGGTATCCGCCGGGCGCCCGAAAACCGAGGCGAAACAGGTAATCTACGATGGATCGCCGATCGTAACTTCTCAATAACCCGGGGTGGGCACAATGTCATGGTGATAGGGGCAAGGATTGACGACCCTTGCCTGCGCTGGTTCTTTGATTTATTGTATCCACTATTGATTTATTGGATACAATAAGTCAATAATAATAAAAATATAACAGCGACAATCAGAGAGTGAGTATATCTATGGGTAACAATAAAACCCTGCTTACCGCCATAACTTCACTGTTGTTTTCAATTACTCAAACCGAAGGCGCTTTGGCACAGGGAGGGGCGTTGGAGGAAATTGTCGTTACCGCGCAAAAGCGTGAACAGAGTCTCCAGGATGTCAGCGCCGCTGTCACTGCTTTTAGCGGCAGCCAGTTACAGGAATCCCAGATCAACAATATCGAGGATCTGCAGGTCTTGCTGCCGGGCCTGACGTTTGGCAACGACTTTAACTTCGCCAAGATTTTTGTGCGCGGCGTCGGCATGAGCAGCTCGTTCGCCGGCATCGACCCTTCTGTAGCCCTGCATGTCGACGGCGCCGTTATCTCTCAGGCGGCCGCGCAATTTACCTCTTTGTTCGATCTGGAGCGGGTGGAGGTGTTGCGCGGGCCGCAGGGTACACTTTACGGCCGCAACGCCACCGGCGGGTCTATCAACCTGATTACCGCCAAGCCCACTGAAGATCTGCAGGGCTATTCCCGCCTGACGCTGGGAGGAGAGGATCTCAATATCATCGCCGAGGGCGCGGTCAGCGGGCCCTTGACGGAGTCGGTGTTGGGGCGTGTCGCTGTCTGGCGGCAGAAACGCGATGGTTACGGCGAGCACACCGGCACCGGCAAGGATATCGATGATGCCGATAAACTGGGTGTCCGTGGCCAACTGCATTTCCTGATCAGCGAGCGGGTCGATAATTTACTGTCCGTCGAGCACTATCGGGAGGATGAAAACTCAAGGGCGGTAAAATTTATCCGCGCCTCCTTCCCCGATACGACCAATCCCGGCTTGCAGGCTATCGGGGTGCCCGATGTGGCCGCGGGATCCCGCGATGCCGGCGGCGATTTTGTACCCCTGGCGGAACTGGATACCGACTCTTTCACCAATACCCTCACTTGGGAGGCCAGTGATACGGTTACGCTGAAATCCCTGACCAACTACCGGGATTTTTCCAATCTGCTGCTCCAGGATTTCGATGTGTCGGATACCGTAAACGGTGACTTTCCGCCCTCGGTGACATCGACGACCCAGCTGCAGACCATTGACACGCGGCAGTATTCGGAGGAGATTCAATTTCTCTACAACAGTGACAAACTCAATGGTATCGTCGGCCTGTATTATTTCGACGAGCAACTGGACAGTGGTATCGCCATCGGCCGCGATCCGCTCGGCTTTCGCGACCGCAGTCGTGTGATAATCGATGCGGAACTGGATGTAAATGCCTATGCGGTATTTACCAATTTCAGTTACGATCTGACCGATGCGCTTGCCCTGAAACTGGGGGCGCGCTACTCCCACGAGGAACGTACCGTCGAGACTTTGTTTGGCGTAGCCTCGCCGGTGGCTACCGCGGCCGTTTTTGATCCGCTCAAGACGGACTCCAACAGCTTCTCCGATTTTTCCCCCGAAATCGGTATCGAGTATCGCACGGCCGGCGATGTCCTGTTGTTTCTCACCTATTCCGAGGGCTTCAAAAGCGGTACCGCCAACCTGGGTGAGCGCAGCCCGACGGTCATCGAGCCGGAAACCATCGACAACCTGGAGATGGGGCTGAAAGGCACCTTCCTGAATAACCGAGTACAGTTGAATCTGGCCGCCTTTGTGTATCAAGTGGAAGACGCGCAATTTGACCGGACTTTTCCGATTCCGGTCCCGCCGTTTTTCTCGGCGCGGCTGGAAAACGCGGCCAAGACCGACGGCCGGGGGCTGGAACTGGAAACGCGCTGGGCGGCCACCGATCACCTCACGCTGGACTTCAATGCCACACTCTACGATATTGAGTTCGACGAATTCAAATCACTGAACCCACTGAACGAGGATTTGTTCGGCGCCGACAGTACCAGCGTCGAACCCGAAAGCCTGGCCGGGAACGTGCCGAGAAACACACCGGAGTGGACCTATAATCTCCACGCGGCCTATGAAATAGCACTGAACAGTGGCGCCACCTTGACTTTTGGCGGCAACGTTGCCGCCAAGGGCGAACAGTTCTATACCGAATTCAATAACCCGGTATTGGGTACTGATGCCTACACCCTGGTTGACGCCAACCTGCTCTATACCTCTGGAGATGGAAACTTCACCGTCAATGTGTGGGGTAAAAACCTGGAGGACAAACAGGTGTTGTCGGGCGCGTTCGCGATTTCCACCAGCCGCACGATAACCGGTACATACCTGCCGCCGCGGCAATACGGTGTGACGCTCGGTTATAAGTTTTAGCGCCGTTTCGGGTAACTTCTCAATAACGTGGGACTCGACCATAAACTTTATTGTCGGCAGCTATGCGACTGATGCCACCAAACTCGTGATCATCGTTATTAATTCGCTCCCAATTCACGCCCATATCATCGGAGCGGTACAAACCCCACTGGCTATTCATTACGCCGACAAGATAAACCGCAGCCGAATACGTAGAGCCATTGGCGGCTGTACCCACTGCAATGCTTGTAGCTCCGTAAATGTCAGGCCATGGGTAGAACTATTGAACCCGTGGGAAGGAGGCTAAATAGCTCCCGTTAACCCGGCGGCTTTAACGTGGTGGCAACCGGCAAATCTCCCTGCTTTTTACCGCCTTCAAAGGTTGACAACAAGATCAACAGGGAGGATTTTTTGGTTTAGGGGTTGACTTTTAAATAAAAACGATTATTGATCCGGGGACATTATTGCCTTTGTCGATAAAAGCCTGATGGCTTGTCAAAGAGAAACTCCGCGCCGCTGTCGCCGAGTTATAAGTGGTTCAGCGACACCATGGGCAGGGAGTTACGGCAGGGAAAACTATGGCGATTTTCTGATTTAGGGTGTCAAACCGGCCAAACGCAAGCGCTACCTGGGGAGGCGAGCGCTGTTCGTCGCCAAATTCTTTGCCGCTTTCCAGCTGCTTTTTGATCGAAACGAGAATCTCCTCCCCCAAACGCAACAGCGCGGGCCGGCATTTTGATCAGCCAATTTAAAGCCATCGCTACTCTCATAGCTACTCCCCTCAATATTCCCCTAGCCACTTTTATCACTGTTGCTGTTAGAGGCCTTGGAGCGCGATCAATTGAGTCCCAAATTAAGCTCTGGTAAACGTTGTGAGCGCGCCTCGGCCAGGGCCAAATGGGAGGTTTTTAGGCGTAGTGCGGCGACGCTTAGATCCCGGTTATGGCTAAGGGCCTCGGCTATTAATTGCTGCAGCTCGGGGGTGCGAATCAGGCTATAGAGGTCTTGCTCTAATTGGGCTTTTTGGTCCCGGGCCAAGGTTTGTGTGGTCCAGCCAGGGGCCAGTGTCGTCGCCAAAGAGCGCTCGGCTTGTGCTAGTTCGGGAGAGTGTCTGATTGAGGGAAACAAGCCGGTACAGGCGCTAAGAAATGTGCACGCCAATACAGTTATCAGCACCCCAGTAGACCCTCTTGCAACGTTCATGAGCCATTTATCACCATCTTTGCCTCGTCGTTTTATCGTGGTGTATTTTGCGACTGGTTGGCGTAAAACTCCGTGTAAATACGGTCGGCAATTGTCAGGAAATGTCAGCAATATTGTTAAAGAGCAGACTATTGGCAAACGACTTGAGTGGTATTGCCTGTCTCTTGTTCTTGCCAATAGTCAGGTTTCCAGTCTAAAGGTCCAAACATCAGTTTTAGCTTATCTTTTATGCCATGGCATTTTTTTACATCATTCCAGATATATTTGTACTCAATGAAATTGATTTTAAAGGGATTATTAGTGTTTATATTTTTTGTCAGACCGTATATAGCCTGCTCATCTTCACGCTGGAAGGTGCCAAACATTTTATCCCACAGAATCAATATACCGCCGAAGTTTTTGTCCAAATGATGCTTGGCTGTACCGTGGTGAACCCGGTGCACGGAAGGAGTATTAAATATTTCATCGAGAATACCCAGTTTGCCAATTTTCTCCGTATGAATCCAGTTCTGATACTGACCGACAAAAACAAAGGCAATGACGGTTTGGAACACGTTGAACCCCAGTAAAACCATAGGAATTAAAAAAATCCATTCGATATAATCCTGTACCCAGGACATTCGGGCCGGAATAGAAAGATTATAGTCCTCCGAGGAGTGATGAACGCTATGATGGGCCCAAAGAAATCTGTACTTGTGCTCCGTGCGATGCATCCAGTAGTTACAGAAATCCGCGGCGATAATTGCGGCCACCCAAGTCCAGGCCGTCATAGGTATTTCCTGAACCTGTAGGTAACTGAAGGGGATCAGCAAGACAATGGAAATACCGCCAATTGCGGTACTGCTTATCAACTGATCGATAAATAGAATAAACATATTGGCTGCCGTGTCTTTCCAGCGGCGCTGTTTTTTCTTAACGGCGTCTACAATCATATCTATAAAAGCTATGGAAAGATTGAAGACAAAAAATATGAAGACGTAAATAACAACCGGTGAATTTGTAAAAGCAAGTTCCAGCTCTTCTATAGTCACATTCTGTAAATCCTAAAGTAATAACAAGATACCCGCCTTTTTGTCAGCCAATTCATTATTATTTTGTAATGTTATCAGTGCTGAATAAAGCACGAACTTACTTTGCCCCCCGAAGTTCGTGCTCTCTTTTACAAAAAGAATCCAATAATTAACGCTCTACTTTTTGAATGCGATTCAGCTATATATCAATAACAGACAATCGAAATTTCGGTCACTGTTAAAATCAATGTCAATATTAATAATAAGCTAAAAAGCCACTTTTATATTGTCAAAAAATTGCATTTCCTCCTCGGTTAACATGCGCTCTGCATATTTTCTACGGTTATCCAAATAAATTTCAGCTTTCTTTTCACTACCAAACCCCAAAACGTTTTCGAGACCGGAGAGCGACTCATTTCTCATCAGATCATCGGTGTATACATAGTCAAAGTCGGTCTTTATAAGTTCTTGCAGGAGACGGTGGCTGTAGCTTGAGAAACATTCCATCAGGGTAAAAAGTCGATTGGTTTGCTTAATATCGGTAACCCAACGGGTAGCTACTGCGATTGTTTCATCGGTTAAATTGTCAATTTGATGCCAATACCAGCTAGGGTTAAACAACACGTCTCCCGGCTCCAAATCCACTACATATCTCGGGGCGTATTTGAAGACCGGGTGCAATTTATCGAGCACCTCAGGTTTATGTAGTGTCTCTCTGGATATATCAGACGCCACGTAAGCCATATCTTTATTGAATATTGGCTGCATTAACCACGTGTATTCAGGGCTGATAAGCGTCCAGCGCTTTCTCCCGCTCAACATAAAGAATAGGTTTTCACCGCCGGCACAGTGAAACGAGGTGCCGGTCTTACTGGATTTTCCCATAAAGATTTCACTGCCGAAATATCCTTTATCCACTGCATTGCTAACTTTTACCATATAGGGTTCAAAGCGGTGAATACCCAACTGCTCAATTAACTCAGGGCATTCGTTGAGTATATCAACGGTATTTTGTGCGTAGTCAATTTTACTGTCATTGAGATAGTTTTCCACGGTTTTGGTTTCATCATTGCCCTCCTCGTCACCGACTACCAGCTTTTTATTGGCATAATGCTTGATAAAATATTCGCTACACCACTTGTCCCGTGCTTCTGAGGTAACGTTTTTGAAGACCGCCGGACGCCCGTATTTCACAAAATTATTGTAGAACTCTTCGGCGCTTATTTCATCAAGTTCAAACTTGGGAATTTCCAATAAAGTTTGCGAGGCGTGATAGGGTTGCTTTTTCATGTCGCTTACAATTGCTTCAAATATTGTGTCAACCTGTTTGTTAAACAACTCTTGGTTTCTAAATATATAACGAAGAAAATAAATGACTTTTAAGTTTAGCACCCATAGCCAATTCAACTGTAAAGGCCTTGATCTTTCATCAACAGACACAGCTTTGGTCATAAAGGTTCCCAATATAAGCCTGCAATCCACCACTAGTGAGTATAGGAAGTAGAGTTTTGTTAATAGGTAAGCCGTTGCGTTTTTCATTGAAACATCCCTGATGATTTTTAATTATAAGACAGTAACGCAATAATTTACTTATTTTTTCCTTCTGTTTATTAGTAACCCTAGCCGTTAAAGCTGGCAGGATTGAAGATCATTATTATTTTAATCCCGAACAATTCAGTTAACTTTTTGTAGAGAAGTGTCAGCGATTGTCAGCCTTTCTTGTATAGGTAAAGGAATTCGTGCATATTTCAAAATGAAGTACTTTCCCCGGGTTAGCTTACTGCATCAAACCATCCTGTTGATCAACCCCCTGCTTGAGAGAAAAATGGCTACTATTCTTTTTAATTCCTGGCCTTTATACGGCCCGGTGAGTTGCCTGTTGGATATAGCTGACAGGCTTAAAAATAACGGTCATCGAGTTTGTTTTGTCGGTATTGCTGACGGCGAAGCTATGATTAGGGCTCAGGGGTTTGAGTTTTTTCCTATATTTGAGCAGATATTTCCCAAAGGAATAATGCGTCAAGCTGATAAGGTACGTGATAATTGCAATAGCCTAGGCGATATCTACAGAGCAATAATGCAGCAAAAGCAGAATATTTCACATTATTTTTCTTTTTTAGTGAATGACGGAAATTTCGAGTTTCAATCAGTAGTTAAGCCGGCAACGTTTGCACAGTGAAGACCTTGCGCCCTTGCTGGGGACCGGTGGCGATGCGGTAGGTCACCGAAGCGCCATGCAATTGAGTCAGCACATCGTCTTCACCCTCTTCCCGTGTCAGCCAGGTATTCTCGGCATCGCGCTCGAGTAGTCCTTGCTTTTCCAGGCAGCGAGCAATACGATGGCTCAAGGCATGAACAAGGGTGTTGAGCTCATTGGCTGGGGCAGAAACCACGACGCTTACAGCTAAAGGCCACCAGGCGTTCATGGTGGCAATCCTCACAGCGTACCCGCAAGAAGCCATATTCCAGGCGCCCGCATTGGAGGAAATCGTCGAATTCTTGTTGAATGTAGCCAGGCAGGTTTTTCCCTTGTGCTTCGAGCGAGGCTTTGAAGGCTGGGTAATACTTCTGGACCCACCGATAGAGCAGCGTCTCTTCGGGCTGGTGACGTTCGTAATTTGGCGATGGGCTTGCTGTGGCTTTCCTTGCCAGCGACATGAGCATCTTCCGTGAATGCTGTAGTTATGCACAGTATAGCGATCCTCACTCAGGCGTCCAGCCTGGAAAAACGAGAAATTGCTCAACACTTAACCCGCGTTAATCCTCATGGATTGTTACCAGCCCTCGTCGGCTGACATATAGGTGTACTTTCGGCCAGCAATTATAGGTGAGCCTCCGGCCCCCCAAATGATGGGGCTGATCCCCCAATTACGTCAACACTATCCCAAGATGGGGCTGATTATCACCGGGGATGATCTGTTTTCGCGTCAACCATGATCGAATGTGTCCTGGAAAAGCTGCTTCGTCCCACCTGTTCTCGTTTGAGGACCTTCATGTGGTTTATCGTCTGTGTCGCCGGGTTGACCATTCGCTCCGATCTCCTCGGTGTGACCAGCATCATACGGGCGCTCGGTATACACGAAAAATATTATCAAAACATCCTCGATAATTTCCATAGTCCCGGCATTAAATTATCGCTTATGACTGCATTGTGGGCAAAAGTTGTCCTACGTTTATTTCACAATCCAGTTGTGGTCAATGGTCGTCTGGTTTTGGTCGGCGACGGCCTCAAAGTGGGCAAAGAAGGCAAAAAAATGCCGGCAGTAAAACTGCTGCACCAACAGTCTGAATCTAACACCAAGCCCGAGTATAGAAGGCAAAAAAATGCCGGCAGTAAAACTGCTGCACCAACAGTCTGAATCTAACACCAAGCCCGAGTATATTATGGGACATTCCATCCAGGCAGTCTCTTTGTTAATCCAAGCCAGCAACAGTTTTCTGGCTGTGCCTCTAAATGCGAAAATCCACGAGGGAACTGTGTTCTCCAATCGAAACAAGCGCACATTGTTTGATAAGATGCTCGCACTGCTTGTCGATATTAACATCAATCAACCCTATTATTTTGTTGCCGATGCCTACTACGCCTGCCAAAAAATGGTCAAGGGTCTGCTGAAGCAGCACAATCACTTGATTACGCGTGCAAAATCCAACGCTGTAGCCTACGAATCCTACGTTCATCAAGGTGCAAAAAAACCGGGACGTCCCAAACTCTACGGCAAAAAAATTGCTCTGAAATCCCTGTTCTCATATAAACATGGTTGGGAAGAAGCTGCCAGCCCCGTCTATGGTGAAAAAGAGGTTACCATTGCTTACCAAACTCGTGATTTACTTTGGCGGCCAGCAGGGCAGTTGGTTCGTTTCGTCGCCGTCATACACCCAACCAGGGGGCAGTGTTTGTTGATGTCGACGGATACCTACCTGTCAGCACTCGACATTATCCGCATTTATGGACTTCGTTTTAAAATCGAGCATGAGTTCAAACAAGCCGTACGCGTATTGGGATCATTTTCTTACCATTTTTGGATGAAGGAGATGAAACCTCTACGTCGTCGTCAAGGTAATCAATATCTTCACAGAGAATCGCCGAAGTATCGAGAAAAAATCAAACGAAAAATTCACGCGTATCACGTCTTTATATTTGCCGGTATCGTTGCGCAGGGATTGCTACACTATTTATCTGCCTGCCATCCCGACGCCGTTTGGAAAAATTTCGGCTCGTGGTTGAGAACTATCCGCCCTGGTATTACCCCTTCCGAGATGGTCGTTACCAGCGTCATTGGCCCGAGCAAACGCTTCTCTATCAGATCGTTGCGGCTGTCGCTCACGAAGCATGGCAACGTGCGCTACCAGCTCAAGACGCCGTACCGGGACGGCACTACACACGTCATCTTTGAACCGCTGGATTTCATTGCCCGGCTGGCGACGCTGGTGCCGAAACCGGGTGTGAACCTTACCCGGTTTCATGGGGTTTTTGCGCCCAACAGCCAGCACCGGGCGTGGGTGACGCCGGCAAAGCGGGGCAGGAGTAACCAGGCCAGGGTAACGGATGAGCCGCCAACGCCCACCGAACGCCGAGCGTCGATGACCTGGGCGCAACTCAACATCGACATCGAGACCTGTAGCGTCTGTGGCGGCTCCATGAAGGTGATTGCCTGCATCGAAGATCCTATAGTGATCAACCAAATCCTCGATCACCTGAAGCACAAAGCCCAAGCCATTGAGCCCAGGGCGCTGCCTGAAAGCCGGGCGCCGCCGGCTGGGCTGCCCCAGGGGCTGTTTGACTGAAGCTCCCGAAACCCAACGGTTCCACTCAACAGGCTGCGCTCACCCCGCTGCGGGCAAACTGATGCCACTGCCTAACAGGGTTGCACGATCATCAAAGGTGAGCGACAACTGATCACTCATCTCATCGTTGTTAAGCGTAACGCTGATAGAAACAAGTCGATCGTTAAGAGTTTCGCTTGAGGCTATCCCGTTAACACTGAGTTTAAAGGCCGGTGCGGTCAGCCTGCTTAATCGCGTCAAGTCTGGTATAGCCATAAACAGTGATTGCCAGGTAAGGTTACGACGAAACCATATTGTGATAAAACCTTGTAATGAAAGATGTTCACTAATCCCACAATTTAACAGTGTTATTTTCCACCCGCTCGGCGTCGATATCGGGTAACAAAATCTCCAGGCCCGCCGGCAAACTCAGCGGAAACGCCGCCAACCCGGGGTTGGCCTGCAATACGGTTTCCACGGTTCCCCTGGCGTTTTCGTCGGATTGCGGCCCCAACAGAAAGCCATTTTCCATAGCGGTGTTGTTAATCAGGAGCTTAGGGTCTATGGCCATTGCCGCCGTGCCCAAATTAATTTCTTTTACATAATATTGCCAGCATATCCAGTCCAGGGTATCGCCGGCATGCTCTGGGGCGGGGGTTGTTGTGGGAGTATTGTC
>JARROD010000286.1:0-4987 GCA_037384225.1 Exilibacterium sp.
TTAGGTGCACAGAGCACGCCCCTTTTTGTCCCTGGCCGCGTTGCTCCTCCTCACATGGGGCCTGCCATGCAGCGTCGTCGCGCCTTGCCAGGAACAAAAATTGACGCACTCTGCACACCAAAATCTCAAACGCTTTGGGTATATCACGGTATACTTCAGGCGCAAAGTTAACCAGACGGATATTTAAGGCGGGTATTATGGCGAGAGTTATGGGGAGCATCGTGAAACATTCTTTAGCATTTTTTCATATTATAGTTTTGTTTTTCTTGGCAAACGCCGTGCCAGCGCTGGCCGAGCAGGTGTCAGAGCTGAGAGTGGGGGAGCCCGCACCGGAATTCACCTTACCTGGTTCGGATGGAAAGACCTATTCCCTTTCACAATTTAAGGGCGAATCACCGGTGGTGATAGCTTTTTTTCCAAAAGCATTTACCAGTGGATGTACCCTGGAGTGTAAAACCATTGCCGAGAGTAAAGATATTCTGGGTCAATACAATGTTACTTACTTTATGGCAAGTGTCGATGAGCCTGAGTTGAACAAAAAATTCGCCGAGAAACACGAAGTATCTTTTCCTATTTTAAGTGATCCTTCCAAAGCGATGGCGAAAAAATACGGTGTTCTCAGTGAAAGGGGGTTCGCAGTGCGCTGGACGTTTTACATTGACGAGCAGGGCATTATTAAAAAAATAGATAAACAAATCCAAGTGCGGGATGCGGGCAAGCAACTATTGAATAATTTCAAAGCCCTGGGATTTCAAAAGGTAACTTCTCAATAACCCGGGGCGGCACAATGTCAGGCGGATGGCCGCCGGATCGCTGCTTGGGGTGGGGCTGTCAGTGAGCCTGCGGAACCACCCCCACCTGCGGCATATCCGCCAACCCGATGTCCCGCGCATGTTCTTCAAAGCCTTTATTTTTCCAGAAAAAAGCCCCCGGCATGGTGGTGGGAATCACCAGCACGTAAAACAGCGCCCGGCCGATAACGCTGGTGGCGATCAGGCTCAGCCCCACCAGCGCCCAGGCTGTCAGTGCCAGCGGTCCGTCGGCACCGCTCAGGGTGAGAACCGGCGCCGCGATCAGGCTGCATCCCAGTAGTGCGTTACGCAGCAGATAGGATTTGCCAAACGTGGTGCACTGAACGTAGTGGGATGCCGCGCCTTCGTGTTCTCCGGCAACCATAGCGCGGGCGTGCGCCGTCAGACCCGCGGCTTCGAGGGCGATGCCAAGGGTCAGCACCGTTCCCGCCAGCGTCAGCATCGGGCCGATATTAAGTCCGAGTAAGGCTAGCGTGGTGACCACTGTGACACCGCTCAGCAGCGCACCCAGGGAAAGCATATTGCCGAAAAAGCTGCTGGCCACCTGCCAGTGATTCCAGAAGGGGCGGGCTTTGATACGGTAACAGCGGTTCATGTAATAAAGGCCTATAAAGGCGGCGGGCAACGCGAGCAGACCGAACACACTGGCGATGCTCTGCATCAGCGACAGACTCAGCCAAGCGTCGAGTTCACTGCCAAACAGAGCGGCGTAAAGATCTTGCACCACAGTATTTTGTGGCAGTGAAAACAGAATGTGCATACCCAGGGTTCCCATAAACACCGCGATTCCGAGACCTTCCCGGCAGACTGGTGAATGGCGCAGGTTATTAAAGCCGCGGTAAAAACGCATCGGCTTGCCCAGGTGCAGGGTGGACATAAACAGCCCAAACCCCACCAGCAGAAAGCTCACTATCGCCAGTGGCGCGTAAACGGGGCTGCTCCTGAACTGGAGCAGGCTTTCAATACCCAGTTCGGCACCGAGAAAGGGGATGGCGAAGGCGCCAATCGCTGTCTGTGACAGTAACGTAAATAATACCAGCGGGTTTTCCCGGGAACTCAACCGGCCCAGATTCCAGGATTTGGGCTGATTTTTCCGTTCCTGTTTTTGTTTTTCTTTATCCACAACGGGTTTATAGCGGCCTTTTTCATCCTTGTGATATTTAACCGGCATGGAATCGGGACGCGTCATTTCATCCGGCAGAGTGCGGGTTTGCTGGAAGCGGATATTGGGGTGGGTGATTTCCGGGTCCGGGAAACCGGGAATGGAGATTTTTGCCTGTTCGCGGTTGTCGGGAATATTTTCGATCACCCCGAAATCCAGCGCATTGCCGACACAGGCGGATACGCAGGACGGCTTCAGCCCCACTTCGAGCCGGTCGACGCACATATTGCATTTGGAAACCTGGCCTTTGATCGGGTCCAGTTGCGGCGCATTGTAAGGGCAGACCCAGGTGCAGTAGCCGCAGCCGAAACAGGTTTCCGGGTCTTGCAGTACTGCGCCGTATTCGGCGTGTTTGGTATAGGCGCGGGTGGGGCAGCCCTTCAGGCACACGGGGTCGTCACAGTGGTTACAGGCCATGGAAATATTCATGCGCCTGTAATCGGGAAAGCTGCCGCCCTCCACATAGCCCACGGAACGAAATGCCAGGTGGGGCGGGTTTTCATTTTTTTCACTGCAGGCTGCTTCACAGGCGTGGCAGCCAATGCAGTTGTCGGCCGTGAAGAAAAAACCGTGTTGCTTATTGCGGTTGGGGTTGCCGCCCACGTCTGGATTTTCATTAATATACAATGGGCGGTTTTTGGGCAGCCCGGTGAGGTCGACCAGATCTATTTTCTGTCCGTAACGGTTTTGCTCCGCAATGTCTTTGTCGCTCAGAAAAGCGTAGGGTTGTTCCTCTGTGCGGATTTCCCATAGGCAGCTCCCGTCCGCCTGGGGCGTTTGTACGCCCACCGGTGTTTTCCCATCCCCTTGCGCTGTTACAGAACTCGCTCGCCCCGAGGCGGATTTCTTCTCTGGAGCCGGCGTTTTATTCACATCACCCATGCAGGCCGCTGGGGTGGCTTCCATCTGGCTGTGAAGTTTTTTGTCGAGTTTGAACATAGTGTTTTCGCCGTCGTACTTGAAAGAAATTCCTGATAAATTGTTAAGTAACGCTTCAATTCAATGTTTACTTCAATATACCGTTTAAAATATACCGGTTAAAAGGTACGCCTCTCGGCATTGAGCCGCGCCGCCTCGTTTTGGTCCACAGCTTCTATTCTCACCGCACACTGTTTGAACGCCGGTTGCCGTGAATAAGGGTCGAGCAGTCCCAGGGTTAGGCGGTTGACGCAGTTGTAAAAATGGAACGGGATAAAAACCATATTCCGCGGTACGCGATGGGTGAGCTGTACCATTACCACGGCGTCCCCGCGACGAGAGGCCAGGCGTACATACTGCTGGTGTTCGACGTCCAGTTCCGCCGCCGCGTCCGGATTCATTTCCATATAGGGGGTGGGACTGTATTTATTGCAGTTGCCGATTTTGCCGGTGCGGGTGCGGGTGTGAAAGTGCTCCACCACCCGGCCGCTATTGAGCCAGAAGGGGTAATCCTCATCGGGGCGTTCGTTGTTATCGATAAAGCGCACTGAAATCAGGTTGGCCTTACCATCCGGGGTTTGAAATTTGCCGTCAGTGTAGAGGCGCGGTTCGCCTTTGAGACCTTCAGCATCCTCCCGGTAGGGCCACTGAATGCCGCGGGCACGTTCGATCTTTTCATAGCTCATACCGGAAATATCCAGGGTACGGCCCGCGCCTTTGGAAAGTTGTTTCATCTCCTCGAAAACGGCTTGCGGTGTCTCTGGAAATGTGATTTTCGCACTGTTGTCGAAACGTTTCGCCATTTGATTGAAGATCCAGAAATCCGGTTTGGAGTCGGCGTAGGGTTGCAGCACATTGCGGATCAGGTTCACCCGGCGCTCGGTGTTGGTGTGACAGCCCTCTTTCTCCGCCCACACCGCAGCGGGGAAGTAGGCATGGGCGTACTGATTGGTTTCCACGTCTTCGTACACATCCTGCACAACCAGAAATTCAAGCTTTTCCATAGCCTTGCGGATACGGGGCAGGTTAGGCATTGAAGTCATCGGGTTGGTGGCTACCAGCCACAGGCCTTTAATATCCCCGGCTTCAATAGCGGGAAAAATATCGGTCTGGGTAAGGCCGCGTTTGGGTGGGAAAAACGCCGCATCGATACCCCAGAACTCGGCCACTTCCTCGCGGTGCTTTGTGTTTTCCAGTGCCCGGTAACCGGGCAGACCAGAACAGGACGACCACTCCCGCGTGCCCATGGCGTTACACTGGCCGGTAATCGACAAACTGGTGCCGCCGGGTTTGCCGATATTTCCGGTCACCAGATTGAGATTGTTGATATTAGCCACGCCGTCGGATCCATGGGTGCTCTGATTGATACCCATGGTCCAGATGCTCATGGCGGCTGGGGCTTTGGCGTACAGACGTGCTACCGTGCGGATGCGGTCTTCGTCTATTCCACATATTTTCTGCGCGGTTTTGGGATCGTAGTCCGCGACCAGTGCCTCCAACTCCGACAGCCCATTGGTGTGCGCCTCGAGGTAGGCGCGGTCTTCCAGTCCCTCGTCGAAGATCACATGCAACATCGCATTGATCAGCACACAGTCGGTACCCGGCGTAATGGGCAGGTGGAAGTCGGCAAATTGCGCCAGCATCGTTACCCGGGGGTCGACGACAATCAGGGGAAAGCTGCGTTTTTCCCGCGCTTCCTTTAAGCGCCAGTAGATAATCGGATGTTGCTCGGGCAAATTGGAGCCGAACGCCATCAGGCAGTTCGTGTGTTCAAAGTCATCGTAACAGCCGGGAGGGCCGTCGGACCCGAAAGAGCGCTTGTAACCGGAGACCGCCGAGGCCATGCAAAGTGTGGTATTACCGTCATAATTATTGGTACCGATGCAGCCTCGCACGAGTTTTCCCAGGGTGTAAAATTCTTCGGTCAGTAATTGGCCGGTGGATACCACGGCAAAACTGTCGCGGCCGTATTTAGCCTGGATCTATTTTATTTTTTATGCGCTGTGGTCGAGCGCAGTATCCCAATCACCGTTTTGAAACGGTTTATGATATTTCTCGCGCAGAAAGGGTGTCCTGCCGCGACCAGGGGATTCGA
>JARROD010000287.1:0-4980 GCA_037384225.1 Exilibacterium sp.
CCAACTCACTCCTTTTACACGACTGGTATACTTGGCTACCTTGGCTGTCATTGGCTCGGTATAAGTGCCCGCCATGACGGCGTTGGCGCGTTCCTCCGCCGCCTGGCGGGCCGCTTCGATAGAACCGTGGGCTTTAACCGAAAAAGTGCCGTAACTCTTCTTCTTACCCTCCTTATCCTGTAGGTCGTCTTTTAGCCGCACCTGCCAGTAATTTTTAGGCTCAGACCAGTTCACCCCTTTGATGTTACTGGTATGTTTGGCCATCTTGGCCGTCAGTCGTTCGGTATGAGCGCCCGTCATGACGGCGTTGGCACGTTCCTCCGCCGCCTGGCGGGCAGCCTCGACAGAACCGTAGGCGTTAACCGAAAAGTGGCCATAGTAACTCTGCTTACCACTGCTCCTATCCGCCGGGTTTACCAGACGCACCCGCCAGGAATTTTTTCCCATGTGCCAACTAACCCCTTTGACATCAGAGCGTTCCGAGGCTACCGCCCTTGGTCGCTTTTGTTCGTGTGCGGCCATAATACTGTCGCTATCTTCCAGGTTCCGTTTTCGATTAATCGGCCATTGAGAAGACGTGGGGGCATCGTCAGACGCAATCTTCGCGGGTCTCTTTGATGGAGATGTTGATCCCCGCGGTGAATCAGGCGTTGTCCTTTTTTGAGTGGCTTGGGGCTGAGTGTTTGCCGGATCGTGGCCAGTGCTTGCAGGATGAAATAAACCCGGTGATCCTGGTCTGGAAATATTCATTGATTCATCAACATGTCCGGTGGTGTGTCGCTTACACAATGGGTTATCGGGATATCGAACGCTAAGACTAACGGGTGCCACGAGAAATGGAGATCTCATCGCAACCCTACTTGAGTATCCATTATATGTGGATGATCAAGCCATTGAGTTCCTTGAAAAATACAGATACCGAAGTGGTAATGCCGGTTTGCGCTGTGGGTTTGGTGAAACCCATCCGCCGGGCACCGCAACTAGGGCAGAAGCCACGGCGCTTACAGCTGAAAGCGGCCAGGCGTTCATGGTGGCAATCCTCACAGCGCACTCGCAAGAAGCCATACTCCAGGCGACCGAGCAGCGTCCCTTCGGGCCGGTGACGTTCATACCAATCCAACGGCGAAATTCGATTAGCCCCCTTCTATGACCTGGTGTGTACGCGTGCGATTGAACGCATCGACTACCATCTGGCGTTTTCCGTTGGTAAGGACCGTGCACGAAATAACTTCCGGTTTTCGCCTCCGATCCATCCCGCCTGGCGCTGTTGCGAAAACTTGACGTAGACCCACTATGCCTGCGTTTTCTCAACAACACCAGGCGGGCGCCTCGAAACCGAAAACCGGAAGTTATTTCGTGCGCGGCCCTAACGAACGAAATCCTGGCGTGGTTTCGCTAAAAAACTGGGATAACCTGGCGCGGCAATGCGGTTTACGTCCCCGCTTTCTTCAGAAACAGGTTCAGGATGTTGCTGCCAGGTTGCAGGAACAATTACAACCGACGAGAAAAAAGTTTGAAAGCCTGTACGGGGACTATGCCGCACTGCAACGGATCGAACAGATCGTGACTAAACAGTGCCAGCGCACGGTCAACAAATAACTGCGATTACCAGATAAACAAAAAAAGCGAGTGCGACTGGCCACCTGAAGCCTGCCTCGCGTGCCGTAGTGATGACATCGATCGGGACGCCATCGTCAATAGCCTGTGCGCGGCTGTAATTCGCCATGGACACGACACAACGCATGTCATATTCGAGCCACTGGACTTCATAAGGTGTTGCTCCATCAAATCAGCCACACCACCGGCCATATCCTGTAGATACCACAGTCAAGAAATTGACCCTCAATTGGAACATGACGTGTGCCAAAACTGGCAGTTGATTTTCCGACCCGAATTCTCTTTAATAGCACGGGTATTTACTACAATGGCTTTAATCATCATAAATTACAATGCCGGCAAGGGACAATTCAATATGGAGCCTTCATACAAATCCAGCGCCAACGATAGCGGAACTCGGCAGGCCGTGGTAAAACCACTGGCGTTTTCTGGAAGGGGCGGCGAATTCTTCGGCATCTGGATCGTAAATCTTCTGCTCAGCATCGTGACCTTGGGGATATACAGCGCCTGGGCAAAGGTGAGAACCAACCAGTATTTTTACGGACACACCCGGCTCGACGGCCACAGTTTTCGCTATCTGGCAAAACCGCTGCAAATACTCAAGACGTATCATCGCTTTTACCGTATTTATCGTTTACCGCCTGTCGTCGACTTATTTCCCCGTGCTTTTTCTGATACTCTACTGCTGTTCGTGCTGATGCCCTGGCTGTTGATCCAGGGCATCAGGTTCAACCTCAGAATGACCGACTATCGCAATGTGAGGTTTTCATTCAAGGGAAACTACGGGGAGGCTTTCGTCAATATGTTCTTACTGCCTCTGGTGGGAGTGCTGTCGCTGTATCTGGCCATGCCGTGGGTCATGAAGAAGATCGATCGATTCGTGTATTCGAACATCCCCTACGGGGGCAAACCGGTGCAGGTGAACACGAGTACGGGCCAGTATTATAAGGCGGTGCACGGCGGCCGCAGTGATCGTCATTGTCTCCATTCTCAGCGCTCTCGGCATCGGCATTAGCGCGAGGATGCTGTTGTCTTCTCCCAGCCTGACACCGGCCATGATCGTATCCTATGCGTTGATGTTGCTGGTCTACTGGCTGGCGTTTTCTCTGATGGGGGCGGTCTACCAGTCCATCGTCCGCAATCACTTGTTCGCCTCGTCGGAAATCGTCGAAGTCGCCACCTTCACTTCCCGTATGAAGGTATTGCCCTATGCGCTGCTGATGGTGACAAACGTACTCCTGGTGATTTTCACCCTCGGTTTTGGCTATCCCTTTGCCAAAGTGCGCAAGGCGGCTTACCTGGCGAGTGTGACGGACGTGCAAATTCAGCCCGGCGCTCAAAAGCTGATCGACCAGGTGGCAACAGATCCCTCGGCGTTCGGCGAGGAAGCGGCGGACTTTTTCATCGTCACCGACGATCTGGTGAAACTGCTGGAACAAAACCCAGATGCTATTCTATCGGTGCTTCTGCACGAAATCGGTCACGTCGAGCACCAGCACTCCCTGAAGCTGGTGGCGCAGTCCATGGCGACCTCCGTGTTTTTCGGCGATATCGAAGGCGCGGGCGAAATCATTATCGGCGCCGGTTCGTCCTTGTTGCAAAACGCGTTTTCCCGCGATATGGAAGCCGAGGCGGATGAGTTCGCCTTCAGCCGGCTGATCGAACTGGGGATTTCCCCGGCTGTTTTCGCCGATGCGCTGCAAGCGCTCATCCACGCCACCAACCGGGCCGGGAGTAGTGCAGTGGGTGCGCAGAGCAAAGAACCGGAGCAAGCCGAAACGCCTTCCCAAAGTGAAGGAAAGAGTACTGGAACGAGTGCCGAAGACAACGAGCCGACGCTGCTGGAATACCTGAGCACCCACCCGCTGAGCCGCGATCGAATCGAAACGGCGCGCGAACGCGTAGCGGCGGCTGGGTTTTAGCAAGCCCTGAATGCTTGCCTTTCCCCGATCAGAACATTGAATCGATTATTTGCTCCAGCAGCTATTTTCGAGCATGTGCATGGCGAATTGTTAATTCAGCGCTGCTGTCCACCAATAATTGTTAGATAAAACCGCTATTGCTATCAGATAGCACTTTCTCTAACATAAATTCTCATGAACGATCTTTTACGGCTTTCCTGGCATTTATTTACTTCCAAATCTCGGTAAAAACCAGGTCCCAAAGGTCCTTCTCAAGCGTTAGTCAACGCTATCGTCGAAATGAAACAACGTAATCAGCGTTTTGGTTGCCCTCGGATCGCTCAACAAATTTCACTCGCTTTCGGCATTGATATCATTAAAGATGGTGTTCGACTATCGCACCCTTTCGTGGAGAGATTGATAGGAAGCATCGGCCGGGAGCTGCTTGATCAAATGTTTTTCTGGAACGCTACCGATCTACAAAAGAAACTCACGGCCTCGGCACCTGCCGAAACAGATGTTCTTTGCGCAGTTAAAGTCAAAGCTGACAGGCCATTACAACTACTATACCCAAAGCGTTTGAGATTTAGGTATATCTGGCAAAAACTTGCAATACAGAAAAAACATAACCGTATTTTTTTCCCTTCCGAATCCCAAAAAGATAAAAACCCTGTTTAGTTGCACATTGTTATTCATTATTACGGAAATCAACCGATTAAGTTACCTCTTTATCGACAAAAAGGACGCACATCGAGACAAAATGGAAATGGTTAAATCAACAGTAGAAACCGGATAAGCATTTTAATAGAATCACGGTAACCGGGGTAATTACAGAGACAAAACGGATACACGTTCAATGAGGGTTGGATATCAACGAAAAATCCAATAAAAAAATCAACCCTCCTATCACGATGAAAAAAATTGCACGGCCTAAGCAAAGCTCTCTGAAATGGGCCGGGAACCAATAACAACTTAAAGTCACATAAGGACAATAAAGTTTGGGAGTTAAATTAAGCCCATTGATCCTATGTCGAATAACCTCAACACCATCTCTGCCAAGGTACCCGCTGAAAATTCCTTCCTCGCATCGAATTTTTACCGAAAGCTAGCACCATCGCTGGTTATTGGACTTAGGTTCTATTCCCACCAAGCAAATGCTCGCCGTAAAGCATGTTCTGCCAAAACACGTTGCCACCGCCAGTGCCGGAACCGGAACCGGAGCTGTCGAAGGCGAGCGAAAATTTATGCAACGATAGGGTTTAGTAAATGATGCAAAGGCAGTGGCAGTTTGTACATCGACAAATACCAGAAAAATGTGAAGACGCTGTTGAATAATACGAAGATTGAAAACAACAGAGGGTGGATAACGATGCAACGGGATAAAAACAGTCCGAACACGGGAAATCCAGAGGTAGATGATTTTTTAGATTGGATGGCCTCACCTTACGGACAACTGTCCAGT
>JARROD010000288.1:0-4956 GCA_037384225.1 Exilibacterium sp.
TTCAATCAATTCATGTAGACGACCAAAAGGATTTTCAGGCGGCTGCCTCCCGGCTACCAAAGAGGAATACACATCAGCCAGCCGTCGAAGAAAAAGGGCGGAAGTGATGCCATCGACTGCGATATGATGACAGCATTGGTAGTATATGAATTTATGGGAGCCGAGCTGCAATAAGGCGGAAGAGAAGAGTGGCCCACGCACCAGATCGACGGGTTTTTGCACATCAGCCCACATCCAGGCTTGCGCTGCCTCTGTTGGATTATCCTCCCCTCGCAAATCGAGGATAGGCAGTAACCAATCCGGTGAAATAGTCAAACATTGCTGAGGGGCATCAATGCTATCCGTAATCGTAACTCGGCAACATTCTGTTTCTCCAAGAACTTGACGAAATGCGATTTCGAATAGTTCCTTGTCGATCGGGCCATTGATCTCTAGATATTCGGCAACCTTGAATGAACTGCTGACATCCGGAATAATCTGAAGCGCGAACCAGATCCCTCTTTGCGCGGCTGAAAGTGGGAAAGAGATTTTCTCATTTCGCTGATCAATGGCACCTAAAGTTTCCGATGAATTCACCAGCCCCATCAGTTTCAAGTAGCGTTGGTGCAGGGTCTCATTATCGCCCAACCGTGCCTCCTGACAGAACTGGCGCAACACCGGTAAAATCAGGCGGATATCATCGACCTCCGATGGCAGTCCATCGTTCAAGGCCGATTCCGCTCGAGCGATCAGCGCTTCCATTTCCTCGACAGTAATTTCGATGACTTCAGCAGCCATTTTACGATTCCCCTGTAATTATTTGCCGATAAGAGAAAGGACTGAAATAAATTTCAGAATTATCAGTCTCATATTAAATTTCTTAAGATGGATGTCATTATTATTTAAAAGTTTTTTTATTATTATTCTTGCGAGTCAGAAGTTCTCAGCCGTAGGTTGGGGTGAGCTTGGCGAACCCCAACATTGCGATCTATCCGACACTACTTTTGTGAATTGGGCCTCCGGGAAGTTGGGGTAAAGCTCTAGAGTCGTAGTGCATCCTAACTATGTAGATTGATTTATCGGACTATTTGAATAGGGTTCCGACATCTTTGCCCCGACTTATTGAGAAGTTACCCTTTTGCTGAGTAAGCGCCAATCGAACCACACCCTAGCCAAGATGTACGTTCCAAGGCAACAATGCCTCTATCTGCTCAACACTTTGCGCGTTGGGAAGCTCTTTAAAAACATGTTCCAAGTAGTCGCACGCATTCAAGCCGTTTCGCTTTGCGGTTTCTATCAAACTATAAAGATTTTACCAAACTATAAAGATTCTACGGTGTGCAGAATTTTATCCATCCAGAGCTTCAGTTTGTCAATGCCGATGCGTTTGAACATGTCGCTTTATCCATCCAGAGCTTCAGAACATGTCGCTTTATCCATCCAGAGCTTCAGTTTGTCAATGCCGATGCGTTTGAACATGTCGCTTTTGCGTTTGACATGTCGTTTTGGTGTTTGAACATGTCGCTTTGGCGTTTGAACATGTCGCTTTGGCTGTACAGAGGCAAAGCCTCGCCGTATGGCTTGAAAAACGGCGATTCTCCGAGCATACTAAGCAAACAAGACAATACCGAACCAACAATAATAATAAGTAACTGATGGATTTGTAATTTCAAATGAGACAGACCACAGTAAAACAAACCGTTTTCAGCAAACGTACACTGATTTGTATTTGCACGGGTTTCAGTTCTGGATTGCCCTACTACATATTGGTGACCTTGGTCCCAGCTTGGTTGCGCCGTGAAGGCGTTGGGCTTGCCGAGATCGGTTTGTTTACCTTGATTCAATTGCCCTTTACATCTCACACATTAGAAGAAGCAATTATCAAACCCTTTACGGAATTTTTTACACGCAAGGGTGTTCGTAACGCTCTACTTATCTTATCATTCATATTTCTGTACAAACTCGGTGATAACCTTGCCACTGCCTTGGCCACACCGTTTTACATCGACATGGGCTTTAGCAACACCGAAATCGGGTTAGTGGCCAAGACGGCCACGAGGATTACTCAGAATAATAGTAGAACCTGATATGGGCCCCATCTTAGAAATTCGTAATTTAGTTAAACATTTTAAAAAAGTGAAAGCCGTCAACGGCATTAGCTTTTCAATCCCAACCGGAATTTGTTTTGGCTTGCTCGGCCCCAACGGCGCCGGCAAGACCACCACTATTGAAATGATCGAAGGGATTACGTATCCAACAGCCGGTGAAATCCTCTACAAAGGCGAGCCGGTGGGAAGCCGGCTGACACAGGAAGCGGGCATACAATTTCAGTCCACCGCCTTGATGGACTTCCTCACCGTCGATGACTTGTTGAATTTGTTTTCCAGCCTCTACCCCAAAGCCGTATCCAAGCAAAAACTCATCGAGCAGTGCCGCCTCGGCGAATTTTTAAACCAACAGGCGGCCAAATTATCCGGGGGACAACGACAGCGGGTTCTGTTGGCCATCGCTTTGATCAATGACCCGGCCATTGTGTTTTTGGACGAACCCACCACCGGCCTGGACCCACAGGCACGGCAGAATTTTTGGGAATTGATTCGACATGTTAAAGCCGAGGGCAAGACCATCGTGCTAACCACCCACTATATGGATGAGGCACAACAATTGTGCGACCGGTTGGTGATTGTTGATCACGGCAAGGTGATCGCCGAAAGCTCGCCGCAGAAGCTGCTGAAAATGAATTTTGATCACGTATTTGTCTACCTCGATTCCGAGGGCATCGACAGAGCCTTATTGGAGGCATCCGATAGTATCGTCAACGTCGAGCACGGCGATGACGGTGACCGCTGGGTTATCAAAACTTCCTCCGTGGAACACACCCTGCAATCCCTGATTGACAAAGGCGTGCCACTAAATTCTCTGCAGGTGCGAACACCCTCCCTCGACGATTTATTTTTGAAGCTAACCGGACACTCGTTGCGGGAATAATTGTGGGAATAGTTGCGAGAATAGGAGACAGCCGCCGCTCCCCTTACTTCTTCTGCCCCCCCTACGAGATACATTTAAGGCAATATCCGTCATGAAACTTATTCTCGCTCTATTTTTTGCTCGTAATAAGGAGCTCTTTCGCGACCGCGGCTCGTTGGTTTGGGCCTTTGTGACGCCGCCCCTTGTTATCGCGCTGGTTGCCGTGGCGTTTTCCGATGGCAAGCAACCAGTATTCAAAGTCGGAATCTACCAACAGCCCGACTCCCAACAATACAGCGCAACACTACCAGCGGTTTTGGAAACGGATTACATCCAGAGAATCGAATACGAGGATTTCGACAAGGCGATACAGCGCGTGCAACACCATCAACTGGACATGCTGGTGTTGCCGGGTAATCCGTTGCGCTACTGGGTTAACGCCGATTCTCAAAACGGCGTGGCGTTGCAGGACCTTCTGCATTCGGACCCTGATTTGCACCTTCAAAAGGAACAAGTCAGCGGTCGTGCCGTTCGCTACGTGGACTGGGTGCTTCCAGGTTTCCTGGGGATGGACATCATGTTCAGCGGCTTGTTTGGAATCGGCTACGTCATTGTGCGCTACCGCAAAAACGGCGTACTGAAGCGCCTCAAGGCCACTCCCGTAACTCCCTTGCAATTTTTAACCGCGCAGTTGGCTTCACGCTTGATGATTATGTTATTTTTCAGCGTTATGATTTATGTGGTGGCGGATATCTTTCTCGACATCCTCATGCTGGGCAGTTACTGGGCATTGTTCCTGGTCGCAGTCATGGGTGCTATTGCCACTTTGTCGATTGCTCTGCTCATTGCGGCACGATTTTCCAGCGAGGAATTGGCCAATGGCTTGTTGAATTTATTGAGCTTTCCCATGATTTTGTTGTCAGAGGTATGGTTTCCCCTCGACGACGCTCCATCGTGGTTGCACGGGCTGTCGCAGGCATTACCGCTAACTCACGTAGTGGGCGCGGCGCGCGAAATTATGATTGAAGGCGCCAGCCTGGCCGACATCACACAGCATCTGCTTTATTTATTGATCATATCCATTGTGTGCCTGGGAGTATCGGCAAAGTTGTTTCGGTGGAATTGATGGAACTTCCCCATCACTCAACACTTCCGCTTGCAGGTCTTCGGCAGTGAGTTTTTGTTTAACGACCTCGTCGAAGGCTTGCTTAAAATCGTTTAATCGGTTTTTTTCCAGTGTTAGCCCCGCCGCCATGGCGTGACCACCGAACTTTTTTAACAATTCCGGATGCCGGCTCGCAACTTCATCCAGAGCGTCGCGAATGTGCAAGCCTTGTATGGAGCGGGCAGAGCCTTTGATTTCCTGGCTTTCCCCACTTTTATTATTGTCAGAGCCGACGCTCTTTCCAAGGTCGGCTTTTCCTTTGTTGGCCTGACGGGACGTGTCTAATAAATAATCCCTGGAGAGAAAGCCTCGAGTTGCAACAGTTTAATCGGTAGCGGGTAGGATTTGACCCCATTGATGTTGCCCGATTGCCTGGACCTTCCCCAAATTTCCCCGTTGGGGTATTTTGCAATTTGCTTCAAATCCTTGGGGCGCAATTGATTGGTCCATTTGATTTCCACCGGCCAGAACCGGCTTTTGTCCACGTAGACGAGATCCACTTCCCCGTCCGCCTTGAGGTAGTAGGTTGGAAAGAAACGGCGATGATGAGTGACAACGCAGGCCTCCACCAATTTAGAAGCCCAGACCGGATCGGCAATTTGTTCGTCAAGATCAGGAATGCTGGCTTTGAGTGACAGGAACTCCCGGAATGACAGCGGGTACAAATGGAAATCCCATGGATGCCGACGCCAAGCCCAAAAAGCGATCAAACCCAAAGATAAAAAAGGCTCCGGAAAAGTCAGCAAAGCCGATATCGCTGTGAGTAAAATCAATGCGCTTTACCGACTGGAGCGGGAACTTAAAGATAAGCCGCCACATGAGAAATATCAGATGCGACAGAAGGT
>JARROD010000289.1:0-4894 GCA_037384225.1 Exilibacterium sp.
CGACGGCGTGCCTATAAACTGAATCCAGATAGCAGGGTGTTGAAAATGTTATTCCGGCAACACGTACGCGAAATAAATCCCTGCTGTTGAGTGTGATTAATTCCCGCTATCAATGAATTAGAAAAATGTGCAGCACCAACGTTCAATGATGGCGGCGGCTTTGTTCACCACGATCACACTCTGGTCTGGCTAATCGGCCGCAACAAGAGATTTTAGCAATTCACAGATAACCCGGAGAAACTATCATGAAAGAAAATCCACGGCGGTTAATGCTCGGCATCGCCACTATCACGGCCTTTGTTACTCATTCATTTCTGGCACTGCAAGTGTCGGCTCAAGTGTCGGGTGCCGATGAGGTTCGGCCCTCGCCGGCATCGATTGGGAGCGATATTCCTGTAACCTACTTTGGACCTCCACCCTCTTCCGTAGAACCTGAACTTATTGGCCCGCGCCAACTGCTTACAGCCGGCGTGTTGGACGAAGAAGAAGGCACGATTACGTTGCCATTGTATCGGGGCGAACTCAAGGAAACCGGTGAAGCGGTCTGGTACATCGTAACCGATACGACCGATGCCGATGCAGCGGCTGCTTTGGGTCTCAACCATTCAGCTAAGCTTTCATTCGCAAATACTGACAGGGCGGTGCGTCTGGGGGAGTATCGACAGGACGGTACAATTTTGTTTCACTGGGGTGCTGTCGATTTTTCGCCTGAACGAGTCGTCGTTCCCGGGAATATGTATAACCCCAGTCTGCCGGCTTTCCCGCCACAGAGTGCCAGCCCAGGCTCGGTAGGCGATGAACTCTACTCACCTTTAGTTAAAATCCTGAACGCCGGTGGCCACATCTATAACGCGCCGATGGTCGCTTTCGATGTCGAAGCCGATCAACTCGATTTTTGCGACGGCAACGTGGATCACAGCATCGTTCATGATTCCGTCGTCAGGATCTGCCCCGAAGATGAAACAGTGACATTGTCGCTGGTCCCGGGATTCAGCTTTGCCCGCCCTGTCCTGTATATGTCCACAGAAGCCAATGATCCACTGCCTGCAGCTCTGGAGGGCGCTACCTATGCACCGGGCCTGCGTGACGTGGCGGTGGGGCGAGACGATTCACTGTTAAGCGCAGTCGAGCGGATCTTCGTTATGACCAACGGACCGATCAACACCGTCGAGGGTCAAACCAACCCGCAACGCCAGGGATTGGATAGCGCATTAAGGGGCGAAGGCGGCCCCCTGAATGTGTTGGGTGGTATTCCGACGTTTGCCACTGACTATAGCCCGCTGTGGGACATGAACATAGGTGAATGGTCCCAGCTAGCCATCGACCGAAACTACCGCGCTCGCGTTGATGAAGAGTTCCAGATTCTCGGACTGGTACAACGCGGCTTCATCACAGGACCGGGTGGTGCCCTGTTCGGGTCTACGGGATTCATCGTGAATTGCCCAATTGTTCATCGCTTCCTTTAGTCAGCCAAAACACCCAATTTACCGAGGCATAATTCAATGAAATTTCGACATCAAAACCTGATTCCCATTTTATTCGCTAGCGCATTTATTACTGCGTGCGGTAGCGACAACACCAATGATCAATCATCCGCACTATCGCCCGATACACCAACACCGCCCGATACATCACTAACGTCTGATACATCACTAACGTCTGATACGCCGACACTGGCGGGTGGACAGCTCGCGCTTGATTTTGCCAACGCCACTGCAGCCACCACCAACGCACTCAATGGCGTGGTCCCGGGAAGCCCCAGCGCGCTGGAACCCGGTGGCGATGATTTCCAACCGGCACCACCCTCAATTGGTTCCGATATACCGGTTACTTATTTCGGTCCCCCGCCGACAAGCGTCAACCCCAATTTGGTTGGTCCGTTGCAGCTGTTGACCGCCGGTACTGTCGATCTGGAAGCTACGCCTAACGCGACGGTTACATTGCCGCTTTATCAGGGGCGTTTAAACTCCGGCGGTCCGAATGACGGAGCTACGTTCTGGTACATCGTGACCGATACCTCAGACAAGGCGAACGCCGAGGCCCTTGGCTTGAACTTCAGCGGCAAACTTTTGTTCGCAGATCTGCCGGACGGCGTGCAAAGTATGGTCATGTCGAGCACTGTTCGAAGCGGCTACTACGATAGGGATGGTGTCTTGGTTGTAAGCGGCGGACCTGTGGATTTCTCGCCTGAGCGAATAGTTTCGCCTGGCTCAACGGACACGACGGGAACCAGCAATCTGCTATCGCAACTAACCTTTCAGCCCGGTGCGGTGGGCGCTGACAACGGTGATCCTGACGGTTTTTATAGCCCACTGGTGCAAATCGACAACGCCGGCGGTCATATCTACAATGCACCGACAGTTTCTTTCGGCACGACAGCCGCAGAACTGAATGCGTATTGCGACGGTATTCCCGAC
Organism: Exilibacterium sp.; assembly: GCA_037384225.1. Taxonomy (GTDB): domain Bacteria; phylum Pseudomonadota; class Gammaproteobacteria; order Pseudomonadales; family Cellvibrionaceae; genus JARROD01. The sequence continues at coordinate 2,418 of JARROD010000289.1, forward strand.
GATCAAAAAGAGTATGCGTTAACTATGCTACATGACAGCGTCGTCGCCATATGTCCGGGTGAAGAAGGAGAACCTGGCACGGTTACGATCAGTCTCACAAACGGATTTAGCTTTGGTCGCCCTGTTCTCTATATGTCTACCGATACCTCCGCCGAAATCGCAGCGTCGCTCGAAGGTGCTATTTTCGCACCTGCGCTGAGCAACATCCCGGTTGGGCGGGATGATTCCCTGTTCAGTGCCATTGAACGGATCTTTGGTTTCACCAACGGACCTACGAATGATTATGATGAAGTCAATCCGCAACGTCAGGGTTTTAACAGTGCCATCGTAGGCGAAGGTGGACCGTTGAACGTGCTCGGCGGCATTCCGACAATTGCCACGGATTACAGTCCCCTGTGGGATTTGAATCTGGGCGAGTGGACACAGGAAGCCATCGATGCAGGCTATCGCTCAAGATTGACAGAAGAATTTCAAATTCTTGGTATGGCAGAACGCGGTTTCATCACCGGTCCAGGTGGTACCCCCTATGGTTCAACGGGCATCATTATCAACTGTCCGATTGTTCAACGCCTGCTTTAAATGTTTCGGGAAAGGGGTCGGTATTAACCGGCCCCTCTTTCGGTAGCAGTTTCACACGTCTCCCACCTCATTGACTTTCCTAGTAACTTCTCAATAACCCGGGGTATTTGTGCCTTCGATCCGGCGGCCATCCGGAGGTAGTTGGCCCAGACACGCCGGCAAGTACGTCCCTGTAGGCTTGGCGTCGGCATCCATGCCTCCGACAGTCTGGGCCAACGACCTCCGGACGTCCGCCTGACACTGTGCCTGCCCCGACTTATTGAGAAGTTACACATTGATCACCTCCTCAGTATAAGTGCGTGTTTCCGCTAGGGCTTGACGATAGCTCCTTATAAGTATAAAAATAGATCCTAAAAAGAGTCAATAGGAATCTTGACGGGACTTAAGTGGTAATGGCGCGTATTCCATCTGAACAGGTGGACAAAATAAAAAGTGACGTATCTCTGTTGCGATTGGTCGAGAGTCAAGGGTACCAGCCGAAGCGCCAAGAAAATGGGGTCAGACCTTACATTTGACATTCGCCTCATTAACAATAGTGACAAGTTTCTTTCTAAACAACCAAAAAGAGAAGCGATGGCAAGGCCATTACGAAATTAAGTAAGGTGCCTAATCTAAGCACCGATTATCAACCATCTCTTACACTATGCTGCCAAAATTCCCCCAATAGTGGCATTTCTAGTGGCATTTCAGCCTATACCCCCCACTGCTTTCACTATAATCGTTAAATTTAATGACATAAACCGAACATTGGTTCAGCAAAGGGCAAGCGGATGACCACACATGAAAAGGCACTCAAAAGCGCAGAGGCCACCCCCGTTGAAATAGCGCCATTCGCGGCAGGTCACAGCACACATCTGCGCGTGCAGCTGTTAACTGAATGCGAAGCCATGGCCGGCTATGGGCTGTCCAACGGGATCGAAGTGGAACCGAGCACGATCGGCAGCTTCAATAAGCTGGCGGCAATGGATAAAGCCGCCGGCCTCCCGGACGAGGCGATGAAAGAACTCGCCGGCATCCATCAAACCCTGGCAAAAGCGGTTTATCCCGCCACTCCGAGAACAATTGTATTGCTGGATGAACAACGCCGTAACCACCCGTTCTTGTATTTTCTGGGGCCGGTTCCCTTGATCAGGCGACTCTCCGCCGCGGCGATCGGGTTCTTGCTACTGTTGCTAATGGTTTCGCTGGATCCGGAGGTCAATGTTGAAAACATCAACCTCGGACTATTGAGTTCCAGCAACCATCAACTGTTTATGAACCAGGTGTTTCTCCTTTGCGCGGCGGGCTTGGGCGCCTCCTTTTCAGCGGTGTTTAAGGCCAATGACTTTATTGCTAAAACCACCTACGATCCGCGCCACGATTCCAGTTACTGGTCCCGCATCATACTGGGCTTGATCTCCGGTATCATTATTGTCGAACTCCTGCCCAGCAGCCTGTTTGATGAGGGCACCATGAAGAGTTTCGGCAAACCGTCGCTGGCCATGCTCGGGGGCTTTTCCGCCAGCGTCGTCTACCGTATGTTACAGCGCCTGGTCGAGTCTATGGAAACCCTGGTCAAAGGCAGTGGCAGCGACAATCAGGAAAAGCAGCGGGCGTTGCAGCAGGTCAAAGCCTCGGAGCAGCGCACACAACTCAATGCCGATACGGCCGCCAGGCTGGTCAGTCTGCAAAAGGATGTCGAAGGGCTGAGCGGCGCGGAAGCCTCGAAAAAAATTAACGGTATTGTTAAGGATTTATTATCCGGTGACAAACGCAGCGTGAGTTAATCCTATCTTTGCATAAATTTTCGAGTTCAGGACCTTTTAGAGCGGTATTTTCAGGGACACGCGCAGATTTTTCTAACCGGAGCATAGCTATCCCTATGTGAGGATTAGAAAAATTGAGCACGGCCCTGAAAA
>JARROD010000290.1:0-4891 GCA_037384225.1 Exilibacterium sp.
GCTAGCGCCCTCACATGGGGCCTGCCATGCAGCGTCGTCGCGCCCCCTGCTATTAAAAGAAGGGGGAACAAAAATTGACGCACTCTGCACACCTAAATCTCAAACGCTTTGGGTATATTGAGAGATAAACTATGAGTTTCGATATTCAGGCTTCCTTCGTTTGTTGCTTGAGCCATGGTTGCAGGATCCAGTGTTATGCAGGAAGCCGTGCTGCCCAGAAAATCTGCCGCCTCACAAACCATGTACACTCCAAAATCCGAACAACCGATATATTGAACGTCGTCATTGGAGTTTCTCGCCGTGCCAATACTGCCATGAAAGCTGTTGCAGTCGAATGTTACGGGGATAGATACCTTTTGTCCGGCTTGGGTATCCGTGGAAGCTGCCAACCCAATACACAAGATCCCAGCCCATTTGTTCAAAGAAGTTAAAGCTGTGTTTTTCAGAATTTTACTCATCTGTCTCGATTGTTTAATGAATACGCACGCACATGATGGACCTATTCACAGAGTTCGTTTTTCAACTGAGTGGAAGTTTTTCCACTCCGGTTCCCGGCCTGACATCTGGAGCTTGCCTGACGCTCAACCGACATTGGAATTCGGCCACCTCGACAACCATTCGCTACGGGTCCTCAGCAGGGGCGCAAGGTCTTTACCCTACAAACCTTAGCGGCGCGAGAGAATCAGATCGACACCAACAGCCGAGTGGCCAACCACGCCGGCTTCTCCCTTCATGCCGGTGTGATGGCCGAAGCGCATCACGGACTGGCTCGACAAGAGTCCCGAGGAGTGCCACCTCAAGTCTCCAGTCTGTTCGATCCTTCACAGACTCGTCTATTTGACTGACGATTTCAGATACTCATAAGCACATACACAGCCAGCTTTTACAGCGGGCCGGTGGGGCGGCCCACATCGAGCGAAGTATTCATCAGGCGTTTTTTGATCAGACTGAGCAAAAAAAGATCGTTTCAGGGTGGGGCGACAATGAAAATTGGGGCTTAAGCGCTAAACGAGCTCTGGGGTTTCGGGGTAAGAGGAGGCTAAAAGGTGCATTATACTTCCTATACCCCGGCAACCCCGCGCGGGTTATCAAACAGCTTAATAACCAAAGGCGCATGTTAAAGCGCGAATTGTTATTTCAGAACGCCGAGCATTATTTCTATAATCAGGACCAACTTGACAAACTCATGCTTGGCAACAACTCTTGGATTAACTGGCTGCGCAGTGTCTTTAAGCCTGGAGACGATTAAACATTTTTTATCAGCGACGTTTATGTACCCGGTAATTTTGCCCGACAGCAGCGATCACTCCATTGCTCAATTAGCACACCTCGGGTTTATGCGCTTTGCTCCCGCCCCAGCCCTGCGCCCTTGGATCCAGTGCTATTGGCGGGTGTACCGCGTGCAATTGCCTGAAGGCGGACTTCACGAAAATCTCTACCCCGATGGCGGCACCAGCCTCACATTTGACCTACCCGTCACAACCACTGACATACCGGCACGATCCGGGGCATTTAATGCTCAGCAACAGATCAATCAAATAAATTTTCGCAACAGTTTTCATTGCCTGGGTATTCGTTTTCATCCCGGCGGTGCGTTTCAGCTTTTAGGATTGGACCTGGGTAGCATGACGGGCAAGGAGTTTGACCTGGACCTACTCGGCAGCAGCTACGTCCATTTACAGGATCAACTGCGCACCACATTCCAGGTTCAACAACAAATCACACTCCTGGATAAATGGTTGCTCGACGCCGCCAATCAACAGCAGGCACGCCAGGGCATTATTCAGCGACTCCTGCCCCTGCTCCAGCGCGATACGGCAGATATCGCCCAGTTAAGTGAGCGGGCCGCACTCAGCCGTCGCCAGTTGGAACGACGATTTCAACTGGAAGTGGGATTATCACCCAAACAGTTACATCTGCTCCATCGCATTAAGCAGGCGCGCCAACTGATCAGTCGCGCACCCCAGATGAGCCTGACTGATGTTTCGTTGATGACTGGTTTTTACGATCAAGCACATTTTATTCGTCAATTTCACAAGGTAACTCAACAAACCCCAGGCCAGTATCGCGCACGCAAGATGTCGCAAAAATACAATACCAAGGATGTGTAATCGCTCAAGCTAGAGGCTCATTCAACAACTCCAGGAGCCAATTATAATGCAAGAACGAATTCCCCGCCCCCAGGTTTATCAAGCACAACCAGCGTTGGTTTCCGCTTTACGCGGGTTGGGTGAAGCAGCAGCGGCAGCATTAGAGCCTTCACTAATACATTTGATCAAACTGCGCGCCTCACAGATTAACGGTTGTGCCTTTTGTCAGCATATGCACACAGAAGAAGCCCGCGCCGATGGCGAGCGCCAGGTCCGCCTGGATGTTCTGCCCGCCTGGCGCGAGGTACCGGTTTTTAGCGAGCGCGAACGCGCTGCGCTCAGTTGGACTGAAAAACTCACCCGCGTGGCCGACGCAGGCTTGGAAGACGAGGACTTCACCGCACTGAACCAGCATTTCAGCCGGGAAGAAATTGTTAATTTAAGCGCGGCGGTTGTTGCCATTAACGGCTGGAATCGCATTGCCGTCGGCTTTCATTTTTTACCCGAGATTAAGGCCTGATAACTCTCATTTAATTGCTTCTGTTGTGACAAAAAACGAATCAATTGATGAGCAAACAAGACGAGAGGCACACAGTTTAGTCATTCTAAATAAGCGATCAACGACGATGAATGATTCGCCTTGCAGGGGCGACCCAATGAATGTTAATTCACCATAAGGAAACTGAAGATGTTTAAAACGCTTTTTACGCTGGTTGCGCTTAGCTGGGCGGGATTGCTGGTCAGTAGCGCCCAGGCCAAGTCTTTAGCACTGGATAAGTTCTATCAGACATTTCAAGGCTCGCCCGTGATTCTGCAACAGGATCTGGGCAAGCGCCCAATCTATTTAAAATTCTGGGCCAGTTGGTGCCTGGATTGCCGCGAGCAAATGCCTGATCTGGAAGCGGTATACAACCAGTACCGGGATGCTCTGGCTATTTATGCGGTTAACTTAAATATCAACGAAACACCCAAAACCCTGCAGGCGATCAAAGACAAGTATCACCTGACGCTGCCCATTGTGCTCGATCACAACGGCAGCCTAGCCAGCAATTTTCAGTTTGTGGGCTCACCCTTTCACGTGCTTATCAATGCTCAAGGAAAAGTGGTGTACACCACCTATCACGCAGATGCGACCCTGCATCGCAAACTGGACCAATTGGCTCACCACAGCCTGGTGGCTGACAGCTCCGCTGCAGCTCAGGTCAGTCCCAATGTCAGCCGTCCCGACCTGCCCAAGGGGCTGGTTTTGCGCTACTTTACTGCAACCTGGTGCGATAGCTATTTCGTGGATATCGAACCAGCCATGGCAAGCAACTGCCGTCACGCCGATGCGTTGGTCAAAGAGCTTTACCAACAATTACCGGACGCCAACTGGCAGGGTTATGCCACGCATCTGTGGAGCAGTCCTGAGGATCTGAAAAAATTTCGCGCGAGCCACAGTGTGCAATATCCACTCAGTATGGATGCTCACAATGAAACTGCACGAAAATTTCAGGTCAATCATTACCCAACACTGATTGTGTTTAAAGATGGCAAGGAAATAAAGCGGCTTACCCACTTCGGTCAGCCCGCACAAATTCAGAAATCCTTGGTCAATTTGATAAACGCAAACTGATTGTGGCCTACAGCAGCGTTTTAAAATCAGCCAATATCTGTACACAGATATTGGCGGTTTTAGCGAGGTAGTCCTGACTGTTAGCCATGGATTTTTCAATTCCTTGCAACATTTGTTTGCCCTCGACATTGCCCTCGGCGATTTTTTTCATCGCCAGTGCCGTCGCACTGGATCGTTTCAGGGTGGGGCGACAATGAAAATTGGGGCTTAAGCGCTAAACGAGCTCTGGGGTTTCGGGGTAAGAGAAGGCAACTTATTGGGCAAAAAGGTGCTTTATGCTTCCTATACCCTCTCCAGAGCACGCCCCTTTTTTATCCCTGGCTGTGTTGCTCTTCCTCACATGGGGCCTGCCATGCAGCGTCATCGCGCCCCTGTTTGTTTTTATCAATAAAGCACGGACCATGATCCGCGTTCTGGTGTATGACCACAATGGTTACTGGATCATGACAAAGCGTCTGAGCCGCGTCAGCTTTTTCTTCGCGGGCCCTAAGGGGGACATTTACTGTGAGTACGGCATCTATCTTTTTGACTTAATCTCGAGAAATGAGCTTTCATCCGAAATCGCGTACGCATTACGATGATGAGGCTCTAAAGCATTGCCATCGTATATGTAATCTCCATTCAAATATACTGCACGGGCCTGCCCATCCTCTTTTACCCCTACTATTGCTTTGTCCGGAAACTTACTCCAACTATCAGGCTGCGAATCGTGGTAGTCTACATCTAGGCCAAGGTCACTTAGCGCCTCGCCGGCAGGCTTAAAATGCCATGTTTTGCTTGAGTCCCAACCACGGTTATTTGCAGCTTCACGCAGACTATCATAGTTTCGCCCACGGCGTTCGCAATGTACAAAATTATGCATAGCATTAAGAACGCGGCCTTTAGGTTCGGCCCGTTGTAAGGCTCCGCTACCGGACCCTGTGGTCCTGCCGTTTCGTAAGGTGCTGCTGGACTCGATTTGCGGAACTCTGGTGCGCCGGCTTTGTGTGGTGCCGCTGTACGTACCGCCGCCACTGATGGGTTGCGAGACGTTGGTGGTCCGGCTTTGTGAGACGCCGTTGTACCCCGAGGCTCTTCCGCCGTAATTGATGGGTTGCGGGACGCTGGTGTTCCGGCTTTGTGAGGAGCCGCTGTAGGTGGACATTTGCGGGAGATGCTCTCCCGTGTGAGATTCCGGCAGTGGCTG
>JARROD010000291.1:0-6818 GCA_037384225.1 Exilibacterium sp.
GAACCCGGCGCAGGCCAGACCGTTCCAGCCCGTGCAGAGTCAAACTCGCAAGTCCACTCCGCCCGGATTGAATAAAACCGGTCTGGCTCAAACGAAAACAATACATAAACAGAAAAAACTGCAAACCCCGAACAACGACCCTCAAGATACGTTTTCCACCCCTGAAAATGCCCGAGGGGTGGAAATAATTGTCGCCGATCCCGCAGACAGAATTAAATAACGGCGTTGTTCATCGTTTCGTCCATTGTCAGGTCCGAGGAGGCGAAGTCCCTCCAGAGACCGTTTGCGGCAGGGATGCCCAAAGCGCTTCGCGGGGCAGGCTCTGCCGCAAGCTAACGATAAATTGCCAATACTCCAATAGCTGCTATAACTAGGGGTAATATACCCAAAGCGTTTGAGACTTTGGATATATTTTCCACTGCTTGGGGTTCCGCAAAAAATTATGCACACAATCCGATTGTTCGTGAGCGCGATGGTTATTGTTCTGGCGGCTGAGGCGCTGGCGCAGCCGCAGCCGGACACTATACTGACCGATCCGCTACGGGCCCCCGACGTAAGGGTTGTAATCGATGTCTCCGGCAGTATGAAACAAAACGACCCCAACAATCTGCGCCGGCCGGCACTGGAATTATTGGTTCAGTTATTGCCGGACAAGAGTAAAGCGGGGGTCTGGAGCTTCGGCCGCTACATTAATATGTTGGTGCCGCACCGGGAAGTCACTGAAAAATGGCGCCGAGACGCCACTCAAAAAGCCACCCAAATCAATTCCCTGGGTTTGTTTACCAATATCGGTGAAGCCTTGGAAAAAGCCGGGTACGATCTCGACCGCCCCAATGACAAGTACCGCACCAGCCTGGTACTGCTGACTGACGGTATGGTGGATATTTCCCGCAACAACGAGGAAAACCAGGCGGAGTGGCGTCGTATCGTAGATGAGATATTGCCGCGATTCAAACAGGCCGGCTACACCATTCACACGATTGCGCTTTCGGACAATGCCGATATTCAGCTGCTCAACCGAATGGCGTTGGCCACCGACGGGGTCGCGGCGGTGGCCAAGACCGCCGACGACCTGCTAAAAATATTTCTCAAGGCTCTCGATCGGGCAGCGCCCGCCGAGCAGGTGCCGCTGCAGGAAAACCGCTTTGTTGTGGATTCCAGCATCGAAGAGTTTACCGCCTTGATTTTCCGCAAACCGGGCAGTAATCACACCCGCCTGGTGGGGCCGGATCGACATGAGTACAGCTTCAGCAAGGAGCAGAGCGATGTCAGCTGGTATCGTTCCGATGACTACGATCTGATCACGGTTCAGGGACCCCTGGAGGGGGAATGGCGCGTGCTCGCCGCCATGGACCCCGACAGTCGGGTCACAGTTGTCAGTAATCTCAACTTGGTGGTTAAACCGCTTAAGAACAATATCTATAAGGGGGATATTCTGCCGCTGTCCCTACTGTTCCAGGAAGACGGTAAAACCATCGACCGGGAGGAGTTTCTCAAACTCCTGGATATAGAGGCAACACTTTCACGCCGAGAACCGGCGGCCAGTTGGCGGCGGTCTCTCTCGGCAGAGCCGCCGCCGTCTAACGGCGTTTTCAGCACAACATTCTCTATGTTTGACGAAGAAGGCTACTACGACTTGAAGGTGCTGGTGGACGGCAAGAGTTTTAAACGTGAGTTTTCCCATACCGTTTCCGTACGCGAGCCCTTTGGCATCGAATTGAAAAAGGATATTCTTGCCGGTGTCACCTCCTATGTGGTTACGGTTAACGCCTATAGTCAGACGGTAGATCGGGGCGCCACTCACGTGGTGGCCCGAATCAGGGATCCCGACGGGGACCGTTCAGTCAAACCACTGAGCCTGACAGAGGTTGACAACTGGCGTCTAAAATTGACCCCCTCTCTGGAGGGGGAATATACCCTTGGATTGCGGATCACAGGCAAGGATAAACAGGGCCGGGACTTCGAATACAACCCGGACACGCTGCAGTTTCGTGTGCCCGATGCCGAGGATCCTTTTAACACCGAACCCGAGTCTGAGCCCGAACCTAAGCCTGAGCCCGAACCAGTGGCTAAACTCGAGCCTGAACCCGAGACGCAGGCTCCCGATTCAGGTACAGAGTCGTCGCAGTGGCCGCTCTATCTGGGGCTGGGCGTGGGCAACCTGCTAATCCTGGCTCTGGCATTCGTAGCCTATCGCATGATTATGGGAGGTAAAGGCGGGGACAGTCTGAAACAACTGGAGGATTCCGTAGACACTGTTGTGACCGAGTCAGAGACCTCTGAGCCTTCTGAGCCCACGCCGAAAGTCGCGACTATGGCAGAGATCGATCCGCCATCTGGCGACCAGGCGAGCGGGAAAAAGCCCGGGGCCACTGACGAAGACCTCGCCGCGAGTTTGTTGGAGGATGATCTGGATCTGGCTTCCGATTCCGATATCGAAATACCGGAGGGTGTCTCGGTGAGTGATCTGGAGCGGGAAGAAGAGGTTGATGATGACGCCGAAGAGGACAGCGGTTTCTCACTGGATGAATTCGATAGTGGAGATTTTGACGATGAGGAGGAAGACCTCAGGCGTTAAGTCTGTTATAAAAACAGGTAAAGTTGATTAGAAAAAATTTGAAGAGGACAGTGCATGAAGTTTGAAGGTACTCCAGACTACGTCGCCACGAGTGACCTGAGTATGGCGGTCAACGCCGCGGTGACGCTGCAGCGCCCACTGCTGGTTAAGGGCGAACCCGGAACCGGCAAAACCATGTTGGCCGAAGAGGTGGCAAAATCCCTGGGGCTGCGCCTGATTCAATGGCATATCAAATCCACCACCAAAGCCCAGCAGGGACTCTATGAATACGACGCCGTATCCCGATTGCGTGACTCCCAACTGGGCGACGATAGGGTACACGATATCGGCAACTATATACGCAAAGGCAAACTCTGGGAGGCGTTCGAAGCGCAACAACAGGTGGTGCTTCTGATCGATGAAATTGACAAGGCCGATATAGAATTTCCCAATGACCTCCTGGTCGAAATCGACAAAATGGAGTTTTTCGTCTACGAAACCGGCGAAACCATCAAAGCCAGGCAGCGTCCAGTCGTCATTATCACCTCCAACAACGAAAAAGAATTGCCAGACGCGTTTTTGCGCCGCTGTTTTTTCCATTACATCAGTTTCCCCGATCGCGATACTATGCGCGAAATCATTGCCGTACACCACCCCACTATCAAACGCGACCTGGTCAACCAGGCCCTGGATATATTTTTCGATGTGCGCAAGGTTCCGGGGTTAAAGAAAAAACCCTCGACTTCGGAACTCATTGACTGGTTGAAACTGCTACTGGCGGATGATATTCCCGACGAGGTGTTGAAAAACCGCGATACCAGCAAAGCCATACCGCCGTTGTACGGCGCCCTGTTAAAGAACGAACAGGACGTGCACATGCTGGAACGGTTGGCTTTTATGGTGCGCCGTGAAGGGCGTGGAAAGTAAATTATGCTGATAAATTTTTTTCAAACCCTGCGCAGCGCCGGCATACCGGTAACCCTCAAAGAACTGCTGGTGCTGTTTGAAGCTTTGAAACGGCAACTCGCCTTTGGCCGTGTCGATGAGTTTTACCTGCTGGCACGTACCTGCCTGATTAAGGATGAAAAATATTTCGACAAGTTCGACCGTGCCTTCGGCGCTTATTTTAAAGACCTGGAAAATCTGGATGATGTTATCGAAACGCTGATTCCCGACGACTGGCTGCGCTCGGAGTTTATGAAAAATCTGTCCGAGGAGGAAAAAGCGCAGATCGAGTCGCTAGGCGGTTTGGAAAAGCTGATCGATGAATTTAAAAAACGACTGGAAGAGCAAAAAAAGCGCCACCAGGGCGGTAACAAATGGGTGGGTACCGGCGGTACCTCGCCTTTTGGCAACAGCGGCTATCACCCGGAAGGGATTCGCATCGGTGGTGAAAGCCGTAATAAAAAAGCGGTAAAAGTCTGGGAAAAACGCAATTTCAAGAACCTTGACGACAGTATCGAGCTGGGCACGCGCAATATTAAAGTGGCGCTGCGCAAGCTGCGCAAATTTGCCCGCACCGGAGCCGCCGAGGAACTGGACCTGGACGATACCATTCGCTCAACAGCGCACAATGCCGGGTTGCTGGATCTCAAGATGGTGCCGGAGCGCCACAACGCGGTTAAAGTGCTTTTATTTTTCGACGTTGGCGGCTCCATGGACCCCTATGTGCAGATTTGCGAGGAATTGTTTTCTGCCTGTCGTACTGAATTCAAACACCTGGAATATTTTTACTTTCACAATTTTATTTACGAACAGGTGTGGAAAGATAATTTTCGCCGCCTTACCGAAACTACCTCGACACTCGACCTGCTACACACCTACAGCCGCGATTACAAGGTCATTTTTATCGGCGATGCGTCCATGGCCCCCTACGAAATTGCCAGTCAATACGGTAGTGTCGAGCATATGAACGAAGAGCCCGGCTATCTATGGATGCAGCGTTTGATGCAAGCCTTCGATAAGGTAATCTGGCTCAACCCGACACCGGAACACTACTGGAATCATACCCAGACTATCGGAATGACCCGGGAACTGGTTGAAAACCATATGTACCCCTTGACGCTGGAAGGGTTGGAGCGGGGGATTGGTTTTCTGTCGAAATAAATAAGGGTCGTGCACGGTCCTTCGCAAATGTGAATTTACGCGCTCGTGTGTAACGCCATAATCTCACTCAGCAAACCGTAACCGCGAAGGCGCTGTTCCAGGTCGGGATACATCATAAACAACAATAAGTCGGAAGTTTTATAACGCTACAACCTTGTGACTTCAGAAATGTCTCTTGAACACGTGATTCTATTCCCTCTGCCACCACGTTCAAGCGCAAACTATGGGCCATTGCAATTATAGCTGAAGGTATGGCATTTCCATGCTCAGTACCAATGTAGTTGACAAAGGAAATATCTATCTTAAGTGCGTTAACGGGAAAGCCCTGCAAATAAGCGAGGCTGGAATAACCGGTTCCAAAATCGTCAACTGAAAGTTGAATACCAAGCCCACTAATTTCTCGCAGGATACGCAAATTGGTTTCGCTACGCTGCATCAGCAGGCTTTCAGTAATTTCCAATTCAAGTCGGGATGGCTGCAACTGCAATTCGTCGATGATGCTGTGCACCGTATCGACAAAACCTGTCGAATGCAACTGAGCGACAGAGATGTTTACCGACATTCTCAAATCGTCATATCCGGCATCATGCCAGCGCTTTAATTCTGCACAACTCTGCCGTAATCCCCACTCGCCGAGTTCTTTAATCAGACCGCTGATTTCCGCGACCGGAATGAATTCCGCCGGAGAAATAAACGTACCGTCGTGCTGGCGCCATCGCATCAGTGCTTCCGCTCCGATAATTTTGCCGGTATTGAGGTCAACCTGTGGCTGGTACTCCATGAACAGTTCGCGGTTTCTGATTGCTTCTCTTAGCAAATTGGATAAATTGAGATGGTCCTGCACAAGCACATTTAGACTGGAAGTGTAAAATTTAATTTCCGCCCTGCCAGATTGCTTGGCATGATACATGGCTGCATCAGCATTGCTCATTAGCGTGTTAGCATCCATGCCGTCATTCGGATAAACCGCAACGCCAATGCTGGCGGTGATATGAAGGTTAACGCTATTGATATTAAAGGGTTCTCGCAGAAATTCGGATAATCTTCGGGCAATTACCTTTATGTTTTCATTGCTTTTGTGAATGGGGACGCAAACTACAAACTCATCGCCACCCAGTCTGGCAACAGTACCTTCATGTCGCGTTGCGCTCTCCAATCTACTGGCAACATCATTGAGCAGTATATCCCCAATATTATGCCCTAATGAGTCGTTTACCATTTTAAATTGATCCAGATCAAGAAACATCAATGCTATCTTTTCGTTGTGTCGCTGAGCCTGAATGATGAGTTGATTAAGGCGATCCTCAAACAATATGCGGTTGGGTAGATTGGTTAACGAATCGTGAGTGGTGATAAACTTGACTTGTTCCTCAACGCGTTTTCGCCTTTCTATTTCATGGCGTAAAGACGTGTTGGTGTCAATCAGTTCTTGAGTCCTGATCTTAATATTCTGCTCAAGACGATTACGTAAATCTGAAAGCTCGAGATGCGTTTTGATTCTGGCTATCATTTCTTCAGGGTTGACAGGCTTTGTTATATAATCTACCGCACCCTTGGAGAAGGCAGAAACCTTATCAGCGGATTCTGACAAAGAACTCATGAATATGATAGGAATATTCTTTAATTGCGGATCTAATTTTATTTTTTGGCATGTTTCATAACCGTCAACGCCAGGCATCATCACATCCAATAAAATGAGGTCGGGTTTGGTCAGGTGAGTGCGGTGAAGGCGTTGAAGTGCCACTTCGCTACTTTGTGCTACAGCCACCTGTAAACCCTCATCTTGCAGATAGTCAATCGCCAGCTTGAGGTTAGCAGGGTTATCGTCAACCAGTAAAATGGTTTTATGTCTCATGCTAATTTATAACTCGAGGGACGGGGTCAGGCCTTACATATTACAACCGGAATATCTGCGTGCAACAGAGAATTACTCTTTGCGGAAAAGTTTTGCGGCTGGCTTTGTCAGCGTGACCTGTTGGCCTGGGGCAGACGCAAAACCGCAAGCCTGGTCGCGTTTTCGCAATAACGTAACGTGAATTTACACGCTCGTGTGTAACGCCATAATCTCACTCAGCAAACCGTAACCGCGAAGGCGCTGTTCCAGGTCGGGATACATCATAAACAACAATAAGTCGGAAGTTTTATAGCGCTCCGC
>JARROD010000292.1:0-4798 GCA_037384225.1 Exilibacterium sp.
GGGACATACACAAGTAACTCTCAAGTAACTCTCAAGTAACTCACAAATAACTTCTCAATAACCCGGCGTCGGCACAATTTCAGGCGGACGTCCGGAGGTAGTTGGCCCAGACTGTCTGAGACAAGGATGCCGACGCCAAGCCTGCATGGGTGAGACAAGCCGTTTGCAAAGCAGTGCTTTGCGGCGCCGCCGAACGCCCGCCATCTGTGATTGCGGGCCAGGCCCCGGGAGGGGGGACTTGCCGGCGTGTCTTGCCCTACGCCGAGAAGAAAATATTCGGTTTACGTCTAATACCATGAGTTTAGTTTTAATGACTGTTTTGTAAACACAGCCTAACCAACCTCTCGCGATCCGACACCTTTGTGCCAACCTCGCCCCAAAACAAAGGAAAGTAACATTGAACGACCTCCCACCCTTTACATACAAGGGTCTTGCCGCCACGACTTGGTACCTATTTCAACAATAGGTAAAATGCCCAACCCCAATCAAAACCAGCGCGTGAAATCATGATACCCAGTATTCGCGAAACCTCCCCTGTACAGGCCCACTATTTAAACTTTATTGAGGCGCTCCAGGCTTGCGGCTTTGAAGGCGACCTCAACCCCGACTACGCCAATCGCACTGTTCTGGCCACCGATAACTCCATCTACCAGGTATTGCCCCAGGGCGTGCTCTACCCGAAAAACAATACCGACCTGACCCGGATCGCAGAGTTAGGTCACATGAAACAGTTTCGTGACATTGTCTTAAGCCCACGCGGCGGCGGCACCGGTACCAATGGCCAATCCCTCACCGACGGCCTGATTGTCGATCTATCCAAACACATGAACCGAATACTGGAAATCAACGTTGAGCAACGCTGGGTGCGGGTTCAGGCCGGTGTGGTAAAGGACCAGTTAAACGCCGCACTCAGACCCCACGGGTTGTTTTTCGCCCCGGAACTGTCCACCAGTAATCGCGCCACCATTGGCGGTATGATCAATACCGACGCCTCCGGCCAGGGGTCCTGCCTGTACGGCAAAACCCGGGACCATGTACTGGAACTGCACACCGTCTTTCTCGACGGCAGTGAATGGACCTCTAGCGCCATAAGCAACGAAGAGCTAGCCGCCACCTGCGAACGCCAGGACCGTGTCGGACTCGTGCACCGCGTGGTAGACAATCTGCAAAAGGAGTACGCCGAGCAGATAGCCGCCACCTTCCCGCCGCTCAATCGCTGTTTGACCGGCTACGACCTCGCCCATATTCGCGATACCGACAACCGCTTCAATCTCAACAACGTACTCTGCGGCAGCGAAGGCACCCTGGGTTTTATCAGCGAAGCCAAACTGAATCTGGTGCCAATCCCTAAATTCAACGCCCTGGTGAACGTCAGTTACGAAGACTTCAACGCCGCGTTGCGCGACGCCACGGAACTCATGAAAGCCGGCCCCGCGTCCATCGAAACGGTGGACTCAAAGGTGCTCAACCTGGCCCGCCACGATATTGTCTGGCACAGCGTGGCCGAGTTCTTTCCGCCGCCGGAGGACAAAGTGATCCAGGGCATCAACCTGGTGGAATTTACCGCCGACAATGAAGCCGAACTCAGGCGCAGAGTCGAGCGGCTTACGGCCCGACTTGATACAGCCAGACTCGATACAGAGAGAAACGGCGATGCTCCAGCGGGGGAAAAATATATCGGTTACACCGTCGCCTGGGGCAAGGATCAGGTCGACAAAATCTGGGCTATGCGAAAAAAATCCGTCGGTTTGCTGGGTAACACAGAAGGTGAAGCCCGGCCGGTGCCGTTTGTGGAGGACACCGCGGTTCCACCAGAACATCTGGCCGATTTTATTCTGGAATTCCGCCAGCTTCTGGACGCCAGAAATCTGCAATACGGTATGTTTGGCCATGTCGACTGCGGTGTACTGCATGTGCGCCCGGCGCTGGATATGAAAGATCCGCAGCACGAGCCCCTGATCCGGGAAATCACCGACGCGGTGGTAAAACTGGTGCAAAAATACAATGGTCTACTGTGGGGCGAGCATGGCAAAGGGGTCAGAAGCGAATATGCACCGGCTTTTTTTGGGGACCTCTACCCTCAACTACAGCGCATCAAAGCCAGTTTCGATCCCTACAATCAGCTCAACCCGGGTAAAATCGCCACGCCGGAAACCAACGTGGAACTGCTGAAAATCGACGCGGTGGCCACCCGCGGGCAGCAGGACCGCCGGATTCCGGCGCGGGTTTGGGAGGATTACGGCAAAGGCATGCACTGCAACGGCAATGGCGCCTGTTTTAACTGGGACCCAAACGATGCCATGTGCCCATCCTGGAAAGCCACCCGCGAGCGAATCCACTCACCCAAGGGGCGCTCTTCCCTGATCCGCGAATGGTTAAAGCAATTGAGCGAACGCGGTATAGACCCCTTGCAAATCAGCGCCGAAGTCAAGGCCACAGCATTTCTCAAATCGCTGCTGCCCAGAATCAGCAACAGCTGGAAAAAACACCGCGGCGAGTACGACTTTTCCCATGAGGTGCATAACGCCATGATGGGCTGCCTGGCGTGTAAGTCCTGTGCCGGCCAGTGTCCGATCAAGGTCGATGTGCCGGAGTTTCGCAGCAAATTTCTGGAACTATACTACAGCCGCTATATGCGCCCGCTGAAAGACTATTTAATCGGCGGCCTCGAATACATGATACCGCACGCCGCCAAGTTGCCGGGGTTATACAATGCCCTGATACGCCCGCGACCGATGCGGGCGCTGTTCGCTAAACTGGCGGGCATGGTGGATAGCCCAACGCTAACGGGCATCGCCCTGGAGCGGGCCGCGGAGGAATTGGGCGTTGCCTGGGCGACGCCGGAATCCCTGCAAAAGCTCGACGACGCAGAAAAAGCGCGGGCGGTCATTATCGTTCAGGACGCCTTTACCAGTTATTTTGAAACCCAACTGGTTATCGACCTGCTCAAGCTCCTGCAAAAGCTCGATTTTGTGCCACTGCTGGCCCCTTTCAGCCCCAATGGCAAACCGCTGCACGTACACGGTTTTCTGCGCGCGTTTTCCAGCGCGGCGGAAACCAGCGCTGCGCAGCTAAACACGCTGGCGGCGAGCGACATTCCGCTAATCGGTATCGACCCGTCAATGACGCTGACCTACCGCGACGAATACCGCAAACTACTCGGCGAACGAGCGCCGCACGTGGCGCTGATTCAGGAATGGCTGTCGGCGCAGCGTCAACAGCTGGCACAGCAGCAGCAGCGGTTTACCCCCGGTCAGTTTAAAATGCTCGGCCACTGTACGGAAAAAACCAACGCTGCCGCTTCGATGCAAGACTGGCAAAAGATTTTTACAGCACTGGGTCTGGAATTGAAACAATTGCCAGTAGGCTGTTGCGGCATGGCTGGCACCTACGGTCACGAGGCGGAGAATGTGCAAACATCGAAACGGATCTACGCGCAATCCTGGGCGCCGCTGATCAACAATTCAGACCTGATCCCGCAACTGATGGCCACCGGCTATTCGTGCCGCAGTCAGGTCAGGCGAATCGATAACAAAACGGTACCGCACCCTGTGCAGGTACTCTTGCGTCAGTTGCGCTAATATAAACAGATACATAAAGGATCAGCAGCCCCGTGAAACAGAAATCACCCCGCCGCCAGAACGATGCCCCCACGATCAGCGATGTCGCTCGCCGTGCCGGGGTATCCCCCATGACCGTGTCCCGGGTTATCAACGACGAAAACAATGTCCGCGCCAGCACCCGAGAGGCGGTCAACACCGCTATCAAAGCACTGGGTTACGCGCCCAACCAGGCCGCGCGCAGTCTGGCGGGGGCCAGTCAATTCCACCTCGGGCTGCTCTACAGCAACCCCAGCGCCGCCTATCTAAGCGAGTTTCTGGTCGGTGGCCTGGAACAGGCCAGCCACAACCATGTCCAGTTCGTGGTGGAAAAGTGCAGCCCTGGGCAGGATGCACAGGAGGCCGCGCGCCGTTTGGTCTCAAGCGGGATAGACGGAATCCTGTTGCCGCCTCCGCTGTCGGATTCAGGACCGCTGCTGGCGTTTCTCCAGACCGACGACATACCGGCCGTTGTCGTCGCCACAGGTCGCCCCAACGACAATGTATCGGCGGTGAGCATCGATGATTATCAGGCCGCCTATGCCATGACCAAACATATTATTTCCATGGGGCACCAATTGATCGGTTTTATCGCCGGCGACCCCAATCAGATCGCCAGCGAACGGCGCCACGCTGGCTATTGTGAAGCCATGCGCGAGCTCAACCTGGCGGTACCTAAAACGATGGTTACCCGGGGCCTGTTCACCTACCGTTCCGGTTTGGATGCAGCCGAACAGCTACTCGATCTTGAACAAAGACCGACCGCGATTTTCGCCAGCAATGACGACATGGCCGCCGCCACCGTCGCCGTGGCTCACAAGCGCGGCCTGGACGTGCCCGGGGACCTCACAGTGTGCGGTTTCGACGATACAGCGCTGGCCACCACCATCTGGCCGGAACTCACTACCATTCACCAGCCGATTATCGATATGGCGCGCGCCGCCGTGGACCTGCTGGTGACCAACATACGCGCCCGCCGTGCGGGCAAACAGGGTGAATGTAGGCACCTGCTACTGGACTTCACCCTTATCCGCCGCCAGAGCGACGCACCACCACGACAGCGACCTCGGGTCGTGGGTAATTGACATCCTCCTCTCCCTAAAGGGAGAGGATTCCCGCTAGTCAAATGACCGCAGGTTCGAACCCATCGCTGAGCTTTCCGGTTCCTGCTTCACAGAGTTTGGCAACCCAATGCTCTC
>JARROD010000293.1:0-9745 GCA_037384225.1 Exilibacterium sp.
TTGTAAATCGAATATATTATTTCACCCGCCTATTTTAGCTTGACCTTTGAAGCGCATATGTGCGGAAATTAACGGTCATTTTAAACCTAGATTTCACAGGAAAAGCGTTCGCCATGTTGTTGAAAATTGTCGACCTGATTGATTCAGATCCGGATAACCGCCACATTCAAATAAGCTTTGAATCGGACAAGGAAAATATCTCATTCACATCTGAATACTTGTCGTCGCCCTTCACCCGCAACTTTAGCAAAACCCTGAGTTGGTATTTCAATGCCTACCTGAATGAAACACCCTGGGAAACTGGGGATAAAGATGTTGTCAACAAGTTGATCAGCCTCGGCAACCAAATGGGTGATAAACTGCTCGGTGAAGATCACGAATTAATGAAGGTCTCGGACATCATCAAAGAGACCGGCATTGATCAGCTGTTGGTGCAAATCAAATCGTCGCGACTGGATTTTTTTCTGGAACAGTGGGAAGCGCTGATTCTGCCCGAATCCCCCTATATTCTGTCAACGGTCTGCAAAGGATTTGAAAGGTTCTTTAACGCCCCAGACCCTGCCGGAAACACGGAGCTGGAAGCGGAAAAACACTACGAGTTGGACAAAACATCGCCGCTGAAAATACTCCATGTCAACGCTCACTGGCCGAACGGGTCAACCACACAAGGCCAAACTTTCGCCACCGCCGTCGAGTTGCAGCAATACGAAGGTGCCATCGACTGCGAAATCTGGTCCCTGCGCGATTGGGAAGCGCTGGCGGCCCGCATCCTGGACCTCGACAATCCTATTCATATTCTGCACTACAATGGCCCTTTGAGCGAAGTTGCCGGGGAACCCGGCATAGTCATGGAAGACGTTTCAATCCCCTTCTCCGAACTGGCCGCGCACCTAAACCGCGCCGACATTCCCCTGTTGGTCGTCGAAGCGACAGCCAACACCGGGAGCCTGACGCCCGTTGACGAGACACCTCTTGAACAAACACTTGCTAAATTATCTTCGGCCACTCTGCAACGAGGCGTCTGCGCGGTTATCGGATTGAGCCAGGTGACAGACCCTCATACTTCAAAAACCTGCCTCAACGAAGTGTATCACTGTATTGCCAAAGGCATGACCGTCACCCAGGCGGTTGTCGAAGCCAGAAAAAGCCTGCAGCGACACTCCCAATCGGAGTTATTCCACGCTGCACCGGTGCCCTTCCAGTGCTGGTCGCTGCTCCGGTATTACTCCCGCGGGGGCGAATTGCATTTGTTTGCGGCGCCACAACCGCGCACCGAACTGCAGGAATCCCAGCGTTACGCCGAAACCAGAAAACACCTGTATGGGTTTCACGCCGATTATTTACCACCGAACCTTGATAGCGGCGGCGACGGTATTTTTCCCGAGCTGTTGACGCTAATGCCGCCGATAACAAACGCGGGAGAACACCCCATCGCTATAACCGGCCCCAGCGGCAGTGGCAAAACCCGTTTGCTTCACAGGCTGGGCTGGCACCTTATCGGCCAACGGTTTCAATACGGTTTTTACTTCAACTATAGCGATACCCACTACACTAAAGCCGATATCCTAGAGATGATCGGTCCCGTTATTGCCAGGGCCGACAATGACGAGTCCGATAAAAATTTGCAGGACCAGCCCCCCCAGACTACGCCTGCGGAAACACCAAAACCCGAGCACACCCTAAAAAACCTGGAAAACCTGCCCTCGTTTTTCGCTTTGGATAATTTTCCTTCCAGTGATCGCGACAGATTCTGGGCCAAACTTAAACAGCCCCGGGAACAACGCCGATATCCAACCACTGGCGATCCCTCCCCTGCCGCTTCAAGAACTGCAGGTACTGGGAGCGGAAACACTGCGGAAATTCAAAATAACTGAAGCCGATCAAAGTGACAGCTATAGGGAACTGCTAACATTTTTTGGCGGTAACCCCCTGCTGGCTCAAAACCTGCTCCCGGCGCTTTCCCGGGAAAGTGCCGACAAACTATTACCGCAATTGCAGGATTTCTTCACCGTCGAGGCCAAAGAAGACCCCATAGAAACAGCTTACACCTGGCAGTGGCAACAACTACCCCGGATTTGGAAACGCTGGCTGATCGCCCTCAGTGAGCACCCCGGCACACTGTTGGAAATGATATCCATGGTCTGCGACGCGCCGGAAAGAAGCGGCCCGGCACTGAGGTTGTTCGAACTGTTCGAGGGTGAAAAAACCGACAAGTTCGCAGATGCTATAACGGCGTTCGAAATTGCCGGCTTTGTCCAATCCAATCCACACGGCAGAATCCTAAACCCCAGAAGCCTCAGTTTTATCCAACGCATTCGTCAGAGCGACAACCCGTTGGCAGACGCCTTGTTTACAGAACAGGGTCAAACAATCAGTCTCCAGGTCAGCCTGCTTATTTGCGAATCCCTACGCCGGTTGCTTGTACATATCGACAACAGCCCTAACCCAACCATCTCCCAGCACCTGCTGCTAAACCGCCGAACCTGGGCACAACAACTGGAACAATTGTGGTCAAATGGTGAACACAGAGCGTTTCTGGAAACCCTCAATCAACTGAGCGCCTTTCTGCAACAAAATCAGCTGGCGCCGGAACTCTCCGCGTGGTGCCTGGAATTACTGCTGCGCTCGCCCGCCCTCGACGCCGTACAGGATAGCCAAGTCGCCTACATGGTAGCCTGGCTACGACTGGCCAGCAGCGCCCTGTCGACACCCGAAGCGGGGCAGCAGCCTTTATTCAGCCAAGCCGCGGACCTGTGGCGAAACTGGCTTGAGCAACAAATACCGGGGAGTGCGGAACAACCCGATCCCTGCCTCCATAACTGTTGCAAATATCTCCAACAATACTACCGGATTCAACAGGATTGGGCGGCACTGCGCCGTGTGTGCACTACCGCCCTTAACGAATATACCGCCTTTGAAATCTGGCCGGCGGTTGTACAGGAACTATTCTCTCTGGCTGAGAGCAGTTTCAAGCTCAATGAAAATGACACCGGCATCGGCTATGAACAACAGATTCTCGAACAGCTCCCGTTCGATCAACTGCCCCAGGGTTACAAGTCCCAACTGATGATACGGCTGATCAGCAATCGCATTTCACGGACAGCTACTGTTCTTGCGCAGGAACTGCTGGATCAGTTGCGGGCAGAACCGGAGGCTGAAAAACTGGCTTCGCTCACTGATATGCTCCAGGCGGATATTTATTTTCAATCCGAACGGGTGGAGGCGGCGGCCGAGCTTTATGAAAAAATATTGAGCGAGGAGAAAAATACGAACCCGGAACACAGACAGTATCTGGAGAGTCAATTAAGCAAGTGCAAAAAGGCGTTGGATTCGTAAATGGCGTGCACGCATTCATTGATTATACCCAAAGCGTTTGAGATTTAGGTGCACAGAGCACGCCCCTTTTTGTCCCTGGCCGCGTTGCTCCGTCCAGCCGCTCCAGGCATTCGCGGCGCTAGCGCCCTCACATGAGGTCTGCCATGCAGCGTCGTCGCGCCCCCTGCTATTAAAGAAGGGGGAACAAAAATTGACGCACTCTGCACACCTAAATCTCAAACACTTTGGGTATAGACCCGCTCGTAGCATAAATTTATGCTACGAGCGGGTAGATTTGCTTGAGTGAATTCACCAGGCTGCCGATGGAGTCTATATTCTTGCCAAACTGATTAACAGCATAATAATGTTGATACCTGTCGCCAAAGCCGTACTTAAGAAACCCTGATAATGTAGCAGTGGGACTCAAGTCAACGAACACATAATCCGCGGGTGAAGTAAACGTCGAATCAAACAGGTCCTGAAAATTAATCCTGTTTCTAACCACACTCCATAGATACTCCCGCGGATTTTCGAGCACATCACGCCCAACAGCCTTACCCAGAACCGCCGAATACAAAGGAATTTCAGGCTCGGAAGCAGTAACCGTTGCCGCATACTGCTTAAATTCATCCGCCCCCGGGTCTATCGCCTCCGAATGAAAACCGTAGCGAACCGGAAGTTCAACCGCAAAGATGGATTCGCGTTCAAGCGCGACTTTGACCTCGTTGAGATTCTCCCGCAAACCGCTCAGAAAAAAAGATTGTGAATAGTTTAATCCCGCCATTGCCGCGCCGCTGAACAATTCCGGGCGCTGCTCAAACAGGTCCGGAGAATCCAGTACACTGATCAGCCCCCCCGCCCTACACGTGTTCGTTATTATCCGTGCCTGCTTTGCCACCAGTGCCAATCCATCCTCCAGGGTCAGAACGCCCGCGATCACCGCGGCCACGTACTCCCCCAGACTGTGCCCCAATACACCAGCGGGGCTATAGCCCTCTTCCATAAGCATCCGCGCCAGGCTGTAGCCAAAGCTAAACAGCGCGGGGTGAGTGAACAATAGCTCGTCAAACTCTTTGGACTTTTTGCTTTCATCGTAAATAATGTCATTCAAAGCCGCCCCCAACACCGGTTTGAGAAGATCGCTGCAGTTGTCCATATGCCCGCGAAAAACCGGGTTGTTCTGGTAGAGTTCCCGCCCCATTTGATAATATTGCGCCCCCTGCCCAACAAACATAAAAATGAGTTGTTTACCGCGGGCCGGTTGCACCCTGCCCCGGTGCGCAGCCTCCTCTTCCACAGCCTGTGGCGCCTGTTCCAATTCCGGTTCAATGTCCGGTTCAAGTTCAAGGGGCGACTCCCTGATAAAGTTCACCATTTTGGTCAGCACTTCCCCGGGCCCGATTTCCTCCAGCAGGATACCCGGCTCTTTCTGCAGTAACCACGAGATGGATTCATACCAACGCACCGGGTTTGATATTTGTTGGTTCAGGTAGTCGGCGTAATTTTTTGTGGGATAGAGACGGGCGGTAAAATTGGCAACTACCGGTATTTTTAGCGGCTGCAGCTGAAAACCGGATAAAAATCCGGCAAATTCATCCCGTACACTCTGCATATAACGGGAGTGGAAAGCGGCACTGACGTTGAGGGGAATAAAGTTGGCTCCGGCCTTAATAAAGTCCTTTTCGATGGCGAATATATCATCATAGAGCCCTGAAATAATGCACTGTTTGCGTGAATTGATATTGGCTATGTCGATTTTTTTATACGCGGAATTGTCAATAATAGTCTTTACATCGGCCTGGTCGATATCGAGAATCGCGGCCATAGCGCCTTTCGGCGCCTCACTCATCAACGCGCCTCTTTTCTGTACCAGTTTAAGCCCGGTCAGGTAATCAAATGCGCCGGCGGCAAAAAGTGCGCTGTATTCTCCCAGACTATGTCCAGCGACATAGTCTGGTTCCCGCCCATTTTGATCGAGCTTATCGAGGTAGCTCAATACGTTAATGGTATAGAGGGCAGGTTGTGTGAATTGCGTTTTGTTTAGCTGGCGTTGAGGATCTTTGAGACACAGTTCTTCGATGGAGTAACCGAGCTGCGCGTCGGCTTGCTGGATGATGTGTGAAAATTTTTTGAAAAGTTCTTCGCCCATACCCCTAAATTGTGACCCCTGCCCTGGAAAAAGGTAAGCCGTCTTCATAATGTTTCCTGAATATAGTTGGATTCTAATGAGTCAAAAAAACGAATTTACGAGCTTACCAGAGTGCAGGGAGGTAGTGAATAGCACATATCCTTATCGCACTGCCGCGAGAGCGAATGAAAATATCACTTCAAGGTGGCTTGGCCCGGTTCACACCGGGCCTTGTTCAAGTCATTAGAAGGGATAAATAACTCTAACGCTGTCGTCCACTGTCGTTGCATCAATATAGCCGATCATTGAGGGATTTCTGCTGATCATATGTTTCATTTTATCATTGCCCATCACGGTTTCCGGCGGTGTCCCCTTGCCGCTGAACAGTTGTTTGGCCCAATAGGTATTGACTTTTTTGTGATTCAATTTCAATACCGATGATATAAAAGCCCGATGCACCTGTGAGTTTTCATCCTGCTCGATAGGAACCGCTCTGGAGCCATCGCGAAATGTTTTCTGCTGACCGAGAAAAATACGGGAAATCTCCCGGCGGTCTAATTTGTTGTGATTGTCCGGGTGGACGACGACAACCACCTGTGCCCAGGTATGAGTATTAACCGCCGCCGATAGCGTTAAGAATAGCAATACTGTGGCTATAAACTTTGTGCAAATTGTTGAGTTCATATTCAAGCGCTCTCTTAATTAAAAAATGACATCAAAACCGAAGGCAACTACGTCCACATCATTGGTTCTACCAATTAAATCTATCAACCCTTTATCTGATTCATCAGCGCTGTAGGAATATTCTACTTTAAAAGCGGCCGAAGGGTGAAAATCCCAGCGCAATCCCACGGTCGTTGTCTCCACCACTTCATCGAGCCCCTCAAGCACTGTGGCGACATCTCCCGTATAGCTGACAGAAGATCTGGCAAAGGTAATATGGGGGGTGAAGTCTTCTATTTCGTAGCCACCGCTTACCATAAACGTCCTGTTCCCATCTGTCTGACTCAGCCCCTGAAACAAGTCCAGGTAATCGTCCTTAACTTTTCCCATTGTAAAAATCACCTTTGAGAGCCGACAACCTTATCTGTATCCATTCATTTCTGGCGAGATAACTCACACCATAGACGGAATTTGCGTTAAAATCACCGACACTTGACCTTTTCGAAGTCCCGCTCCCTCCGTAGATTCGCGCCTGGGTGTTGAGCGAACCAAGGCTGCTGGTATAGGTGAGCGAAGCGCCTTCATAGGTATGCAGAGGTATTCCATAGACTTCCGCAGGCGGGCGAATCCAGTGATAAGCGTAACCGACATCCACAAAATCAGAATAGAAAAACAGCGGAGTTCGCTGACGCCCAGCCTGAATGGTTAAATTATCCGTCAACTCGTACGTCAGATAGGCCCATTCGATTTCTGTTTCAAAATCATTGCTCCCCTGCCCCATCACCTGGGCGACGGCCTTGAGGCCAGCGCCCAGATTGGCGTTGAGCTGCAGACTGTAACTAGTGTCCGGCCGAAACGTTAGATCATCGCCGTAGCGCGCTTGCTCGTTAAGAAAGCCGTTGCTGGTCGCATTGAAGGGGTCCGCCAAATAGGACGTCTTAATGCCGCCCTTCAATTTATTTTGATAAACAGCCTTGCCACCGTAGAATGAAGCAAATCCGTTTAATGAAATGTCTGCCGCCATTGCCGATGAACCCGCCAGGACCAGCACTCCGACAAGGGCATTAATTTTAAGGCTTTTGGTATTCATATCGTATTCTCCCATTTATGCTCCCAAACGCCTTCACATGGAGCCAGCCATGCAGTATGGTTGCGCGTTGTCTTGATATAATCTGTTATTCCTTCTTTATTCAATAAGGTAACTTGTATTCCATAATTACTGAGAAGGTGTACCCCTCACCTTCGATATAATCCGGGACAGGTGGAAAAGGCGAGGCACGAACTACGGCGTCCAAAGCCTGATCATTCAGTTTTTTGTATTGAGACTTTTCCTCAAATTCAAGATCCATAATTTCACCACGGCGGTTTATCGTCACCAAAACGCGGGCAATCCCTTCCAGCCGGTGCTTAAAAGCGTCGCGTGGCAGCGTTTTATACTTATAAATTAAGCGCAGCAGTTCGCTGTCATATGGCTGAATTTCGGCGGCGGCCGGAGGTTTTCCAATATTCTTTACAGTACTAATTGCGCTGCTAACCTTTTTCTTTATAGCTGACGTGAGTGATGGCATGAGCGATATACCATTCATCGTTTTGCTATAGGATGAAACTTTTTGCTCGCCAAAAGACTGCCCTAAGAGGTCAACTTCCTTGACACCTATCGAGGTCATGCCGGATGAATTCATATCAGGCGGGCTTATACCAGTACTTTCATTACTTTTTAGCGACTGCTTCCATGGAGCTTCCGCCTTATTCTCTGGCGCTTTATCAACTGTTTTAAACTTTTTGTTAACTACCGGCATTCGTTCGACATTTGGACAGGCGTTATACTCTACTACCTAGCATCCGGTATTGACGTTTTTGTTTCCGAAACTGGTGCAAGTGGTATCCAGTGGGAAATTTCGGCGACTCGATCAGTGTTAGGAAGCAACTTGTCAAAACGCTGTTGTAAAGATTTACTTATCTTTTCAGGGTGCATCAGCTCATTTCTAAAAACGGATGACAAAGGAACCTTCCCTATCCAGGCACTAAGCAACAGTCTAAAGAAAACACCCGAATTTATATTTCCAAGAACCACATCATTTAATTTTACCTGCATGCCATTCCCGGGTGTATACGACAATATCAATTGATCACCGTATAACAGGCTACCTTTGAAAAAACTCTTAAAAGTATGGAGGTTTTTTTCTTGTAAGGTTATTTCCTCCAGGTCACCGTTAACCACCATACCTTCGGCCCAGAGTCGGAAAAAATTACGCCGTCGCAGTTTTTTCACCGTTACGCGCAACTCCATTGCAGCAGCCGTATCGGCGAGCAACAACTGCCTGGGGTGGGTGTCTTTTTTCTCATAATAGAGTGCAGCGATAAACTGTTCGCTTCCCAGATAAGTATAAGAACTCAATCCGTTAAGTTGTTTTGCCTCGGAGCCAGCAGCAGTCGAAAACACTACCCAGAGTAATCCTATTGCCAGCATCAAGGCCTGCCACCTGATGGTTATCACAAAACTCATTGGCAATTCCCGGTTTGTTTTATTATTTATTTAGTCAGGGAGTAAATCCCGTAACGTCTCAATAGTCCGTGTAGGCACAGTGTCAGGAGGACGTCCGGATCGAAGGCACAAATACCACGAGTTATTGAGACGTTACCAGCCCCTTCGAATTCAGGTGCGAAAAACCAGAATCTAATAGTGCTTTTCCTATAACTCTTCTCTTTTTTGTTTATCCTCTATTTGTAGTACAACAGCGTTGATTTTCTGCAACGCTTTATTTAATGCTTCGACCAGCAACCGATAAACAGGCAAACACTTGGTTCTTTTACAAAATGAATACTTGGTATAAAGAGAATACTACATAACTTCCTGACGCTTAAAATTAGTTGATTATGAATTGTGATGCTACTCTAATAAATAACAATAGACCTGCTAGATTTGGCAATATCAATGTGACTTTGTTATATCTTTTCTAATCTCATGCCGACCAACACCAACATGACTCACAATTCTTATCTTTCCAGTGCAACCTATCTGAACCCCATCGTTGCATAAATTTTCCTAACTTTCTTTATGATCCACTTAGGGCCTGTAAAGAAATAACTTCACATTCTCGGTGTTCCATCGCCCGTCTGGCAAGGCGCTTGAGCGAAGGCTTTTCTATTAGCTGAAGGCTTTTCTATTAGCTGAAGGCTCCTGCCGATATTTCGAGCTCAAGCAACACCGCCAGGCGGGATGAGGGGGCAGCGAGAATGTGAAGTTATTTCTTTATAGGGCCTTAGGGTCTCGCCCCTGAAAATACCGCTCTAAAAGGTCCTGAGCTCGAAAATTTATGCAACTATACCCAAAGCGTTTGAGATTTAAGTATATAGGGTAAAGTACGGTGTTAGGTCCGAGGGTCGGGGGTCGGGGATGTGCACGAAATTACTTCCGGCCACTTTATCAGTAATAAAAAGGGGTTTGAGGTGCCTGCCTGGTGTCGTTGCGAAAACGCCGGCACAGCGGGCCTACGTCAAGTTTTCGCAACGGCGCCAAGCGGGATGAGGGGGCAGTGAGAATGTGAAGTTATTCCGTGCCCGTCCCTTAGGGTTCATTTTTTAATTCTCGATCGCCCAACTTTGCCTGCAACTGTTCTACTTTAAGTTTGCTGTCTT
>JARROD010000294.1:0-4769 GCA_037384225.1 Exilibacterium sp.
TTCAGCCTGTCCCACTTGTGAAATGGCTTGCAAGGAGGTGGTTAAATTTTTGCGGGCAAGGGCTTCGGTATTGCGGGTAATTTCATCGGGGTTATTGTTCACTGTCGCCTCCCCCCACACAGGGAATGGCATTATACAGCGCAAGGCTGGTTAAGGTTTGGTCGACAGTGTAGGTAATGGGAATAAAGCAGTGTGTTGAGTTACGGAAATGCAGATTGCACAGAGGCAACTGTGCTAGAGTAGCGGCAGCCATAATCAATCCTCGTTCGATTGGTTTTGGTTAGCTCTCAGTCAGTGTTCCAGCACTGGCTGAGGGCGTCTTTTTTTGAGAAGAAAAGCTTGAATATACTGGCTTAGAGTAAATAAAAATTACTGAAAAATCAATCGGTTATTTGGTAATTAAACATTTTTTCAGACTTAACTACTCCACTTATAGAACCATTCAGAATACTTGAAATATTACTTAAGGCACGATAACTGGAGTACAAAATCGAGTGGCGAATGCCACCTCGTGATTTTTGATCCTCATATTGCACGAACATTGTTTCGTAGCCAAACGATCTATACAGCGAGTGTCTGAAGCTTCAGGAATCACTAGTGTGAATGCGGGTGCACAGAGCACGCCCTTTTTGTCCCTGGCAGCGTTGCTTCTCCTCACATGCGGCCTGCCATGCAGCGTCGTCGCGCCTTGCGAGGAACAAAAATGGCGCAAACCGGCTCAGTAACCCTCATCCGGCGCTTTGGTTCGGCATTGAACCTGAAGCCTGTTTGATCCTTCGCAGACTCGTCTATTTGATTGATGCTCTCAAATTCTCAAGACACACTGCCAACGTTAACGCGGGACGGTGGGGCGACTTACCTCCTGAGAGTCATTTGGCAGTTACTTTTCAGTAAAATCGACCAAAACAAGGGCAATTTAAGTCGGCCTGACTCTCAACATTGTGATTTGAGCAGTCATATCTAGCTCTGAGGGGGTTCGGGTAAGATACTTAACCAAGTGGCCAAGGGGCAAAAAGGTGCTTTATACTTCCTATACCTGTGGGCGACCGGTAATGCCTGGCCAAACCTTCCGCCGGCTTTTGGACCCCTCCTATTGGCTCAAAATGCCTGTAAACTCTGGTCTTCAAGCTCTATAGCACGGTTAAAAAGTTGGGAGAACGAGTTTTGTACAATTTGGGCACCTTACTTTAAATCTAAGAGCGTCTAACAAAATGCTTTAGCACTTCAAAAGGCTAAATTGAAGGCCTTTCAATAAGGGCTTCATTGCTAGACTTTCTAAGAGAAAGAGTGTGGTTAATACTTCCAATACCCGCAGCGCAGCACACGATACATTTTTGCTCAAAATTTCACGATCAGCGGAGATAAAAATATGTCCAAGTTCCCGGCAAAAGCCAACGTCGTCATCATCGGTCTCGGCGGCATCGTCGGTTCCAGCGTTATGCACCACCTGATTGAACGCGGCTGGAGCGATATCGTCGGTATCGACAAAACATCCATCCCCACGGATATCGGTTCCACCTCACACGCTTCCGACTTTTGCTACGCCACGGATCACAGCGATTTCGTTTGCTACACCACCAAGTACAGCATCGATTTTTTTGACAAAATCGGTCACTACGAGCGCATAGGTGGTCTCGAAGTTGCCCGTGTCGGGGACGACGACCGCATGATGGAACTCAAGCGCAAGGTTACTTCCGGCAAGGCCTTCGGCACGCGCGCCAGGATGATCGACCCGGCGGAAGCGAAAGAAAAATTCCCCCTGCTCGAAGAAGACATGATTCAGGGCGCCCTGTGGGATCCCGATGCCGGCCTGGTCAAACCACGCTCGCAGATGGTGGTCGGGGTGATGGTGGATGAAGCCGTTGCCACCGGCAAGGCACAGGCCTTTGCCAATACCGATGCCACCGGGCTGGATATTAAAGACGGCCGCATTGTCGGCGTTGAAACCAGCCGCGGCTATATCGCCGCCAACTATGTTATCGTCTGTACCGGTCTCTGGGGCCGCAGTATTGCCGCTATGGCGGATGAGGATCTGCCGGTTATGCCGGTTGACCATCCACTGTCCTTTTTTGGTCCTTATAATGAGTTTGCCGGCACGGGTAAACACATCGGCTATCCATTGCTGCGCGACCAGGGCAATTCCGCTTACCTGCGCGATACCGGCGACCCGAAAACGCCAGAGGGCGGTCAGATCGAATGGGGCTACTACGAAGAGAAGGAACCGCGCTTGTTGCATCCGCGCGACCTGCCAGAAAAAGGAGAAACACATTGGTCACCGTCCCAGCGCGATCTCGAGCTTGAACAAATCATCGAACCACTGGAGCGTGCCATTGAGCTGACGCCAATTCTCGGCGAACTCGGCTTTAATCAAAAACACTCGTTTAACGGCTTCCTGCAGGTCACAACCGACGGTGGCGCATCCATTGGTGAATCCGTGAAAACACGCGGTCTGTGGTACGCTGTCGCGGTCTGGGTGAAAGACGCACCGGGCATTGCCAAGGTATTGGTTGACTGGATGACCGACGGTTACGCCGAAAAGGATTTCTTCTGCATGGACACCGCCCGCCACTACCCGGTCCAAAAAACGCCGAGCTACATCTACGATCGCTGTTACGAGTCAGCCTTTAAGATTTACAACCCGGCCGTGCACAACCGCGAGCCTTACACAATGGGTCGCAACATTCGTCGCAGTCCGTTTTGGGCGCGCGAACAGGAACTGGGCGGCTACTTCATGGAGCTGGCGGGCTGGGAGCGCGCGCACGGCTATGCATCCAACGAGCACCTGCTGGAAAAATACGCCGACCGTGTCCCGGTACGTGAACACGAGTGGGACAATCGACACTTCTGGCGTGTGTCCAACGCTGAGCAACTGGCCATGTCCGAAAACGTCGGCATGATCAACTTGTCGCATTTTGCCGTATTCGACGTGCTGGGGCCCGACGCTGAAAAACTCATGGAATACACCTGCGTGGCCAAAGTGGGCGGCAACACGCCGCTCGGCAAAGGTGTGTACACACACTTTCTCGACAAACGCGGCGGCATACGCGCCGATTTAACTATCGTTCGCCTGGCCGAAAACCGTTTCCGCGTGATTGATGGCGCCGACGCCGGCCACCGCGACCTGATCTGGCTCAAGCGCATGGCACAGGACAACGGTTGGGATGTTATCATCGATGACCGTTCCGACCACCTGGGTTGTCTGGGCGTTTGGGGGCCGAATGCCCGCAAGCTCATCCAATCCATTGCCGACGATCCCGCCGCATGGGAGTCGGAAAACTTTCAGTTTGCCACGTACCGGCAATTGAGCTTGAAAGGTATTCCGGTGGAGGCCTTCCGCATTTCCTACGTTGGCGAGCAGGGTTGGGAATTGCACGTTGCGCACAGTTACGGAATGGCGCTTTGGGATTTAGTTTACGCCCAGGGGGCAACGCCGGTGGGTATTGAAACCTACGCCAACACCCGCCGCATGGAGAAAAGTCTGCGCCTTCAAAACGCCGACCTGTTGACCGATTACAACCTGCTGGAAGCGGGCCTGGCGCGGCCCAAGGTCAAAGATGCCGATTTCTACGGCAAAGACGCCTTGCTTGAGCAGCGCGCAATGGAGCATCAAGTTGCCTACCTGTGCACCCTCAGCATGATGGACAATGTCGACTCAAACGGTATGGCGCGCTACCCGGTGGGTAACTGCCCCTTGATCGATCCGAAAACCGGCGAAGTGCCGGTGGATAGCAAAGGGCGTCGGTCCTTCCTCACCAGCATCGCCTTCGGACCCAGCATTGGCAAAAACATCGGCTTGGCCTACCTACCTTACGACTACTGTCAGGAAGGTCGTGAAATGCTGATGGAATACATGGGCGAGCAATTTCCGATAATAGTGGAAGCCGTCGGTTTCCGGTCACTTTACGATCCCGATAACAAGCTGCCGCGTTCCTGATGGCTTAACATTCAAAACACCTTGCGGGGTCTCTTCTCACCATACCCGTAGCGGATAGGGTTTAGGTATTCTCCTACATGGAAGTAGGGGAAACTTGGCACTAGCGGCTATCTATTTTATGTCCAAAACGACCCTCTTAGTCCCCCCTATATCAGGGCTTGATTCAGAACCCAAAACAGTATAAACAGAGAATAATATGTTTTAAATCTGATTAGAAGGAAGTGAGATGTTCAATAGTTCTCATATACATACTGTAACTGACTTCAGCCGAAACCCGCTGAGCATATCAAGCGCCTAACCCAACCCAAACGCCCGGAAATACTAACCGTAAACGGTAAAGCCGCCGTGGTCGTTCAAGACGCCGAAACCTACGAAAAAATGGCTGAGTTGGCAGATTACGCCGACAGCATTCTAACTATTCGTAAAGCAATGTCTGAGGATGGAAGACCTCTTGGTGAGTTCACCACAGAATTTGAAGCCAAGCACGGGATCACGCGTTGAAAAAATACAAAGTAGCGATCAAGCCCACGGCAGAAGATGATCTAGAACGTCGGTATTTGCAGATTGCGGAAGATTCACCACAAAGCGCAATTAACTGGTATCTGGATTTTATTGAAACAATAGAAAAACTGGACACGCTGGCAGAGCGTTGCCCCCTCGCCCCAGAAGATTTAGATATACAACGTGGTGTGTGTTGCGAATTACTGATTTCGATCAAAAATCACACACCAATCGCAAAATCTATCTAACTTTTATCATGTTCGACTTGCCAACTTAATACAACCTTGTATCATTCTGTTCATGCGATTATTGCTTGAGCTTCTCTTTCATACCA
>JARROD010000295.1:0-5636 GCA_037384225.1 Exilibacterium sp.
GGAGCAAGCGCAAAATCAACCAGATCCAACGCTGGATAGACAATGGTGAAATTTTACCGATTGACCCCCAACATTTACTGTACATGATCTGGGCCACTACTCAGCATTACGCGGATTTCAACTATCAGATTAAACTACTGAACAACGGTAAAGAACTGAATAAAAAGCAGCGTGAATTGGCTTTGGAAAATGTCGTCGGCATTGTATTGCGCGGGGTTGGACTCAATCCCTGACGAAAATAAACGGGATCACTCGAACGGGCATTGTCTGCCAGTCCGGCGAGGTGGGTTTAATATTTGAGAACTGATATCAAACACAAGACGAGCCCTGCATCACAATATGTATGCCACCTCCTTAATGTCGATTGGTCACCCATTGCTGATTGATGTATTTAACACTTTTAATTTTTAAGTACACCCAGCGATTGCGATACGCTATGAAAAGGCATTTTTCACAACCCAGATCTGTAGACATACGTCTCAAAAAACGAATAGTTGCACCAAAACAAAATTAAATTTCATTTTGCCGAATCGTTTTCCAGGCAAACAATCCACACTTGGCAACACAGTTAAAACGGAATCATAAATCTGCAAACAACGCCAAAAAAACACTATTTTTATAGTGTTTTATTCAAAAACAAACAATCACTATAAACGCATTAAAATTATCAATTTAACCATCATCTTTTCCCAGTGGTAATATTTTAAAATGAGTTCTCGGGTAATTTCATGTTTTCAAAAAAACAGGGATAAAAGCTGGAAATTATTTCCAAGTTTGGTTGGCAAGTCACATAAAGGAAACATCATCTTGGATTATTATAGACACAATCAGATTCACCTAGGGAAACAAACCGTCAGTATCCAGCATACAGACAACTGTTTCCCGGGGAGATTAAGGGAGGGGTCCCTTAATGTCTTAACGGTCTTCGACCATATATTTGGAGAATTTGTAGAATCTTAAGGTATTGGCCTGGTTATACCGTTGAATTTGTCCACGGTATCGTTACTTTTAAAAGGGGTAAATAATGGTTCAGTTACGTGATTTTGTAGGCAAAAAAGCAAAGAAAAGCTTGCTGTCTTCGTTATGCCTGGGGTTTGGTATTTTAACCCAGTTAAGTGCTCCCGCGCTCGCACAAGATGATGACCAGATCGCAAATGGTCAGTGGTTTGATTCAAATGCGGCCGATGAGCCTGAGATTAATCGCAACCCAGAGTACCTGCTGACATTGAATCGGACTGATTTCGTCAACATACGGCTGGTAGCAGAACAAGTCGATGTCGAGCCTGTCGTTTTGATCATCAACCGCCAGGGGGGATTCACTATCGAAGGAAACACCAACGGCAATGTATCTGAATTCAATGGCTTTCTCCAGGAAGGTGAATATATTGTAATCGCCGCAACAGAAAAACCCAATCAGGAGAGCAAGTTTACCATCTCCACTGACGAAGGTGACTTCGACGGGCTCCACGTAGAACACCGAACCGTTGATAGCCAAGGTGAAGAAGATGATTACTACGAAGAGATCGACCCCAATGATGAAAAACTGACACTGGATGACTGGCTGGATGAAAACGGTTTCAACGACCTCGGCGCACCCATTTTGATCGCAGGTTACTACAACGCCGGCGACCTGGGATTGGGACGAGATATGTTCTGTAATCAAGATGGCAGTCTGGTCGCCTGTTGTTCCTCCAACTACGGTACACCCGGGAAAGATGATGCTATCGAAGCCCTGCAGGCCCTTATCAACAAGGACGTACCGGCGGCAACGGTATGTATGGAAGCCAACCGCCGCAACAGAGACAACCCGGTTACCTTCTGGGTCTACAACGGAGCGGGTGAGCGCATAAACTTTCTGCAACTCGACAACCAGGAAGCCAAATCCGTACCCGGTGTGTGCCTGAACTGCCACGGCGGTGAATACGATGACGACGATATAACTGTCACAGGTGCTAGATTCCTGCCCTTCGACCTCGATACTTTCGAATTTGCCAGAGAGGATTTCTCCGAAGCATCACAAAGCGAAATTTTCCGCGAACTAAACGCCATGGTCGCCCGTGTTGAAGAAGGAAATGATATTGCGGAATTCATCAATAATGTTTACGGCGGAGATGTCGAACGCCGCGGCGCGGTATGGAATAGAAACTACGTACCCGATGCCTGGAAAGATGCCGGTGAGTCCATGCAATACACCTATGTCGTCAAACCCTACTGCCGCAACTGCCACCTGGGTATAGACATCAGTCTGGAAAACCTCGGCCAGATAGATAAGGCAAACTTCGAAGACTTTATCTGCGGCTTCAACCCAGAAGCACCCATCATGCCCCACGCTGAGTTCACAGACGCCGAATTCTGGAATGATGAAACAGCAGTAAACTACGCCGTTTCAGATTATGACGAATGCATGGAACACCGCTTCGGGTTGAGATAATCGACGGCAAGCGTTCTCTTCAGCAACACAAAAAAACCGGCTTCTGCCGGTTTTTTTGTGCCCTGCATAGTGATTATGGAACGGGCACGGAATAACTTCCCGTTTCTAAGAAATCGTTGACGCCAACTTCCACTTTTCCTGTCTTGCAAAAATGCCACCCAGATCGCAACACCCAGTGAAACCCTCCGCACAATAACAGTGTTAAAGTTAACACGCAGACTCTGTGCCCGATTTACAACTTTACAAAATGATAATTAGTGTGAAATTTAACTAAAAAATTCTATGAATTATTATCAAAAACATCGGCTGTTTGGCATTATTTTCTTTTCAAAAACAATACCATTTAAAGCGAGACGGGTTACTGGTTTGTTTGTTTATTAACTGATTTTGGCAAACATTTTCGCGAGCCGGCTAAACGACAAAGAACTTCTTAATAGTGCATAAAAATTTAACAACCTATAGATATTTTTGTTCAGAAAACAGACAAACAATGAAAAACAGTACAGACAGGGGAAGTGCTAATTAGTCGGATTGGGTATTTCATGCGCCCCCTTTACTCGTCTACCTCACCACTATTTTTAGCGAGGATGGGAGTAATGGTTAGCACTTTTTTGAATTCAAGAAAAAACGTTTCTAATCCTCTTAACATATTGCAACACTTTAATTTAAAAAAAGCGCTCAATGCGGACATAAGCCGGACAATATCAGATTTTTATAATAAAACTGCGAACACCTTAGTATTAAAAAGGGGGTAATTAATGTTTCATCTCAATCATTCAACGAGATTCAATTCCAGGCGAAGCGGTTGCTTAACACTGTGCCTGGGCTTGATTTTCCTGACCCAAGCCGTTCACGCGCAACTCGTGCCCACCGATGCGAGGGGTGTGATTTCCGGGAGTTTTAAAGGCACAGCCTGCGCCTTCGTGGCCGATCCCGATAGGGGCACACCTCGTACCATCACAAGCAACGAGCATGTGGCAAAGTTTGCCTGCGCTGAAGATGCAGACACCTTGACCCTTGAGCGCCAGGGCAACAAGCTTGTCGCCATCATCGACGGCACCGAATGCGCGCTCCAGTTTGATCGCAACCGGGGAACGCCCAGAACCCTGTCCTCCCGCGAACACGTGGCTAAGTTTGACTGCGCCAATGCCGGCGATGATCTTGTGTTTGAAGATAACCGAATTAACGCTGTCATCCGCGGCAGAACCTGCGGCTTGCAATTGGACTTTGACGCCGGCACCCCCGGCACCCTCGACGCAGCCGACCACGTCGCCAAATTCGACTGCCGCAACCGCGGCAGCACCCTGACTTTCACCGCCGCGGCCGAAGACAATACAGATAGTAGAGACGAAGCTGACAGTGCCGACGATGATAATGATACCACCACTCCGTCAACGTCAAACCCCGAGGGCTTCGCCCAGGGCCGCTGGTACAACTCCTCAGGCACCGACATTGAAACAAACCGCAGCCCGGCTTATATATTGCGTTTGCGCAGGACGGATTTTGTCACCATCGATCTGGAGTCGAATGACGCCGACACCGTATTGGTTATTATCGACCGCGCGACCCAAAATTCCTTCGAAATCGACGGTGGCGGCAACGGCAACAATGCGCGCTTCCAAGGCTTTCTCGCCGAAGGGGAATACATTGTTGTAGCCACAACCGCTAACGCACATACGACGGGCGCCTTTACCATCGCATCCGATGAAGGCACCCTCGACGGGCTCCATGCAGAGTCGCGCACCCGCGAATCTCAGGAGGAA
Source organism: Exilibacterium sp. (assembly GCA_037384225.1). GTDB lineage: Bacteria > Pseudomonadota > Gammaproteobacteria > Pseudomonadales > Cellvibrionaceae > JARROD01. The sequence continues at coordinate 4,195 of JARROD010000295.1, forward strand.
GAACAAGACTATTACGAAGCCATTGACCCCAGGGATGACAAGCTGACCTTTAACGACTGGCTCGATGAAAACGGCTTCCTCGACCAGGGCGGAAATATTTTTGGCGAGTTGGAAGCCCGCTATTACAACAAAAACGACTTGGGCCTCGGTCGTGAGATGCACTGCCTGGAAGACCGCAACAAGGTAGCCTGCTATACCGTTAATTACGGTGAACCGGTTAAAGACGATGGCCTCGAAGCGCTTGCCGCTGCCGTTGCCGCCACCGATCCAGTGGCAATCGTCGCCTTGGAATACGACGATGGAGACAGCGATAACCCCATCAAATACTATGCCTTCAACGGCACCGGTGAGCGCGTGACCGAATTGGCTCTGGACAATGAGGAAGCCAAATCCGTGCCCGGCGTCTGCTTGAACTGTCATGGCGGTGAATATAACGATCGCGACCAGACCATTACCGGTTCCAGCTTCCTGCCCCTCGACCTGGAAGGCTTCGAGTTCGCCAGCGAAGACTTTTCCGAAGGCGCACAGAGCGAAGTATTCCGCGCGCTCAACGCACTGGTAAAAAGAACGAATCCGAACAGTGACGTAGCCCAACTGATCGACGGCTGGTACGACGGACAGGTGGAAAGACGGGGCGCGGTCTTTAACCGCAACTATGTGCCGGATGCCTGGAAAAATCAGGCTCTGCAGTACACCTATGTTGTAAAACCCTATTGTCGCACCTGCCACGTCGGCATTGGTATCAGCCTGGAAAATCTCGGCAGTGTTTCACCGAGTCTGTTTGAAGATTTCATCTGCGGCTATATTCCCGGTGTGCCCATCATGCCCCATGGGGAAATGACCGATAGCCAATTATGGGATGACGAAGTCGCTATACGGATGGCGGTTAATAATGAGGACGATTGCCGGGACGCCCGCTTCGGGAATAACTAATGTCAATGAAACACAACATTAAATAGAACCAAGTTTAAATAGAACCAAGATTAATTAGAAACAGCGTCAACTAAGCACATACTGAAGCCTCAAGCCCGGTGTAAAAACCGGGCTTTTTTTATTCATGTTTTGAATGCTAGCCGGATCCTTATATATGCTTGCAAAAGATCACAGCTTTTTTGGAACTTCAACAATAATAATAGCCTGCTTCCTGTCGGGCTGCGGCGCAGGGGGAGGAGATAATACTGATTCCAACAGCACTACGGAATACGCCTCCAATGCTATATCAGTAACCAAATCGATAAAAAAACTTTATTGCCAATCCCCAGCGTCCCCCTCTTCTCTCGCACACACATCCATTTCTGATAACGTCGGAGCGGCGGCCGGCCCCCAGTTGGGAGCCCAGGCAGTGTCGGAGCTGGAGTACAGCGATAAATCCCAAAACAGCGAGCCGTGCCAGGATTCCGATTTTTGTGTATCCCTCAAGACGAATTCAGAAACCGACGGTG
>JARROD010000296.1:0-5395 GCA_037384225.1 Exilibacterium sp.
CCACTGCGTTCCCGCTGCACTACCCTGCCAATACTGTTGTGATATTTTTCCGCCACGGCGGGTGCCACAGCCACTGTGTGGGAGGCGATACCGGCAAGTCTGTCGCGCAGGCCGTAAATAAACTGCTGCATGCTCAACAATTCACCCGGTTGTTTGACCAGTGTCGCCAGCCGCCTGTGTTCATCGCCAGTCAATATCGATGCCAGGCCGATGGTATCGAATGCGTAGAGCACGTCTTCGTCCAACACATAGTTGGTCGGTTCATAATCCTCCGCGCAGCCCATATGCACGGGCGACAGCGTGCTGATCATCAGTTTGTGATGGTTCATAAAAGGCGGTACGGCGTTCATTGAACATTCTCCCGGGAGGTTTGCCGATCGATATGGGCCTGCACTTCCGCCAGGTTCAAACCCACGACCGGAGCATAGCCTTGATGAACCGTTTCCGGCAGGGCTTTAGACAGCTTTCCCTCCCCGCCCAAACCACGTCCGATCATACTGCGCGGATGGGGTTCTACGGGCGTAAACACACTGCCGGTGTCGGCCATCAATACCGGGTTCTTGTAAGGCAAGCCGGATACGGCGGCCAGGGAACCATGGCGGCCGTAGCGAGTGAACAACTTCCAGTAACTGCGATTACCGTCAAATTCGGGCTGCTTCGATAAGGGTTGCGGCGCACAGGGCGCCAGCGCCATCCAGGCCGTGGCGCCGCTCTGCACGGGTATTCGAACCTGTTCATCGAGCAAACGCACAAAGCGACCGAGCCCGATCGACGCATCTTTGCCAAAACCAGTGCCACCTATCTCCTGCAGAAGCTGTTTCAGTTTAGTCTGCTGTTGTGCATGCGCCCCTCTTCGCGAAGCCAGTCGTTGCCGTATTCGGGATGGGTGTATATTTCACCGGGACCTTTACATTGCGACAACCAGTTCGCAACCGGAGAGGCGAAGTCGGCAAGCGGCAACCACTGCCTGCTTTTCCATTGTTTGCGCTGAAGGATGTCCGCGTCGTGTTCGGCGGCGACCATACTGAACAACGGCAGGTGGGGACGCGGCAGATAGGAGGCCGGAAAGGCGTCGGACAGAACGCAAAACGGATACCCTTGGGTATAACCTTCCAACTGTTGCGACAGTTCTTGCTCTCCGTAACGGTGACGCAGCGCCCAGCATAATTGCCCGAACAGGGTATCGCCCTTGAGCGGTGTGGCGAAAGCCGAAAGAGGTTTGAGTGTGTAACGCCAAATCTGCATGACTGCTGTCCTTGTCGGCTCAAGCGGCGGCTTCTGTGAACGGATCTATAGCCTCCAGTTGCTGTTGCAGTTCCCCTTGTAAATGGAACTTCAACCGACCGTAGCCGCGCGAGCCGGAACCACCCAGGGCATCCAGCTCCAACAGCTTCAGACCGGTCAGCAACATGGACAACAATGCCTCGGCGCAGTCGCTGTCAAGTACTTTCATGCTCAGGGCAAATTCGAAGCGCCCGCCTGCCGGTACACGCTCGAAATTGCGCGGGTGTTCGGCGGTACCCGCGATACGGTTAATGCAGTTTTCGAACTTGGTTTCCGTCAACAGCAGGTTGCGTTCCTGTACCCCATCCACCCAGGTTTGTTCGGGATTGCAGTCCCGGAATGCGAGACGGGTCAGGCCGATGCCGTTTTCTTTTGCATCCTCTTCGCTGAGTTTGTCTCCGCCCGAGATACCGAACAAGCGTATCAGGTTGAGCCCCTGTGCTTTTCGCCGCTCATCACCTTCGAGGCCTTCCAGGTGATTGAAACCGAAGGGCTTGCCGCCGCTGTATTCGACAAATCCATAATGCCACTCGAGCAGACTGCGTATCTTTCCTTTCAGGCTGCTGCCCGGTATGTAGGGCAGGTGGGTATGGGGGTTTTTGATAACCGGGCTGTCGGTGCCGCCAATATGCATTTCACTGTCGCCAGCGCCGATATGCAGGCCGGACATTAGCTCGATGGTTCCCTTGATTTCCACGATTTCTGTGAGTCTCATTTTGCTCTCCTATACGGATTTCTACAAAGCGTTATTTTGGTTTAAACATTTTGTAGAAGCCCATAAACGCTTCCATAAACGTTTTGAAAGTGTCGAAGGTTTTTATCGAGTCGATCTGATTAAGCCCATTTTCCATAAACTTCATAAAACTCTCGTCGACAAGGTCTCTACCCCTGGCATAAGCCACCTTGGCCGCGATCATTCTCACGTAAGGCAGATTTTGTTTAAACTTTGCATCGTCATTGCCTACTTTTTCATACCACATGCAAATTTCATCGTAAAACCGGCGCAACTGTGTCGATTTGTTTTTACCCGAGCCACCGTTGTCTGAAATAACTTTTGCACACGCTTTCGCTGTTTCGCTGAACAAGGTCGGGGTGACTTCAGCGAGAGAAAATTGCGGGAGATCCTGTGTCCCCTTCTGCTCGCCCGTTCTGTTGCCTTTGCGGGGTGGTTTCCCCCTGTGTTTATGGTCGGCCATGGTTATGCACTCCTGTCAATCCCGGTATTGGTATAGATGTAAAAACAAAGCGATATAATAGGCTCTGCGGTATTTATCGATGCCGCTGGTAAGCTTGCCAAGCAATGTTTCCACCACCCGCTGACGACGCCGCTCGAACTTATCCCGGTCTTCGTCGCCAGCCGGCTTTAAACGATCGCCGACATGGCGCTGCACACGGTAGGCGAGCCAGCTCCGCCAGAGGGCGTTTTCCGGTTGCCTATGCTCGTCGCCGGCCATATCCACCAGTCGCAGCAGGCCGTAAACAAATCCCGTGCTGAGGCTGTATTCCCGGCGCCAGTCGACGATCTGTCGGGCGATTTCACCCAATTGATCGAAAACATGCCAGTCCACTGTCTGTCCAAAACAGGTGACCGCGTCTTTTCCGTCACGCCGTTTTGATTTGCCAAGCGCTTCTTCCGCCAACTCGCCGGTGTGGCGAACCGGCAGCCCCGGTTTTGAAAGATAGAGACCAGCGGAGAAGTGAATATCGGGATTACCGGCGGTGTAGTGGGAGAGGTCCTTGCGTATGGTCTGCATCAGTTCCATTTGTGTTTTCCACGGGCCAATCAGAAAAAAATCGTCCCCGCCGGCGAATACCGTATAGGTGTTGGTAAAATTCTCCCGGCATCGCCACGGCAGCCAGATGCTGAAAAAAGCGTTCATCTGCCGTGAAAGGGAGGCCATTTTGGCGAACGTGGGGCTTGTCAGCCCCTGTTGAAAAATAACGCCAAGATTGTCCACATCGCCCTTTAGCGTGTGCAGAGCGGAAATACCCCGCCATTTCACCTTGCCGTCGTCCCCCTGCTCCGGAAAGCGATCTTCATGCGCCAGGTAATCCAATGCCTTGATATCGCCAGCCCTTGTATCGAGTTCGACATCCTTGTCCACATGGCGATACCTGCCCGGAATGTGTGCATCATCTTCGTTGAAAACAGGTACAAAGGCGTTGATGGAACGGCGCGCGTATCCATTCCAAAGCCTGTCGGATTCTCCCTCAGGCAGGGAATAATCCCACGCCCGAAGCAGGGAACCCTTTGCGGCCAGTGGAGCAAACTCTCCGGAAATGTCTTCTCCCCTGGCGAAGGTAATGTGGTAGCCAAAGAAATCGGTCGTCAGGGAGTCCTCATTGACCGCTGCGCGAGTTACCAATACCCGATTGTAATCCGCTCGGGACAGATACTCACCTATGCGTATCTGATCCTTCGCCAAGCGGCTGACCAGTTTGCCTTTGTGTTCGACCTGTGCCGGGCTGTAAGCATCCAATGGACATTCACCCTGGCCGGCGAAAGCGTCGGCGTAGTTTTCAAACACAGCCGGTACCTCCGCCGAGCAAATATCCATGCGTTGCAATTTGCGAATATCCAGCAATGCAAACAGTTTGCGCATCAATTGCGAAAACGGCGAACCTTTAGTGCCACCGTGCCTGAAATCCGTTGCCGCCGCCGGCAACCAGGACAGCGCCAGCCCGGCGCGCCCCTGACTCCGGTGCAGAAACCAGCGGTTGATAACCGTACTGGCCGCTTCCAAGCGGGCAATGGTGTCCGCCGTGTTCGGAGCGACTATCAAAAACTTGCCCGCCGCGTTAATAACCTGACTGGTGGGAGGCAGCCCGATGGATTCAAGCACATAGAGCGCCGCGCATTCCGCCAGCAGGGAAACCATGAACGAACGCCCGCGCAAGAGTTTGGCCGCGTACTTCTGCGTACTGCCGCCGGAGGCGAAAATAAATTCCTGAATGCCGGCCATATCACCCTGCACCAGCAGGAATTTCTGTTGCTCGTCCTCGCTGCCCTGCCGCAGCGCTCGTGCGGCTTCGCCGTCGGTTCGGCCCGTCGATGCGTGCCAGCGCCAGAGTGCCGCCGCAAGCGCCGCGGTGGTTTTGGAGTGGTCGTAAAGCGACACGTCGGCGGGAATGTCGATAAATTTCCCGTCCACCCGCGCCGCCGTGGCGGAGGGAATGCAGTGGGTAAATGTCATCCACAGGCTGTCGAAGTGATCCAGCCATAAGGGGAGATCTTTTTTGTGTGCAGCGGGAATCGCCTCACGCCCATCCACTTTTTTTAGCGCGCTGAAAAACTGCTGCCAAAGTTCCCGGTATTGCCGGCGCCCCTGGTCGTTTTTCTCCGGCTCGCACTCCTCCTTCGGCACGGGCATCAATGCCAAAGGCGACAAGGGTTCCAGGCGGTAACGGTATTTCGAAACCCGGGTTGAATTATCGGCGCTGTTTTTCAGACTGACTTTTTCGAGCAACACTTCCATGCGGGCAGTAACATGGGAACGCTCTTTTGTTCCTTCCTCCGCCCGGTTGTACAATTCGAACTCACTGCGCTCGAACCCCGACGCCAGTCGGTCTGCATAGGCGACTATCCACTGCAACAGCGTTTCCGGTTTGTGATGACGGGCGGCGGCATTGACGATCGAATCGCCGGCGGCGAGATGGCGGGCGTCTTTCCACGAGGCGAACGGTGAGCAGTCTCCAGACTTGATATCCGGCAGGTACTGCTCCAGTAGATCTATCGCAATAGCGGTGTAGGCGGCGTGAATATGTGAGTAACGCTCCTTGTATTTCGGGCAATACTCCTGTTTGTGAATATCCTTCGCGGTGTTGCCCTCCCCGTCCTTGACTTCCGCTTCGGCGATGGCCGCCCTTTCAGCGAACTTGCCCAGATCATGGAGGTACGCCGCCAGAGCCACACGTGTACTGGAGGCCAATAATGGGTGTCTGTTGGTAAGATCTGCCATGCTTGATTCCTTGAACGGCTTATCGCTGTTGGCAAAATATACCCAAAGCGTTTGAGATTTAGGTCTTCAGAGTGCGTCAATTTTTGTTCCTGGCAAGGAGCGACGACGCCGCGTGGCAGGCCCCACGTAAGGAGGAGCGACGCGGTCAGGGG
>JARROD010000297.1:0-7468 GCA_037384225.1 Exilibacterium sp.
CCTTTTCGTTTTAAATGGCGCTACAACAATTAAACCAGTTTCTTCCCATTTCTGACAAAGCAGGGTTTTACCACGTCTACCTGGACCTGCTTGTTGCGCATTTCTACCAGACAAGTATTGCCCACTTCAACTGGTACACGCGCCAGAGCAATGGAAAACCCTAAAGTCGGCGAAAATGTGCCACTGGTAATTTCACCGCTTTCTTCCAGCTCTTTGATCACCACTGTCTGATGTGCCCGCAACACGCCGCGCTCGCGCAACACCAAACCCACCAATTTTTGCCGCGACCCGGCCGCCTGCTCCGCCTCCAGCGCCTGGCGCCCGATAAAATTGCGCGCCGGCGGCTGCCAGGCAATCGTCCAGCCCATATTCGCCATCAGGGGGGAAATGGACTCATCCATATCGTTCCCATACAGGTTCATGCCAGCTTCGAGGCGCAGGGTATCGCGGGCTGCAAGTCCGCAGGGCTTCACGCCTGCGTCGGCGAGCGCCTGCCAGAAGGTCTCCGCCTGTGCTTGCGGAACCATAATTTCCAGCCCGTCTTCTCCGGTATAGCCGGTGCGGGAGAGAAACCAGCCCTCCACATCCACGCCCTGGAACACACTCAAGGACGCCACCGCTTCAGATTTTGCACCTCCCAATACGGCGCGAACGCGGGCGATCGCCTCCGGGCCCTGCACCGCGATCATCGCCAACCCGGGCTGCTCTGTAATACTGACGCTGAACCCCTGCGCATGCCGGTTCATCCAGGCCAGGTCTTTTTCCCGCGTTGCGCAGTTCACCACGGTGCGGAACCAACCGTTCATATTGTAGACAATCAGATCGTCTACAACGCCGCCATTTTCATTCAGCATCCCTGTATACAGGGCCTTTCCGGGAAAGTTGCAGATTTTTTCCACGTCATTGGCCAGTAGATACTGCAAATAAGCCTTGGCGTCAGCGCCGGTTACATCGACAATCGTCATATGGGATACATCGAACATCCCCGCCTGACTGCGAACCTGGTTGTGCTCCTCTATCTGGGAGCCGTAATTCAACGGCATATCCCAGCCGCCAAAATCAACCAATTTGCCTCCCATGGCCTTGTGGGCCTGGTATAGAATGGTTTTGTTTCCCATAGTGCTCACCTTGTTTCCTATAATGGAAAATTGTTCGGCATTTTAGCGGTTTTGTTTCCGGGATAAAAGCGACTTCCACACCCTGGGCACTTTAACGCCCCGCACACTTTCACCGATGGCGGCGTTTGGCTACACTGCGCGACGCAAACCGGTGAGCCTTCACTTTTGGTAATTCCAAGTAGAAAAACATGCAACCTGAAGATTTCTCCTCAGCCGTTCTCGATTGGTTCGATCAATACGGACGCAAACACCTGCCCTGGCAGCGCAATATCAACGCCTATCGTGTCTGGGTGTCGGAAATCATGCTGCAACAGACCCAGGTCAATACCGTAATCCCCTACTTCGAACGCTTTATGAAAGCCTTCCCGACGGTCAGAAAGCTGGCCCAAGCACCGCTGGATCAGGTGCTGCACCTGTGGACAGGGCTCGGATACTACGCCCGCGCCCGCAACCTGCACAAATGTGCGCAGGTGGTCGTTGAACAACACCGGGGCCGGTTCCCCCGCCGGGTGGAGCAGCTCGCCGAACTACCCGGCATCGGCCGCTCAACCGCCGGCGCCATCTGCAGCATTGCCTACGGCGAGGCAGCCGCCATTCTCGACGGCAATGTAAAACGCGTGCTGGCCCGTTTTCACGCCGTCGACGGCTGGCCCGGCAAAAGCGACGTATTAACCCGGCTCTGGGAGTACGCCGAAGCCTACACACCGGCGCGGCGCAATGGCGACTACACCCAGGCCATGATGGACCTGGGCGCGACCCTGTGCACCCGCACTCGCCCCACCTGCCCGCTGTGCCCCCTGCAAGACAGCTGCCGCGCCCATGCCCAGCGCAACCCCGAGGACTACCCCGGGAAAAAACCCAAAAAAGACCTGCCTGTAAAAAGTGTGCAGTTGCTGATGCTGCGCAACCCGGCCGGAGAAATCCTGCTCCACCAGAGGCCGCCCCAGGGCATCTGGGGCGGCCTCTGGAGCCTGCCCGAGTTGGATACAGAAAAGGACCCCCGGGATTTTTGCCAAAGCCGGGGCTACGTCGCCAGTGACCGGGAAATCTGGGACACCTACCGGCACACATTCAGTCACTACCACCTGGACATCACCCCGGTATTGATACAATTGGCGGTCGAACCTACCCAGATCATGGATGCAGGGCGTGCGGTCTGGTATAACATCCGCCAACCCGAAGCTCTGGGGCTGGCAGCCCCGGTAAAGCGCCTGCTGGAAAAGCTGGCCTCACTGGATCCGCTGAGCGCCTGAGTGACTGAATTTACCGATCAATCTATGTTATGTAATGAACAGAGCAGGAGGTAACAACCATGGGACGCATCGTATTTTGCCGCAAATACCAAAAAGATATGGAAGGTCTGGACACCCCGCCCTACCCAGGGGCCAAGGGTCAGGATATTTTCGAGAACGTCTCCAAACAAGCCTGGCAGGAGTGGATGAGCCACCAGACCATGCTCATCAACGAAAAACGCCTGAATATGATGGACATGACAGCCCGCACTTATTTGACCGAACAAATGCAAAAATTCCTGTCAGGCAAAGACTACGATCAGGCCGAAGGGTATGTGGCTCCCGAGGATTCGAAAGATTAAGCGCCACTTTCGCTATACCCGGCCTTGACTCAGAGCCCGCAAGCGGGTTTAATACGCGCCTCCTCGGTACCTACTTGGCTGTTGAGCTGGAAGGAACCGGTGGTTTTTTGCCCAGATAGCTCAGTCGGTAGAGCAGAGGACTGAAAATCCTCGTGTCGGTGGTTCGATTCCGCCTCTGGGCACCATTATCGTGTTTCCCATATCCGGCTAAATCCTATTATTCCCTACTAATCAACGACTTAGCGTTGCTTTTGCGCACCTGCGTCTTCATCATTTACAGCCATATTCAGCCGTTTTTCGCGTGATTTTACGAATAAATTACGAACGAGGAAGCTATGACATGGCATCCATACGCAAGCTTAAAAACAAACGGTTTCTAGCAGAAATCCGTAAGCAGGGCATTTCCAAATCCAAAACCTCTAACTGATGAGTTAACCCAGAAACATCTTTACGACTGGATAGACACATCACTCAAAACGCTCCAACCCAGTTCCGTGAACCGGGACTTAAATTTACTGTCTGCTGTCTTTGAGCAAGCCAAACGCTAGCAGTGGACTGAACATAATCCGGTGCGGGGTGCCTGATATCAATTATCTTGTCCGATCCGCGTCAATTATCTTGGCCGGTTTGATGACGCCGTTTCTTTGGGTTAATTTCTCCTCTGTTGATGATGATGGTTTTGCGCGCCTCCTGCAGGGAACGCGTATGGGAAGGAGCCCGGTGCCAAAGTCCTGTTGGAAAAAGCGCGGGCCTCCGCAGAGCAGAACTTCGGCGAGGCGCACCCCACCACGGCGGTTGGTTATTCGAATTTGGCGGTAGTGCTGAAAGCGCTGGGCGATTATGACGGGGCCCTGGTTTTTGTGAGTAAAGCCTTGGGCAACTTTAAGAAATCCTTGCCCTCTGGTCACCCCAATATCCGAATAGCAGAAAATATTTACCAGTCGATTAATGACCAAAGACAATCTTCATAGAGGAGTGCCAAAAAAAGGAAGGTTGGGAGTGCGATGAATTTAAGTTCAAGACGATTGAGGCAATGGTTATGGAGTGAAATGCCACTAAGAAGAAATAAGCCTGTAGATAAAGGTACCCAGTCAAACGTCCGCTTATGGCCGTACTTAGGCATCTGAATGTGCAATGCTCTGAATTAAAGTAGCACGGCTGTCGTCACGCCCACTTTAATTTGGTGTTATTCAAAAAGCTCATCAAGAGTTTTTACATCAAAAATCCGTTCTCCCCACACTTCCAACTGTTGACGATTTGCCTGTGATATTTTTTCTTTTGCCCATATGGGTAAGTCACCAAAGCGTTTGGTCAACTGTTTGAGAAGTAAAAGCGCTTCACCTTGGTTGACTCCTTTTTCGATGCCTTTTTCGATACCTTCTTCAACACCAGCCCTAAAGCCCTCTTCTCTCCAACCTTTGGTCCAATCTTTCACTCGTTCGGATAACATCGTCTGATACTCCGTAAGATCTCGCATTTTATCAAACTGGGTGCCCGGCATTCGATTGGGCAGTATTCGCCTAAACCACTCGTTAAAAGCTCTGCGCAGTTCTCTCTGCTTTGGTTGACCCAACCACACCACCAGGTTGGCCAATACCCTAACAATATCCTCAGGGGTTTCCGCAAGCTCAGCCCGAATAAGGGCCGCTGTTAGATTTTCCAGTTTTCCCAATTCATCAACAGAATAGCGGCCTTCATCGATCAACAAATAGCGCTGTTGAGGCTGAAACACCTGCAATTGCTCCGGCATCGCTTGCAGTAATTCACTGATACTCTCAGCCGCATTCCATCGTTTCTCACCATTATACAGCACTACAGGTAGAACGGGAGGTAACCGTTTGGATTCCGGGAGCTGCTTGGCTTTTATCAGATCCTGATACAGTAAGCCAACGTAGGTCATAATACGGAGGGACATAAACGGGTTCACCCGCCAAACAATGTCATCAGCCCGGTCCCGGAGGTCATCGGTGATATAACTGTTGTTCAGCTTCTCCAGGGTGGAAAAATCCAGGTCGGCGACCCAGTCAAACTCGACAAACCCTTTGAACAGATCTTCCACCATTTGAGCGTGAGAAAACAGATTTTTGTAGGAGTGATCGTGGTCAACCATGGACGTTGTCAATTTCCCGTAAGTGGATAAAAGGCCCGCAGTCTAAACCTAAGTAACGTGCTTTACGATACCACGAGCACGGCCACGACTGCATATCAACCGCGTGATCCCTCCTGTGTTTGAGCCACCCGACGTCTGCACTTGTAGCTGTAAAGGGCGGGCACGAAATGTCTCCGCCAACTGCTCCAGCGCCGCCGAAATGCCTGCCACGTCCGCCTCGAAATCCTGCACAGGCAACCAGGTCAGGTCGATATCCACCAGCAGTTGCACCCGATCGCTATAGCGTTTATCCCAACTGTTCATCGAGGTCTCCCGGCAGGGTGATCTGATACTTGGGATGTAGGCGGCCACCGGGAACCAGCGATCGCTTACCACAACCGAGATTCACATCATCAAGCGATAAGTGCGAATACCAGGCGTGCCCGTGACGTTCCGCCAGCGCGAGAAACAGGCGCTTGGCCTTGATGCTGTGGCAATGGCGCAACAACATTTCAAGCCGTTGTGGACGCAGGGTGGCCATGCCCTGCATCAATGCGTCGGCCTCATAGACCCCGCTGGCATCAGTTGCCTCATCACACAATTCCAGCACGGCCCTTTCTAGAGTCGAACACACCACCATCCCGCTCGGTACTGCCTCGCGCCTTTCCAAGCCTTGGTTCAGTAACGACTGATCCGTTGTCTCATCAGTAAAAAGAAGGGCTGGCAGATCAAAAGGCCCCTTTCCGTAGTACTCGACACGCTCCGCCAACGGCAACTTGTGCACCCAGCCCGGCAAACGATCCGGCCCATAGAGTGTGATCGCGGCAGCTTCGCCCAACCGCAAGTAGTGCTCAGTAGTGCTCATGCCCCTGCCAAGCCAAGGCAAAGCGTCCACCTACATACAGCGACAAACCTTCCATGCTTTGCAGTGTCCGCACCACACCTTCCCACTTCAGAGACCCACCTTTGCGCATGTACACACCACGGGCCGGCGATACCAGCCAACCACTGGCCACATAGCGGGCAACCAGGCTACTGGAATAGCCATGGGCTCTTAGCCACCGACTAGAAACCATGCTGGTATCACCGAGTCCAGCCAATAGACGGTTTAATTTACTCTCATTATGATCACTCATAGTGACTATATTACGTCTTTAGTAAACCAAGGCAAATACCTATTAGTTTAAAAAATTCATAAAAAGGGCACTTTTAGTGACTCTATAAGGTCTTTTGCAAACTTACAGTCCACTGCCTTTGTCCCCAATTCATGGAACGGGGGCTCGCGGATTCTTCAGGCATCTACCGTATAAGACCTATCCATACCAATGGCTTCAATGCTGTTACCGGCAAAACTCAATGGTGGCAGCGTTGGACGCTCAGGAAGGGCTCCGTGCCGCCTACAATTGAATGGCTGGCGCTGGCATGATGGGCCAAATCTCCCCCATCATAAAGAAAATACTTATATATCAAAATGTTAGTGATTCATCTTTATGGGTGAAGCCTAAGCATTTGAGGGCAAGTTTTGGGTAAATGGTGGGACACCAATGCTGTAAAAGAACGACTTTGGGTGATTAAATCACCCGATAATGACAGGATATGGGTGATTCAGACGTCATGTAATGGGTGAATCCACAGGCTAAATTCTATTATTCCCACCTAATCAATGACTTAGCGTTTCGCACAGGTGCGTCTGCATCATATACAGCCATATTCAGCCGTTTTTCACGTGATTTTACGAATAAGACGGCAAAGTACAGGCCATGGCGTGGGCGGCAGAGATAGCACAGCGTCTCAAGCCGGACACGCTGTTGCATGGTAAAACCTTGGGGGGCATTCATTCTCTACCGTGATGACATATCCCCCGGTAAAAAATGCTACCGCACGGAATATAACCGTCTCAATAAATTTGCACGGCAATCCATTGCCTCTATCTCCTTTGATGAGCTGACCCAGAAACATCTCTACGACTGGATAGACACATCACTCAAGACACTCCAGCCCAGTTCCGTGAACCGGGACTTAAATTTATTGTCTCCCGTTTTTAAGCTGGCAGTGGACAGAAATTAATCCGGTGCGGGGGCTACGCGGCCCCAAAAACCCGCAGCCCCGTGACCGCCGCATTAGCCCCGCCGAAATCAACCAGGTCATGGACGCACAATGAGCCAATCGTCCGCAACCGCAAAGAGACTATCCCGAAAATTCGCGATTTCATTTTGCTCTCTTGGCAGCCTTCCGATCACTCACTTCCCCATCTTTAATGGCTCTCTGTTTTGGGAGACCCAATGCTTTACTTCTTTGGCATACCAGCGCTGACCACCCAGGCCGTTATCCGCAGGAATGTGACTGCGCGCGGAAAATCCCTGCGGCATATTGGGTCTATCTGTAAAAAGTACCAAAACCACCACAGGGTTATGTATGATCTCTGACACTCCATATTAATAACGGCCAATTTACGGCTAGATTACGGCTCGAATTTGCTTGCTTTTCGGCTTGTTATCGGCTAATTTAAGGCTATGAATTGGGCACCTAAATACACGATTAGCAATAGACTTCTCTCGACGATCCGTGAAATAGGCGAGTCATTGGGTGAACTGAAATCATTCCACTTAAGCGATCAGGATCTGGCCGAGCTGGAGATTGAGGCAAGGGAGTTATCGTCCTATGCTT
>JARROD010000298.1:0-4623 GCA_037384225.1 Exilibacterium sp.
GCAGCCCCTTCCTCCGATCTGTTCGAGAGGTCATTGGTACTCGCGGGTTCGCTTACAAGACCGAAAGTCTTGTCGCTGAGTTGATCTATGGTTGCGGGCTTCGTAGCTCCGTGACCCATTGCACGCCCAACTCGAATTTGTTGCGGCTCAACACCGACAAGACGAAATCAATGGCGTCGGTGAGGTCTACCTTCCCTATGCTATCGAACGATAAAAAAGGAATAGCTTATCAAAAAAATAAAAATCCATTTTATCATTTGGCGGCAAGTTAGCCCTGGCATCTTAATGCCAAAAATTGTACGAGAGAAAAAGTAAGAGTTCTTGGCTTTGTTAAGCAGCCACTGGTCTAACAGACTGGGCTTATCTGGCGCAATGGCTCCACGCTTATCCTCTCTTACCGCCCGCCCTGTCCAATCAACCAGATCCAGGTACGGCCAAACAGCGGCCAGGCGGCGGGGTGCGGGTCGCATCACAGGAGAACATTACCAGCGAACGGTAAGGTTATGGATGTTTGATCATGACTTGATTGGATAGCAGGTTATAATGCGATTTATTATCATTTGATGCCGAGTAAAATCTGGCCTTTATTCCATGTTTTGCGGATAATTGGCAAGTTTTCAGACTGAAACCTCCCCTGAGGTGGGATGATGATGCTCGCTCAGGCCGCCAGGCACAAATTCAGCGTAAAAGAATATTTGGCGTTATTCGACCGGGGTATTGTCGCCGATACCCCTAAAACCGAATAGTGCGGTTTTTTTGATCGATTGAGCCGTTGCTCTGCCTTGTAATTCTCCTGTAAGTAAAAAGACTGAGTGCGGTTTGTGTGCCCGGCAACCTGGCATTTGGTATTCATACCGAAGTGGGCGGCTTAAAGAACCTGAAGAGAGATCCGCGATGGCGGCTGACATAAAGCAAACAGCGGTAGCGCAGGAGCTGATCGGCGAGTTCCTCCGCATTATTGATCCCGAGTACGTGATCGTCGATGCCGAAACCCAGCGCCCCTATGAGTGCGACGGGCTTTCCCTGTATTGCGCCATGCCGATGATCGTGGTGTTGCCGGAAACCATTGAACAGGTGCAAAGCGTTATGCGGCTCTGTCACCAGCGCGGCGTGCCGGTCATTGCCCGAGGCGCCGGCACCGGTCTGTGCGCTGGCGCCATGCCCCGCGAAGACGCTGTGGTGCTGTCGCTGGCCAAGTTCAAAGACATTCTCGAGATCGACCCGCTGGCGCGCACCGCACGCCTGCAACCCGGGGTGCGCAACCTGGCGATCAGTGAAGCAGCGGCCCCGTATGGTCTGTATTACGGGCCGGATCCCTCTTCCCAGATCGCCTGCACCATTGGCGGCAATGTCGCGGAAAATTCCGGCGGTGTTCACTGCTTGAAATACGGTTTGACCGTTCACAATCTGCTCAGCGTCGAGATGGTTACGGTTGAGGGAGAACGCATCCGACTGGGATCGCAGGGGCTGGATTGTGCCGGTATTGATCTGATAGCGCTGATTACCGGCTCCGAAGGACTGCTCGGGGTCGTCACCGAAGTGACCGTGCGCCTGTTGCCGGTCCCCGAACAGGCGCGGGTGGTGATGGCCGCGTTTGATAATGTGCAAACAGCGGGCGACGCGGTCGGCGCGGTGATTGCCAACGGTGTGATTCCCGCCGGCCTAGAGATGATGGACAGCCATGCTATCGTCGCCGCCGAAGCCTATGCCCATGCCGGTTACCCGACTGAAGCCCGCGCACTGTTGCTCTGCGAAGTCGATGGTACCGTCGAAGAGGTGGATGAACACATCGCCAAGGTTGAGTCGCTGTTTCAATCCCTGGGCGCGACTCACACCCGCGTCTCAAATAATGAACAAGAGCGGGCGCTGTTGTGGAAAGGTCGCAAATCCGCATTCCCGGCGGTAGGCCGTATCTCTCCCGATTATTACTGCATGGACGGCACCATTCCCCGTGGACAGCTGTCCCATGTGCTCACTGAGATGGAAAAAATGTCCGAGCACTACGATTTGCGCGTCGCCAACGTATTTCACGCCGGCGATGGCAATTTGCATCCACTGATTCTGTTCGACGCCAACAAACCCGGCGAGTTTGATAAGGCCGAGGAGTTTGGCGGCAGAATTCTGGAGTTGTGTGTCGAAGTCGGCGGTTGCATTACCGGCGAGCACGGTGTCGGTGTAGAGAAACTGCGCCAGATGACCACCCAATTCAGCAACACCGAACTGACCCAGTTTCACGCGATAAAAGCCGCTTTCGATCCAGCGGGTACACTGAATCCCGGCAAGGGTGTTCCGGTGTTGAAAAACTGCCAGGAGTACCGCGCCCTCGACACCCTGCAAAATCAAAGCGAGGTGTCGCATGGGTGACTTGACGCAGGACCTGATCGAGCAGGTGAATACCGCCATCGCCGCCGCGAGTGCGCTGACCATAGCCGGCGGCAACAGCAAACGATTTATCGGACGCGAGACCCAAGCCGACACCACTGTCGATATCAGTGGACACTCGGGCATTGTCAGTTATGAACCGGTAGAACTGGTGTTGACTGCACGGGCCGGAACCCGCATTCGCGAGATTCAGGATACCCTGGCGGAGAACGGCCAGGTGCTGGCCTTCGAGCCGCCGCAATTGCACGACCGGGCCACCCTGGGCGGCACCCTGGCCTGTAACCTGTCGGGCCCGGCACGGCCCTGGAGCGGATCGGTTCGAGACGCCGTATTGGGAACCCGCCTGATCAACGGTCGCGGTGAACACCTGCGTTTTGGTGGCCAGGTGATGAAGAACGTCGCCGGTTATGATGCGTCCCGCGCGCAGGCAGGCGCCCTTGGCACGCTGGGTGTTATCACCGAGATCAGTTTGAAAGTGATGCCCAAACCCGCTGCCGGACTGACACTGGTTCAGGAAATGTCAGCGGCAGACGCCCTGCTCCGCATGAACAAGTTGGCCGCTCAACCACGTCCGCTGACCGGTGCCTGCTGGCATGACGGTAAATTGTATTTACGGCTGGCCGGAACCTCTACCGCGGTAAAAAGCACCGTGCGTAGCTGGGGCGGCAGCCTCCTCGAAGCCGATGAAAATTTCTGGCAGTCGCTGAGAGAATATCAACACCCCTTTTTCGCGGGCACTGATTCTTTGTGGCGTTTCTCGATTAATTCCACTGCACCGCACTGGCGTGAAAACGACGACTGGCTCATCGACTGGGGCGGCTCCCAGCGTTGGTTGCGAGGCGACTTTGACTTTACCGGGCTGCAAACCGAAGCCAGACAGGCCAACGGCCAGGTCAGCCTGTTTCGTGGTGGCAACCGATCCGGCGAGGTCTATCAGGAGGTGGCGCCGACCATACGCCTGCTGCACCAGCGCCTAAAAAAAGCCTTTGACCCGCAGGGAATTTTTAACCCCGGCCGCCTTTACAGCTGGATGTAGTCAGATGAAAACAGTTATTCACCCGCAGTATCAGGGCCGCGCCGACGTACAGGAAGCCGAAGAAATCCTTCGCACCTGTGTTCACTGTGGTTTTTGTACCGCCACCTGCCCTACCTATCAGCAGTTGGGTGATGAGCGGGATGGGCCTCGGGGTCGCATCTACCTGATCAAACAGCTCCTGGAAACCGGCACCATCACCGAAGCCTCGCAGACCCATCTGGATCGCTGCCTGACCTGCCGCAGCTGCGAAACCACCTGTCCTTCCGGTGTCCGTTACGGCGCCCTCGCCGATATCGGTAGAGGCATCATGGAAGAGCAACTGCAGCGGCCCTTCCTCAGTCGCCTGGTCCGTTGGGGGCTGCGCAAGGTGCTGCCCTATCCCAACCGTTTCGGGCCTTTATTAAAACTGGGGCAACTGTTTCGCCCACTGCTCCCACAAAGCCTGAAAGCCAAGGTGCCAGCGCCGCAGCGGCGAACAGCGTGGCCTAACGGCAACCATCAGAGGCGCATGCTGGCACTCGCCGGTTGCGTACAGTCCGCGGCGACACCCAACACCAATGCGGCAGCGGCGCGAGTGTTGGATAAACTGGGCATCACATTGATGGAAGCGCCCGACGCCGGCTGTTGCGGCGCGGTGAGCTATCACCTGGCACACCACGAGGAAGGCCTGGATTTTATGCGTCGCAATATTGATGCCTGGTGGCCCGCCATAGAAGACGGTGCCGAAGCCATCGTCATCAGTGCATCGGGCTGTGGTGCTTCGGTAAAAGAGTATGGACACTTACTCCGTCATGATGCCGACTATGCCGCAAAGGCAACCAGGGTCAGTGAACTGGCCAGGGACTTGTCTGAAGTCCTGCTACAGGAGGACTTACATAAACTGACACCTGTCACTCAACCCAAAACCGCCGTGCATTGCCCCTGCACGCTACAGCATGCGTTGAAACTCGATAACTCAGTACAGACTCTATTGCGCAGGGTCGGAGTCGAGTTATCACAGACCCGGGACAACCACTTGTGTTGTGGATCCGCCGGTACTTACGCCATTCTCCAGCCTGAGCTGAGCAAGAAACTACTCGATGCAAAGCTGGAAGCGTTGACCATGGAGCAGCCGCAGCAAATCGTCACCGCCAATATTGGCTGCCAGATGCACCTGCAGGGAAAGGCCGATATTCCCGTGCGCCACTGGATCGAATTGCTCGATG
>JARROD010000299.1:0-6387 GCA_037384225.1 Exilibacterium sp.
GCCCGGCCCGCCATCACAGATGGCGGTCGTTCGGCGGCGCCGCAAAGCAGTGCTTTGCAAACGGCTTGCCTCACCCATGTAGGCTTGGCGTCGGCATCCATGCCTCCGACAGTCTGGGCCAACTACCCCCGGACGTCCGCCTGACACTGTGCTTACCCCGGGTTATTGAGAAGCTACCGTTAGTGGACGAAACGATGAACGAGGCCTTACAACAAAATCACCCAGCTGATTATTATTGGCTGAGAAATGACTCTTTTGCAGCCTTTCTTAGCAGCATTAGGCATATTACCTTACGTTATTTTACTGTTTATATATACAGTGTGTGGTATAATTCTATCTCCCTGCCCCGGGTTCTGGGCCAGCTACCGCCGGACCGAAGGCACAAATACCCCGGGTTATTGAGTACCCCTGGTTATTGAGAAGCTACAAAAGTAAATATAAAAGTAGAAAATTTAGGTGAAATCAAAAGTAAACGTGAAAAAGGAAGGTGAAGTATGCGTAATCTTGCAACAGCTCAAGGGATAAGTCCCAATGTTTACGATTTGTATAGTTATCCCCATTCTCGAAACGGATATACGAACAAAAAATACAGTGATTATTGTATTGCCGATCCAGCAGCAAAGCGTTCCCCCTACCATAAACGTAAACGCTCAATTTCCCACAAAAGCAATAGAGAAAGAGAAATACTCAAACAGTTAAATGGAAAGCTTCTTGAACTCTACGATGAGCTGTATCACAGCGTTGCGGGAAACTGGTTTTATTATGACGCTGTGGACGCCCTGACTGCGGCTTTTAAACCGGATGTTGACACGCATTGTCATCTGGGGATGACATTGACATCTCAATGGCTTCGAGAAAAGGAACAGGTCGTACTCCATCACTTGGAAGAATTACGAACCTGGCTACAGGAAGAACTAAGGGACTTGGGTGAAGATTAAAAAGGAAGTGGATGGAACTAAAATTCCGCAAGTGATTGATTTTTAAATTTGAGCAAGGTATTCGTTTTTAAGCTTCACATAATTGCTTGCCGCATAAGTAAAAAAACCCAACTCCTTTTCTGTTAGTTGTCGGGCCTGTTTACAAGGGTTGCCCAGGTATAGATAACCGCTCTGGAGTTTTTTCCCCGGGGGGACGAGGGTGCCCGCACCGATAACCACTTCGTCTTCGACCACCGCGCCATCCAAGACTCTGGAACCCATACCCACCAATACTCGGTCTCCGATGGTGCAACCGTGAAGGGTTACGTTGTGACCGACGGTGACGTCGTTGCCTATTTTCAAGGGCCAGCCATCCGGGCTGTAGGGGCCGGGGTGGGTGATATGTAAAACCGAGGTATCCTGAATACTGGTGCGGGCGCCAATTCGTATGTGATGCATATCCCCGCGAATGACAGCCATCGGCCAGACTGAGGAGTCTGCTCCAATTTCCACATCTCCGATAATCACGGCGCTGGGGTCGACAAATACGCCTTCGGCAAGCTTGGGGCAATGGGAACTAAAAGGGCGGATATTGTGATTTTCGGCCATGGAAATTCTCGGTTGATTGTTGAAAGGTATAGGCGAGGAGATACCTGGAACCCAGACGCTCTGGGTATATATGGTATTACCACGTCCGCTGGTATAGGGTATATCATAATAATTAAATCGATGGTCTATACACAATATCGAAACGGGACTAAAACATTTATGAGTAATCCACTACTGGAATCGCACCAATTTCCTCCTTTTAGCCGGATAAAGACTGAGGATATAGTCCCCGCTATAGATACCCTGGTCGCCGAAAACCGCCAGGGTCTGAAAAACCTGTTGAGTGAGCTCGATGGAGGGGGTGGAACACCTACGTGGGAAAACCTGGTTGCTCCCCTGGAGACTGCGGATGATAGGTTGAGTCAGGCCTGGTCTCCGGTCGGGCACCTTAACGCGGTGGCCAACAGTGCTGAACTACGTGAGGCTTATAACCGTTGCCTGGGCGTATTGAGCGAATACAGTACAGAAATGGGACAACACGCTGGCTTGCATCATTGTTATCAGCGCTTGGCCGAGAGCGATAGTTATCCGCAGTTGAGCACGGCTCAAAGAAAAACCGTCGAAAATGCACTGCGGGATTTTCACCTGGCGGGAGTGGCGTTGCAGGAAGAGGGAAAAAGGCGTTTCAGAGCAATTAAAAAACGTTTGTCTGAGTTGTCGAGCCAGTTTTCCAACAACATTTTGGACGCCACTCAGGGCTGGTACAAGCATCTTACCAATGACGAGGTGCTTGCGGGCCTGCCGCAAACGGCGCTGGCCAATGCTCGCCAGGCCGCGCGTGACAAGGGACTGGATGGTTTTGTAATAGGCTTGGATATGCCGGCCTACCTGGCTGTGATGATGCATGCAGACAACCGTGAACTTCGCCGTGAAGTTTACAGGGCCTATGTAACCCGGGCATCGGCACAGGGCGTCACAACGACAGGGGCTCCGGCGACAGAGTGGGATAACGGACCCCTGATCGATGAAATATTGTCCCTGCGCCACGAGTTGGCTCAGTTGTTGGGGTTTAGTCATTATGCTGAGTTCTCTCTCGCTACAAAGATGGCTCGATCTACACAACAAGTCATGGCGTTTTTACAAGAGTTGGCGGAAAAGTCGCTGCCGATGGCGAAAGCTGAATTTGCGGAGCTGGAGGCATTCAGCCGCGAACAATACGCTATTGATTTGTTGCAAGCCTGGGATGTCGCTTATTTCAGTGAGAAACTGCGGCAGAAAAAATACGCTGTGTCACAGGAAGAGTTGCGGCCTTATTTTCCGGTTGAGCGAGTCGTAAAGGGTATGTTTGAAGTAGCCGGGCGCTTGTTTACTATTTCTATCGAGCCGATGTCGGGCGTTGAGACCTGGCACTCTGATGTACAAATGTATCGCGTTTCCCGCGCGGGAGAGACCCTGGCGTACTTTTATCTGGATTTATTTGCCCGCGAAAACAAGCGTGGGGGTGCCTGGATGGATGAATGCCGAGTGCGCCGACAAACACCGGAAGGGCTACAACTTCCGGTCGCCTATTTAACCTGTAATTTTACTCCGCCAGCCGATGGCAAACCCTCACTGCTAACGCACAATGAGGTCACAACGCTGTTTCACGAATTTGGACACGGACTGCACCATATGCTGACGCGAATAGACTGTGCCGCGGTCAGTGGGATTAACGGCGTGGCCTGGGATGCCGTAGAACTGCCAAGTCAGTTTTTGGAAAACTGGTGTTGGGAAAAGTCGGTGGTGCCGCTAATTTCGGCACATTTTGAAACTGGGGAGCACTTACCTGATGCCCTGCTGGAGAAAATGCTGGCAGCGAAAAATTTTCAATCGGGCATGCAAATGGTACGGCAACTGGAGTTTGCGCTGTTCGATTTTCGCTTGCACAGCGAGTATGATTCGGGTATCCCCCCGGATCCACAGGTACTCCTCGACGACGTGCGCAATCATGTGGCGGTGTTAATACCCCCGGCATTCAATAAGTTTCAGAATAGTTTTAGTCATATTTTTGCCGGGGGTTACGCAGCCGGATACTATAGTTACAAGTGGGCAGAGGTATTGTCCAGTGATGCGTTTTCGTTGTTTGAGGAGCGAGGTATTTTCGACAAGGCAACGGGAGCGCGTTTTCTCCACGAGATTCTGGAACAGGGAGGGTCGCGGGATGCTATGGATTTGTTTATTAAATTCCGCGGACGGGAGCCTAGCCTGGATGCATTGTTGTGTCACAGTGGCATTGTAGCCGCCCAAAAAATTGAGAGCTCAGATGAGGTGTAATCTATGAGTTTTAGTGAAAAACACCGTTTTCTCGCCGGCGCTGTATGCCCGAGCTGCGGGGCTCTGGATAAAATTGTGGTGTACAATGTTGAAGGCAAAGACTATCGTGAGTGCAAGGTCTGTGCATTTAAGGAAGAAATGCACTTTGCGCCTCTGGTGAGTGAATTGGATACCCGAGTAACGCATCATGAGCAATACGAAAAGGGCGAAACTCAGGTTTTGCAGTTTAAAAACTAGTGCCCTGCGAGATCTTTGGAGGCATTACAGGATGTATTTGAAGCGTGTCTCGCAGGGCTATTCTCTGATCGAGACCGGTCCTGGGCCGAAAATTTATGCAACGATAGGGTATAGTACTGAGAGAGCGATTTATTTGGATTGCTTCTAATTTATTTGGATTGCGTCTATATGTAATCAATGGGCTGTTTCCGGGTAGATGGAATGATTGAAATTTAGCATGATGGAAAGGTCCGTGGCCAGGCAGGGCCAGCGCTGTAGCTCTTTCGACCAACCGTTGGCTTTGTGTTTTTTAACATAAACTTGAAAAGCGTGACCATCCAAGACGTGCTCTTTATCCATCAGCATTTCAGTGGAGAATTGCACGGCCAGATCCAGCTCATTGGCAAAGGGTTCCCCTATTAAAGAATGAATAATAAGATTGGCGCGTGTCATATCCATGGGTGCGAGAGGAATTCCGCAGCGACCGATAATACGGTCGTTAACCTCCTCCATAAGGCGATGAGCGAGATAAGCCTCCCCCATAAGTGCAATCAGCCCATCATATTCGGCTATCATTTTCGGTGGTTTTAGGAAATAGTCCTGAGCAATATTAGCCCGTTTTTTTGTGGTAGTTCTATGGTGTTGTGCAAGCTGGGTAAAGCCGCTTTTAATATAGCTGTCAGTTGGCCGGTATTTTGTTCTTGGGCTTTTGCCTGAGCTATAGTTTCACGGATGGCCTGGAGTTGATATTCCATCTTATTTATCACTGATTTTTTGAAGTGCCAGCTTTTTGCGGGAGGCGTTTTTAAAAAGTCTGGCGGTTGCCTCTAATTATGTTATCCAACCTTGCAGTGCTGATCTGACATGCCACAGTGCAGCCCGGCTTGTTTTTCTACGACTTTTGTCTTAGTCTGTTTGCCCTGTGGTATTTACATCGATACGATACTACTACTAACTGGCCCCATACTTTGTATTATCCTTGCTCAAACAGGCTATTTATTCCTTCACACTGAGCACTTCATTCCCTCACTCTGAACTCTATCTATTACGACAGAGTAAACCCTCGCTAACTAATACTCAGATCACAATATTCAACATAAACTATAATCCGCTAAAAACAAAGGTGGACCTAATAACGTCTGTTTATATGATTGCCGGTTTCTATTCAAAGATAATTAAAGTCAATGGGAGCCGAAATGGGAAAATTTCTAAAAGCTTCTGAACTTGATAACTTGCACCACAATAGGTTGGACAGATATCCGCCCCTTATTGACTGGATGCCTAATTGCTAAAAGTGAGTGTTTCTTTGATAAGTGAATAAATCTGGGAAACACTTAAAACCATAATTTGTGTAGTGTATTGCGGGTAAAAATCAAGCCTAATGAAATTCCCCTGCAGGCGTTAAAGCAGGTAAAAGCGAACCACAATCCATGATTTCCCCAGTGCTGAGTAAACCACCAGGCCGGAATAAAAATGCCAAAGCAGGATAGTAACATGGTGTTTTGCATGGATTGTGTTTTAGCGGTGCCGATAAATATCCCGTCAAAAAGATAACTCCAAACACTTATTAACGGCAGCAGGTAGAGCCAGGCGTAGTGCTCAAAGATCATCTCTGTCACTGTATTAATATCGCTGAATCCAGCAATTAAGGCTCCTTTAAATAAAGCGAAAACGTAAAAAGTACAGCCACAAATATTGACCACAATGTTGATGCTTTGCAGACGGTGAGAAATTCTTCTATCCGCCGCGCCCCTACCGCCCTGCCGACAAGTGCTTCCGTGGCGTGGGCAAAACCGTCTAAACCGTGTGAAGTCAGCAATAATAGTTGCATCATGATGGCATTCGCGGCCAATACGCTATCCCCCATCCTGGCACCCTGGGCGGTAAAAAAAGCAAAGCTGAACAATAGACAGATTGTGCGCACAAATAGTGGACTGTTTATCTGTAAAAGTTCTCGGTAGGAGGGACGCGGGTGTTGCTGCACTGCGGAATTTTTTCCCAACATTTGCGCTTTTAATTGCCGAACCGCCAATTTCCGGACATGACAGCGCGTCTGTATGAGCGCCAATACCAGCCCTGCATAATCGGAGATGACCGTGGCGGTTGCGGCGCCATCGCTTTGTAATCCGAAAACCACTATCAATAGCCAATCCAAGATGATATTCAACAAATTGGTCACAAGGACTATCAGCAGTGGCGCGCGAGTGTTTTGCATACCGATAAACCAGCCCGTGATGGCATAGTTTGCCAGTGTGGCGGGGGCGCTGAGAATGCGAATGTGGATATTAAGGGTGGCCAGCTCCGCGACTGCTTCTCGGGGTTTTAGGGAATCTTTTGAATTTGATAATATCGTTTACTTTTGGGTTATCAGTAACTGACTCTTGGCAGGGGC
>JARROD010000300.1:0-8605 GCA_037384225.1 Exilibacterium sp.
CTCTTCCTTGTTCTGCTAAAACAGTGATTGATGTTGCCCACTTAGGGATGTGCACGAAATAACTTCCGGTTTTCGGTTTCGAGGCGCCCGTCTGGTGTCGTTGCGAAAACGCCGGCATAGTGGGCCTACGTAAAGTTTTCGCAACGGCGCCAGGCGGGATGGATCGGAGGCGAAAACCGGGAGTTATTTCGTGCACGTTCCTTATCATCCTTGTGTTTTATTAGCACAATGCTTGCAGGAAAATTTTTAATCTTTATCACAGGTGTAGAGAAAAATACATTTGCATTGTAGATATCATCAATCAACAATGAGCCAAATTCAGTTTTTTCGTATATGCGCCTCACTCTGTTTTCAGATAAAAAGATTATATTATCAGAATCAGCTGATATAGCATGGTTGTTGAGGTTCTTGACAGCAAACGGCATATTGTTGTCATCATAAAATTCGTCGAAGTAATAAAAACCCAATGTGTCAGGCGTTAACTCTTTCCCTGATAAAGCCACGCTTAGCTTTTTTTGCTCAACTTTAGATAATACGTACTCAACCCGAGGAACTTTATCGCTCTCATCAACGATTGTGCTGTTGCCGATAGTTTCAATATTAATTTCTGGAAGCAACATATTAACCTGTTCGTCGATCAGGAGGATTTTGTTACCCTCAATATCTTCAATAAAATCGATAGGCAAGCGATTATCGTATTGCGAATAGGATGAGCTGGCGTAGATAAAACAAAAAATAGAAAGTATTTTTTTCATAACTTTTCACTAGTTTTAATCCTCATAAAAACAAGTAATACTATACAGTTAAATAATCAAATGTTATTTAAGCGTTAATGTTTTTTCTGTCAATAAAACTGATCTAGGTGGAGATTGCAGTCATCATGTAGACCAGTCCAATCTACGATAACCGATCCTGCAACATAACAATAAACAGGTTCTTTATCGCCAACATAATGCACTGCGTTTCCATTTTCGGTATCAATATGATGGCTTACGACGATTCTATACTCAGCAGGGTCAAAAAAATTGTAGGCTATCGTCTCATTGTTGAAGCAGTTGGCTCTGCTAAAAAAATCCACTTCCTAAGCAGCAAATATCTGAGATACTGAGAACAATGGAATCATGAAAATAAACGCACAATGAAATTTAAACTTTTTATTAATCATGGAAATTCCTTTTATTAGTAGCAAGAGTAATTTTTGAGAAGCATTGCCAAAAATTTCACCTAAACAACATATTTACCTGATATAAATAAATCATTCATAGGAAAGTTACTTCACCGAAATTGATGCTAATTTTTACTAAAATGAAAATCAATAATGATCTTTA
The DNA here is from genome assembly GCA_037384225.1 of Exilibacterium sp. Lineage (GTDB taxonomy): Bacteria > Pseudomonadota > Gammaproteobacteria > Pseudomonadales > Cellvibrionaceae > JARROD01. The sequence continues at coordinate 1,329 of JARROD010000300.1, forward strand.
TATACGGTGCCTATATTGCGGGGTATAGGAAGCATAAAGCACCTTTTTGCCCAATAAGCTGCCTCCTCTTACCCCGAAACCCCAGAGCTCGTTTAGCGCTTAAGCCCCAATTTTCATTGTCGCCCCACCCTGAAACGATCTTTTTTTGCTCAGTCTGATCAAAAAATGCCTGATGGATACTTCGCTCGATGTGGGCCGCCCCACCGGCCCGCTGTAAAAGCTGGCTGTGTATGTGCTTATGAGGATCTGAGATCGTCAGTCAAATAGACGAGTCTGTGAAGGATCGAACAGACTGGAGACTTGAGGTGGCGCTCGCTCTGGTGGCCGTGTGTGTTCATTGGTGTTATCAGCCTTGACCGTCTTCTGCTTCAGGTGCTTGAGAATCTGCTCTATCACCTTGGGACCTTCGATGCTGGCAATGACGTTGATCTGACCTCCGCAGCACTCGCAGACGTCAATGTCGATGTTGAAGACTCGCTTGAGACGTTGCATCCAGGTCATGGTACGGTGGCACTCCTCGGGACTCTTGTCGAGCCAGTCCGTATCGCGTGATTCCGATTGGTCAGGCTTCTTGCCGCGCTTGCCCGGTGTCACTTGAACTCGATGCTTGCTGTTCGGCGCGAATACGCCATGGAACCTGGTCAGATTAAATCGTGGCTTGGGTACTAGCGCCCCTGCTGAGGACCCGTGACGATGCGGTGGCTGAAGGTGTGAACGAGGACATGGAGTTCATCGTCAGTGGGTGCTTTGACGCGATGGAAACGCGGCTGGCCGTAGCCGTCTTCGGCATAGACCCCATCGAGAAACAGCATGTGAAAATGCACATTGAGGTACAGCGCTTCGTCAATAGTGGTATTGACTGCTTAATTGGTCGTAGTCTGACTCCAGACTGGTGCGGCTGAACTCCAGATCGAAAATGTCCGACTGTATCAGCCCTATGCGGCGCCTGAGGCGGTTGATTCTGCGGCGTATCCAGCTCGATGGGGCAGATGTCTTTGTATATATATCCCGCCTTGCCCTGGTAAAAACCGTTTGCCTCCCGGCAGAAGCTTTGCAAGCCCTGTTGGCGGCCTTCCCGGTAGGGGGCCGGTTCGGCGGCAATGCCGTATTCGGCACAGGCCCGGCGGTGTTTGCCGAAGCGTTCCAGGTCCATACCCCGGGCGCCGTCTTCCAGCCCTATCGCATACCAGTTGGCGCTGCGGCATTCCGATTCGCTCAGTGTCGCACAGCCGCTCGATAGAAGTGCGCAGAGCAATAATAAACGTAGGTAGGGCATATTCCGGGCCTCTGAACTCCAGTCTCAGGTGGGTATTGTACGCCGGAACAATGAACAAAACCTGAATTGCAACACCTTCATTACAACAAGAGGAGTGCTGAGCGGCCCTTTCCCCCGGCGGATGCGCTGTGGGGCTGTTTTATCTGTTACAGGTTTTTGTAGTTTGTTGTTGGTTCCGGTTGCTTGAGGTGTGTTCAAGTAATAGGGCTTCAGCCCGCTGCTTATCAAGGGGAGGGTAGAAGTAAAACCCTTGGATCTGGTCACACTTATGGTCCCGTAAAAACGCCAGTGCGGCGTCATTCTCGACCCCTTCGGCAATGACGGACATATTCAGGTTGTGGGCCAGGGTAATAATTGTGCTGGCGATGGCGACGTTTTGCTTGTTTTCCGGCAGGTTTTCGGTGAAGGATTTATCGATTTTCAAAAAATCGATGGAGAGCTGTTGCAGGTAGCGCATGGAGGAATAGCCGGTGCCGAAATCGTCGATGGCCACCGAGATGCCCAGGCCGTGTATTTCACTGATAACGCTCTGTGCGAATTTCAGGTCTTCCATCAAAACGGTTTCGGTAATTTCAATGGTTAATAGGTGTTTGGGAACCGAATATTTTTTCAGTATATGGTGAATACGGCGCACCAGATGTTTATCGTAGAGTTCTCTGCTGGATAGGTTGATCGCGATGGGGACACAGGCGATCTGCCGTTGGTGCCAGTGATTGATTTGCTGGCACACCTGTTCCAGTACCCATTCGCCTAATTCATTGATCAGTCCGCTCTGTTCGGCGATGGGGATAAATTCACTGGGGGGAATCGACGGCTGATTACTGGGATTCCAGCGCAGCAGCACTTCCAGGCCGACAATACGGTGATCGAGGGCATCCACCTTGGGTTGGTAGGCAAGGCTCAACTCGCTGTTTTTGATCGCCAGGCGCAGGCGGTTTTCCAACTCGACATGGTGCATGGCCAGTCGTTCGAGTGTTTTACTGAAATATTGGAAATTGTCGCGCCCCTGCTCCTTGGCGTGATACATGGCCATATCCGCTTTGCGTATCAGTTCCTGGGGGTCGGTGCCGTCGCGGGGAAAAATACTGATGCCCATGCTACAGGAGACGTAGAAATGATGCTGTTCGATAGCGAAAGGTCTTTTAAGCGCTGCGAGAATGCGAGTGCAGATACTGGTGGCGATACTGAAAGATTGTAGGTTTTCCAGCAATATGACAAATTCATCACCGCCGAACCGGGACAAGGTATCGTGTTCGCGCAGGCATAGGCCGATGCGGGTGGCGACGTCCCGCAATAATTGGTCCCCCTGTTGGTGGCCACAGGTATCGTTGACTTTTTTGAAGTGATCGAGATCGATAAAGACCACGGCGGTTAGGCCGTCGTTGCGGCGCGCGTAATTGACCGCGTGTGTCAGGCGGTCGAGCAGCAAGGGGCGGTTGGGCAGGTTGGTGAGTGAGTCATGATAGGCCTTGTGGTGTACCAGAGCCTGATTTGAATTAAAACCCTCGGATTCTGCAGTCGCCGGTACATATGGATCAGTGTTTGCTGGGATATATTGTTGCCTTTGGTTGGGTCGAGTTCCAGCATCTTCGCCGCCACCTGATTGTATTTTACCAGGCGGCCCTGGTCGTCGTAGGCAAGTATGGCTTCACCGATCGCATCAAAAGTGGTTTGTAGTGTTGACAGCGAATCCTCGAGGCATGTGCGGGTGGACTCCAACTCACTGACCTTGTCTCTGAGTTCTGAATTGCGCGCCGTCAACTTTTCGGAGGTTATCGCCAGTGAGCGCTCGATAAGTTCTCGTTGGTGATCGGCGTCACAGTAAGCTAGGTTTACGGCTTCCAAAAAATCCCGCCAGCGTTCTTTCGGTTTTAATTCGGTGTCGAGTAGTCCCTGACGTTTGAGCTGATCTTTAAGTTGTTTATGCATTGAACTCAGTCTTTTGAACGCCGAATAAAACGGCAATGGATATAACCCGGCTACTACTATACCCAGCCGTTACCGAAAACTCATTATATACACTATAGACATTTACGGCAGAGTGTGTAGCAGCGGTGTGGCGTGGTGTGACGCTGACTGACTGGTCGCAGTAATTGGTTCAGTGAAGAAAAACACTGATGCCCTGGCTGAGCAGACTCCTACTCCTGACATATTGGGAATATTTGTTAGGGATTCTGGTCGAATTTGCTATTGAGGCTGTTGCGCTAATCCCTAATCCTTAGCTCTCCTGGAAAGGACCCGGGTTTGGGTCGAATAATTTAAAGAGATCGAGTACCGGGAGCTACCTACATATTCCGAGACTATACCCCATGACTATGAGGCTGATAGATGATCTATTCAGGTAAAGCCATCTCAGTACGTATCCTTGACAAGGGGATTGCGGAACTGACTTTTGACTTGCAAGGCGAGTCCATTAACAAGTTCAATGCCTTAACCATTGATGAACTGCGCCAGGCGGGCGAGGCGCTGGCCGCCGCCGAAGGTATCGAAGGGTTGTTGGTCAGCAGCGCCAAGGATTCATTCATTGTCGGTGCCGATATTACTGAATTCGGCAGCAACTTTAATCTCTCTGAAGAGGAGATCGCCGAACGGATATATCAAACCAACCAATATTTCAACGCGATCGAAGATCTGCCGTTCCCCAGTGTCACTGCGATTAACGGATACGCCCTTGGGGGCGGTCTGGAAATGGCACTGGCTACAGATTATCGCATTATGTCCCCGGCGGCCAAAATCGGTTTGCCGGAAACCCAATTGGGCATTATGCCCGGCTTTGGCGGCACCGTGCGCCTGCCGCGCATTAGCGGCCCGGACAATGCCGCCGAGTGGATTGCCGGTGGCAAAGAGCACAAAGCCGATAATGCAATGGCGGTGGGAGTGGTCGATGCGGTGGTAGCGCCGGAAGATTTGCGCGAGGCGGCTCTGGATCTATTACAGAAATGTATCGCCGGCGATTTCGACTACAAGGCCAAACGCGAAGAGAAAAAAGTGCCGTTAAAACTCAACGACACCGAAGCGCTGATGTCGTTTGAAACCGCCAAAGCCTATATTGCCGGCGAGGCGGGTCCTCACTACCCGGCGCCCGTCAGTGCGGTGAAAACCATTCAGAAAGCCGCCAAAATGCACCGTGATGAAGCCCTGCGGGAAGAGGCTAAAACGATCGCCAAACTGGCTAAAACAGCGGTGGCAAAAAACCTTGTGGGTCTGTTTTTAGGTGATCAGGCACTGTCGAAAACAAGTAAAAACTGGGCGGAAAAAACCACTCCCGTGCAGCGTGCGGCGGTACTGGGGGCAGGGATTATGGGCGGTGGCATCGCCTACCAGTCGGCCTTCAAGGGCACGCCGATCATTATGAAGGATATCAACCAGGACGGTATCGATCTGGGGTTAGCGGAAGCGGCCAAGCTGCTGTCGAAACGGGTTGAACGCGGCCGTATGACGGCTGGTGAAATGGCCTCGGTGCTGGCTAAGATCACACCGGCTTTGCACTACAATGGTTTCGACAATGTCGATGTGGTGGTCGAAGCCGTGGTCGAAAACCCAAAGGTAAAACACGCGGTATTGGCCGAAGTAGAGGGCGAAATTCGCGAAGACGCGATTCTGACTTCCAACACCTCTACCATTTCGATTAATTATCTGGCCGAACCTTTGCAGCGCCCGCAAAATTTTTGCGGCATGCACTTTTTTAATCCAGTCCACAAGATGCCACTGGTTGAGGTGATTCGCGGCGAAAAAACCAGTGATGAAGCGATCGCCCGCACTGTCTCCTACGCCCTGGCGATGGGGAAGAAACCGGTGGTGGTGCAGGATTGTCCCGGGTTTTTGGTAAACCGCATTCTAGCGCCTTATATGGGTGCTTTTATGGGGCTTGTGCACCAGGGCGCGGACTTTGTTCGGGTCGACAAGGTAATGGAAAAATTCGGTTGGCCGATGGGGCCCGCTTACCTGTGTGACGTGGTCGGTATCGATACCGGGGTGCATGCCGGCGAAGTGATGGCGAAGGGGTTTCCCGAGCGCATGGCGGCGAATTTTAAAACCGCCAACGAGGTTTTGTTCGAAGCGCAGCGCTACGGGCAGAAAAACGGCAAAGGTTTTTACCGCTATGAAACCGATAAAAAAGGCCGTCCAAAGAAACAGACGGACGACGCGGTTTGGGAATTGCTGGCGCCGCATATCGGCGAACGCCGGGAATACAGCGACGAAGAGATCATCGACCGTCTGATGATTCCACTGTGTCTGGAAGCCGTGCGGTGCCTCGAAGAAGGCATTGCCGAAAGCGCCACTGATATTGATATGGCGCTGATTTTCGGCATTGGTTTCCCCCCATTTCGCGGTGGTGCGATGACCTATATCGACGATATGGGTGCCGCTGAATTTGTGGCCCGGGCGGATCGGTACGCGGAGCTGGGTGCTTTGTACGCCCCTACGCCACGCCTGCGGGAAATGGCGGCAAGCGGCGAAAAGTTTTTTGCTTGAGCCCTAATTTTTATTTAGGAGATTGACTGTGAGTTTAAATCCGAGAGATGCCGTTATTATCGATTTTGCACGCACCCCCATGGGGCGTTCCAAAAACGGTTGTTTTCGCCAGCGCCGGGCGGAGGATTTGTCCGCCGATCTGGTCAACGGGCTGTTTGCCCGCAACCCGAAAGTGGATCCGAGTGAAGTGGAAGATGTGCTCTGGGGGTGTGTCAACCAGACCAAGGAACAGGGTTTTAACATCGCCCGCATGTTTTCGCTGCTGACGGTGATTCCCCACACCGCCGGTGCCCAGACCATTAGCCGCCTGTGCGGTTCTTCGATGTCGGCGTTGCATACGGCGGCCCAAGCGGTTATGACCGGCAATGGTGATGTTTTCGTGGTGGGCGGCGTCGAACACATGGGGCACCTGCCCAACGGTTTCGGTGTCGACCCCAACCCGAGGCTGGCCAAGCACGTGGCCAAAGCGGCCGGCGCCATGGGGGTGACGGCGGAGTTTTTAAGCCTGATGCATGGCATCGGACGCGAGCAGCAGGACGCGTTTGCCGAGCGCTCGCACCGGCTGGCGCACAAGGCCACTCAGGAAGGCGGCTTTACCGATGAAATCATTCCGCTGGAAGGGCACAACGAGCGCGGTTTTAAGACCCTGGTAACGGTGGATGAAACCATTCGCCCGGATACCACCATCGAAGCCCTGGCGCAGCTCAAACCGGCGTTTAACCCGAAAGGCGGCACGGTGACGGCCGGCAGCTCATCCCAGATTACCGACGGTGCTTCGGCGATGTTGGTGATGTCGGCACAACGGGCGCAGGACCTGGGGCTGCAGCCACTGGCGAAGATCCGCGCCATGGCGGTAGTGGGTGTCGAGCCTTCCATTATGGGTTACGGCCCGGTGCCGGCGACACAAAAAGCGTTGCAGCGGGCCGGCCTGTCCATGGATGACATCGATTATGTCGAACTGAACGAGGCCTTTGCCGCCCAGGCGTTGCCGGTGTTGAAGGATCTTCAATTGCTGGAGGCGATGGATCAAAAGGTCAACCTGCACGGTGGCGCCATTGCCCTGGGGCATCCGTTCGGCTGCTCCGGTACCCGGATTACCGGTACACTGTTGAACGTCATGCGCCAGCGTAATGGCAACCTTGGCGTGGCCACAATGTGTGTGGGCCTGGGGCAGGGCATTACCACGGTTGTCGAGCGGGTTTAGCAAATATCGCTTGCTTCCCACACCTGTGTGTGGGACTTGCCTTTAAGTCGGCGGCCATCCGGCGGCAGCTGGTCCAGACACGCTGCAAGTACCCTCCGGGGCCCGGCCCGCAAGCTGGGCGTCGGCATCCATGCCTCCGACAGTCTGGGTCAGCTACCACCGGATGTCCGCCTGGCATTGTGCCGACTCCGGGATATTGAGACGTTATCTCTGTACTTTCAATTCGGACCCTTCGTTGCTCGCTTTTTCATCACCTAAGTTGCTCCCGGCATTTGTTTCCAGCTCCGTTTCCCCGGCCAAGGCGCGCTTGGAAAAGTCAGC
>JARROD010000301.1:0-4588 GCA_037384225.1 Exilibacterium sp.
CTTGTTTTTCATCGCCCGGGTCAATTCCGTTACCTGGCGCTGCAGATCGTCGACCTGCTGTTTCAGTTCGGTGCTGGAAGGCTCTTCGCCGGCCGCGAACACCAGTGATGCCCCCAAGCATGTGATTGCTACCAGAGCATTACTCAACGCTGTTCTTAACGTTTTTTCTCGCAACATATTCTCCCCTCCATTACTTTTTTATCGCTTGTGCGTTTTTATTTTTTATATGAAAAATAGAAAACAAAAAGAAATTTTCTTACACGCCTATTAATACGCCAGTGGTAACCGGGGAGGTATTCACCATTAGTCTAAGTTCACGGCAAATTTAGACTAATGTCTAAGGGATAAAGCTATCGATCTACTTCCAATGGCTGAGACTCGATAATCGTTGCGACTATACCCAAAGCGTTTGAGAAGGGGCAAAAAGGGGCGTGCTCTGGAGGCCTAAATCTCAAACGCTTTGGGTATAGGCCGTCTGGTTGTCGACAAATGTCTAATACGTAGCTACAAGACGCAGTGAGATAATCGATTCAGATTTTGCACAGCAGCAGGACAAAGGGTAACGGAGGTTCAATCATGTCTCAGCAAACCATATTTCCCGTACCGGATCACTACGCCGATCACGCATTAATTAAGGAAGAAAATTATTTACAACTCTATAACCATTCGATTTCCGATAACGAAGAGTTCTGGCGCCACCACGGCCAATTTATCGACTGGATTACCCCCTACAACGAAGTAAAGGATGTCTCCTTCAACAAAGACGATCTGCATATTCGTTGGTTCTACGACGGCACCCTCAACGTCAGCGCCAATTGCCTCGACCGTCACCTCGCCACTCGCGCCGACGCTACCGCCATTCTCTGGGTGGGTGACGAACCGGGAACACACAGGGAAATCACCTACCGTGAGTTACACGACGAAGTCTGTCGCTTCGCCAACGGTTTAAAAGCCTTGGGTGTAAAAAAAGGCGATGTAGTCACTCTCTATCTACCGATGATACCGCAGGCTGCCGTGGCCATGCTGGCCTGCGCCCGCATCGGTGCCATACATTCCGTGGTGTTCGCCGGTTTTTCTCCCGAAGCCCTGGCCGGGCGTATTGAGGACGGAAATTCCAAAGTGGTTATCACTGCCGATGCCGGCTCCCGCGGCGGTAGGACAGTGGCCCTGAAAACCAATGTCGACGAGGCTCTCACCCTGTGTAGGGACGCCGTCGACCGGGTGATCGTGGTCGGAAACTGTGGCGAGGAAATTCCCTGGCACGCGGACCGCGACTGGGATTACAACGAACTGATCAGCAACCAGCCCAACCAATGTGACCCAGAGGAGATGGGCGCAGAGGATCCACTGTTTATTCTCTACACTTCCGGCTCCACCGGCAAACCCAAGGGAGTATTGCACAGCTCGGGCGGTTATCTGGTTTACGCCGCCATGACCCACAGATATGTGTTCGACTATAAACCCGGCGAACGCTATTGGTGCGCGGCCGATATCGGCTGGATAACCGGCCACAGTTATATTGTTTACGGCCCCCTGGCCAACGGTGCCACCACGGTAATGTACGAGGGCGTTCCCAACTACCCGAGTGTGGAGCGCGTGGCGCAAATTATCGATCAGCACCGGATCAACATTCTCTATATCGCCCCCACGGCCATACGTGCGCTCATGGCCGAAGGGGATAAACCGACAGCCGGGGCGGACCTCAGCAGCCTGCGTCTGCTGGGCACCGTCGGCGAGCCGATCAACCCGGAAGCCTGGCACTGGTACCACCACCATTACGGTCGCGGCCGCTGCCCGATTGTCGACACCTGGTGGCAGACGGAAACCGGCGCGGCTATGCTCACCCCCCTGCCCGGCGCCACGGCGCTGAAACCCGGCTCCGCTACCCGCCCCTTTTTCGGTGTGCGCCCGGCGCTGGTGGACAACCACGGCAATATCCTGGAGGGCGCCGCCGAAGGCAACCTGGTGCTGCTGGACAGTTGGCCGGGACAGATGCGCACAGTCTTCGGCGACCACCAGCGCTTTATCGACACCTATTTCACGACCTTCGAGGGCATGTACTTTACCGGTGACGGCGCCCGCCGCGACAGCGACAACTACTACTGGATAACCGGTCGCGTCGATGACGTTATCAATGTCTCCGGACACCGGATGGGCACCGCGGAAATAGAGAGTGCCCTGGTGGCCCACGAGGCGGTGGCGGAAGCCGCGGTGGTGGGCTTTCCTCACGCGCTCAAGGGGCAGGGAATCTATATTTACGTCACCCTCAACAATGACCGCGAACCCAGCGACGAAATGCGCCATGCGCTGCGCGACTGGTTGCGCCGGGAAATCGGCCCGATTGCCACACCGGACGTTATCCAGTGGGCGCCGGGGCTGCCAAAAACCCGCTCGGGAAAAATCATGCGCCGGATTCTGCGTAAAATCGCCGCTGACGAATGTGATCAATTGGGGGATATATCCACCCTGGCGGACCCCAGCGTAGTGCAGCAATTGATCGACAACCGGTTCATGCAACCTGTCTAACCGAAAGGGTATCTACCAAAATAATTGGGGCCCGAATGAAGGGCCCGTTTCCAATTCCCTCAACAGGCCTACAAATCCCTCGCTCTCCGGTGCCCCTGAAAGCACTGGCAAAAATTTGCTAAACTCCCTATATTCACTATCCGGAGCGCTCGTTTTGCCCTCATTCATGCTCTAATAAAACACAAGCATTGGCATGTTTAAACGCGGGGCCCGATTATAATAATGTGCCCGTAATTTCTTTCAGCAGCTAAAAAATTGTATAAAAAACAAAGCATTAGCGATTGAAAAGAGTAACTGATATGCCAGTGCAAAAATTAATTGTCGCCGATGACCACCCGTTATTTCGTACAGCCCTGCGCCAGGCATTGAGCCAGGCCATCGACAATTGTGACATTTACGAAGCCGAGGATATGGAATCACTGCAGACAGTCGTCGCGGTCCACAGCGATTGCGACCTGCTGCTGCTCGATCTGCATATGCCCGGTGCTCACGGTTTCAGCGGTCTGATCTTTATTAACGGCCAATATCCCGATATTCCCGTCATAGTGGTTTCCGCCAATGAAAAACCGGAAATCATGCGGCGTGCTATCGATTACGGCGCGGCCGGCTTCCTGCCCAAATCCGCCAAGGGCGAAATGATTTCAACAGCCATATCCGAAGTCCTGGCCGGCGAGATCTGGCTGCCTGACGCCTTGCGGGAGCAGATCCTGAATTCCAGCTTCGATGTCGGGGAACAGAAAATAGCCGACGCCGTCGCCACCCTGACCCCGCAACAGTTCAAGGTGTCCACCATGCTTGCCGCCGGCCTGCTGAACAAGCAGATCGCCTATGAAATGAACGTGACGGAAGCGACGGTGAAAGCGCACTTGACCGCCTTGTTTCGAAAACTTGGCGTCAACTCCCGCACCCAGGCGGTGCTGGCAATCAGCCGTCTCAATCTCGAACCGCCGGGGGAGTTTGCGCCGGAATCAATGCTTTGATCGAATCCGCCCCGTTTTATGGGATACGCGCCAATTTTCAAAAATTAAGGAACCCTTTTCCCCCATTTTTCACATACTCAGCTGAAGGGTTCGAATCCCGAACCCAGCATATCGCAAGAATCCATAACGGTTTTTATGCACATCAAACAGCGTCAATTCATTTGGAATGCGAGGGGACTATATGATATCTGGTATCGATGGTGGAATAAGTAGTATGAATCCCATGAAAATGGGGGATATAGAAAATATGCTAAACCTGCAAAGTTCACAAGGAGCAAAAAGTGCAGATAGCACGGGTAATACTGGAGGATGTTCCGGTCACGGCTCAGATAGTCCCAGTCCTGCTGAATCCGGTGCCGGTGGCGGTGACGGGCAGGATGTACAAGGTAAGGATATGATGCAAACGTTGTTGCAACTGATGATGCAATTATTGCAAATGACACAACAAGGAAATCAGGGGCAAAACAATGTCTCTTCTTTGCTTCAGTCAAGCGGTAATTCTTCTTCGCCTGTCAGTTTTTAGCCTGAGGTTGACGCATCAACTAAAAAACTAACCATGCTCATCGAGTCATCCATTGGGTACGCCGAGCGCATTGCAATGTCTGTATTGCTGTGTCAGATGGGCGAAACGATGAACAAGGTTTTCCTATCCAGGGTTATATGTCCCCCAACCACTAGAGAAGACAGAGGTGTGCCGACAGCCTTTTCTGCACCGATCCTAGCAGGCAAACGCCTGAGTATGGGTGATTACATTTATGTCTGGCCTTACGCAGAAGGCCGTGAAAAAGGACAATCCGTTCAGCCTTTGTTTAAATCCGTAACAAAGGCCGCACATTAAAATTTCCTTGTTTCTACGCTGCCTGTGCGGCAGTGATCTTGGTCGGTATCCCCTACCGACCTTTTTTTAATTTCTAAGCTGCCTGTGCTGTAGTGAACGCAATGAATATATTTGGCTATAGGTATATTGTTGGGCGTGGGGAAGACAAAATAAATTCACCAACCATGCCGCGCGGTTTAGAAACACCCCCACGGGCGAGGGGAAGACTTTTTAATATGAGACGCTATAGCGATAGCCTTAGAAA
>JARROD010000302.1:0-7858 GCA_037384225.1 Exilibacterium sp.
CGTCGGCAAAAAATCCCAACGTCTCTCCCCCTTTCCCCTATACTCACACTATTGCCCACCAGACTTGATAGCAATTGTTTATTTATAGACCAGCCCGAAGCGTTCTCGCACGACCGTAAACCATAGCCTTTGTAGACAATACTGACATTATGCAAGGATACCGAATTTCCATTGAGTCCATTGACGAGGGACTCGACCGCAAGCATTTACACGATTTAAAACGACGTTTCGGGCAGGTAAATGAAGAGCGGTATACACGGACTCGTTCCGCGTTGGCACAACGGCAGAAAATATTTCTCGACCTACTACCGCTGCTGTTTCACACCAACCATCCGATGCTGCCCGGGTATGTATCCCGCCGCACCCCCTCTGGTGTGCAAGGCTATAAACCGAGCGCGGAACAACTGCGCCTGGCGCAAAACCTGGCAAGAAGCTTCCGCCACAACAGAAACCCCCATCAGAAGTGCGATATCCTTGCGCTGTTTCTAATGGGTAGCGTAGGCACAGTGGCGCACAGCGAGTCCAGCGATCTGGACATCTGGGTCTGTTACCAACCGGGTCTCAACCGCACCGGCTTAGCGGCACTTGACCGCAAATGCTTACAGCTGGGTGAGTGGGCGGAACAATTGGGGCTGGAGGCGCATTTTTTCCTGATGGACGGCGAGCGCTTTTTGAACGACGGCGGTGCCGCTTTCGGCAACGAAGGCAGTGGCAGCGCACAGCGCTACCTGCTGCTGGATGAATTTTATCGCACCGGACTCCTGCTCGCTGGCCGTGCCCCCCTGTGGTGGTTCGTTCCTTCAGTACGTGAGGCTGATTACTGCGAATACACCCAAACGTTGCTGAGTAAACGCTTTATGCCAGCCATCGAGGTCATCAATTTTGGCGGCGTGTCCCATATCCCGGACGGTGAATTTATCGGCGCCGGTGTCTGGCAGCTGTACAAGGGTATAGAATCGCCCTACAAGTCGGTGTTAAAACTAATGCTGCTGGAATGCTACGCCAGTGAGTATCCCACCATTATCCCACTGTCATTGACGTTTAAAGAGGCCATCTACTCGGGTCAGTTAAACGTCAATGAGCTGGACCCCTACGTGATGGTTTACCGTCGCCTCGAGCGCTACCTGCTACAGCGCCGGGAATCCAAACGGCTGGAATTGCTGCGCCGTTGCTTTTATTTTAAGGTCAACAAACCCCTAACCAAAGCCCCCAGCGGACGGAAAAAGTCCTGGCAACGCAAACTGCTGGAAAGTCTGGTTGCAGAATGGGGTTGGGACAAAAGGCAACTGTCCCAGCTCGATGCGCGCCCGCGCTGGAAAGCACAAAGGGTTATGAGCGAACACAAGCTGTTGGTCAATGAGTTAACCAACAGCTACCGATTTTTGATGGACTTCGCCCGCCAGACCCACGCCAATGCGGCCATTCGCGCTGATGAACTGAACGTTCTGGGCCGCAAGCTACACGCCGCCTTCGAGCGCCGGGCCGGCAAAATAGACTGGATCAACCCCCATATATCACCGGACCTCAGTGAAGTATTCGTAACCCTGGTGCAGGAGTCCCGGGGTACCGATGGTCAGAAGGTTTTCTCCGCCTACGCCCAGGCAGCGTCGGACACCCCCTATCGCCGCCAGCAGCGACTGAAACAAAGCCGGGATATTGTTGAACTTCTGGTGTGGTGCCACTGTAATGGCGTGCTTACAACTTCGACCCGCTACGAACTGGTGGCCGAGCCTCCCCCGCTTTCTCCCATTGCCCTGCGCCAAACAATCCAGTCAATCCAGCGCTGGCTGACATTGCCGCTACCGGCGGTCACCCACGAAAGCTTTCTGCAACAGGCCCGCACCCGGGCTGTGTTACTGCTGATCAATGTAGGCACCGACCCGGAATACCAACTGCATCAGCAGGGTATCTATCGCATCAGCGACCATATAGACCCGCTCGGATTCAGCTCCGCCAAAGAAAGCCTGGTCGGCAATATCGCTTTGGTGAGTATTAACTCCTGGAACGAAGTGAATACTCACCATTTCAATCGCCAGGCGCTGGTAACCTGCCTTCTTCATTACTTGCGTATAACCCCGCGGGGACAGCCACTACCCGAGTTGAGCATCCGCTGTGTTAGCGCCAGTAGGGCAACTTCCATTAGTCAGCGGGTGGAGGAATTATTCCGCGACCTCAGTACCTGTTTTTACGCTGCCAAACAGTCTCGCTGGACACGCTACCTGTTCGAACTGTCGGGCAACTACTACTGCGTACAATTTATCGACGAACAGCCCCATATCAGTCAACACGCCAATAGCAATGAGCTCGTGCAGCACCTTGGGCAGGCTCAAACCAACTATAGTCCGATTGTGGTCGATCGTAGCGCCCTGCAGGGTCACCCGCTAAGGACGATCGCACCTATTGCCTGCGATTCGGCCATACACGTTTTCTACCTGCCGTTGGAGGATAGTAAAGCCGATATCTACATCGTGGATGAAAAGGGCTCGGTGTTGAAAATGTGCGTTCCGTTTCTCAATCCCCAAACGCTATTGCGACCGCTGCACCGTTTTATTCGTGCTGCCATCGAACGTCTGAGTATGGATTCGGACCAACTGCAACAGGCTTTCGGCATCTACCCGGTGGATTTTTATGAACTTAAAACCGGTCCCCGTGGCGTAACCCACTGTGAGCGCCGCCGGGTCAATACCGAATTAAACCGGCTCTATTTCTTCAATATTCAAGTGATAGCCGACTGCGCCGACAACGGCAAACCCAGTTATCGGATATACTGCGACCAGCAGGAGTTTTCCGAAATGGAGTTCGGGGAGAAATTATTTGAGACAGTCGCCCGTCATATACTGACCCAGCGCCACGGCGCAAAACGTTACCCCTGCTATATCACCGATATGGATTTATCCCAGTGTCGCCCCTACCTGGCCCCTCAGGGCGGATTGCAGGTCAGTCACTACCTGCAGATCAAGACACAACTGGAGCAGCGCCTCAACGCGGCTCTCGAGGCTTTATAAGTAATTCCAGCCCTGCCCATTGCCCCTATACCCTTTACCACTGCAACAGTACATCTGCATCGGACTGTTCCGAACACACCCGTGACATCAGGTGCTGCAAAGTCTCCCCTGTCGTGGTACAAACCCAGTCATCCCCTTCCAGGACACAGTGAAAACCGCCGGATTTCGCCGCCACCCATATCTGCTTTAACGGCGCCTGGCGGGAAACAACCACCTGAGTATCTGTGTCCTCGCAAATCACTGTCATAACGCTCCCTGTGATTTCATAATCCAACCGGGCGTCGTTCGCATCGATTGCCTCTTCTATCGCCGCAAACGTCACCTCGGCCAACTGGGAAAATTCAGCATCATTCATATAATTAAAGCCCCTAATCAGTAACTTCTCGATAACCTGGGTAGCGTCTCAATAACCCGGGGTAGGCACAGTGTCAGGCCGACGTCCGGATCGGACGCACACAGGGCAGTCACACCCCCGCTAAATAAGAGTTGCCTGTATTGAGAGTAGGGCGACACTGCCGCTATACTTGCCAGTCATTGATTAAGGAACCATCGGTATGAAGCATATTTTCACCGCAATAGCCACTCTCATTCCCCTGGTTATGGCTTTGAGCGGATGCGGCCAGAAGGGTCCGCTGTACTTACCCCAAAAAGAGGTGCCCCAAAAAGAGATACCCCAAAAAGCATCAACTCAACAAAAGATGCCACAGCCGCAGGTGTCACCTCAAGGCCCAGAAAACGGCAACGCCGAGCAGGAACAGAACGAAGACGAAGAACAGCCCTGACCCCCTCAATAAGCCAGGCTAGCAATCGCCCACCTGCGGTGCCCCCCTCCCGGAGAAACAGGCAAAACTACTTGGTTCAAGACCAAGCGTAAATACTATGATCAATTATACAAGTAAAAATTATGCAAGATTTTCAATACCGCAGTGGTGAACTCTGCGTCGAAGACCTCCCGCTCAGGCAAATCGCGGAAAACTTTGGTACACCTTCCTATGTCTACAGTCGGGCCGCGATGACACGTCAATACCGCGCCTACGCCGAAGCCCTGAATCTATCGCGCGGCCGCGACCTGATCTGTTACGCGGTGAAAGCCAATTCAAACCTGGCGGTGTTACAACTGCTGGCACAACTGGGCTCGGGATTCGATATTGTTTCCATCGGCGAACTGGAGCGAGTGTTACGCGCCGGCGGTGACCCGGATAAAGTCGTTTTTTCCGGCGTCGGAAAGCAGGCCCATGAAATGGCCCGGGCGTTGGAAGCCGGTGTATATTGTTTTAATGTCGAATCGGAAGCCGAGTTGGAAGTTCTGGCCCAAGTTGCCGCACAACAGAACCGGGTCGCCAACATCTCTCTGCGAGTGAATCCGGATGTGGACGCCAAAACCCACCCTTATATTTCCACCGGACTGAAAGAAAATAAATTTGGCATCGATATAGCACAAGCCCCCGCTGTCTATGCCAGGGCTGCACAGCTACCCTCGCTGGCCATCAAAGGCGTCGACTGCCATATCGGCTCGCAATTAACGGAGCTGGCGCCGTTTCTCGATGCCCTTGAGCGTATTTTGTGCCTTATTGATGGGATGAACAACCGCCGGCGGTGAGTGATTTCATCTACACCATTAAAAAGCGTCTGGATTCAAGGAAACTGAACCTGGTTCTGGAACCCGGCCGCTCGATTGTCGCCAATGCCGGGGTACTGCTGACCCGGGTTACCCACCTGAAGCCCACTGCACACAAAAACTTCGCCATCATCGATGCCGCGATGAATGACAATATTCGCCCCTCTCTTTACCAGGCATGGCAGAACGTTTTACCGTTGCAGGAAGCCCGGGGTGAAACCAAAATCTGGGACCTGGTGGGTCCGGTTTGTGAAACGGCCGACTTCCTCGCCAAAGATCGGGCTCTGACGCTGGAGCCGGACGCGTATCTGGCGCTGATGTCCTGTGGCGCCTATGGCTTTGTGATGAGTTCCAACTACAATAGCCGCGGCCGCGCTGCTGAAATTATGGTTGACGGCCGCGATATGCACCTGGTGCGCAAAAGGGAAACCTTTGCCGACCTAATCCGCGGTGAAGCACTGTTGCCCGGATTATCATCACCCGCGAAAGAAAGGTTACCGGAATAAAATGCGCTTACGTTTTACAAAAATGCACGGACTGGGTAATGACTTTGTTGTTATCGACGCCATTAGCCAACGTGTCAGGCTGACACCGGAAAAGGTACGTCGTATCGCCGACCGTCGTTTCGGTATCGGTTGTGATCAGGTTCTGCTGGTGGAGCTGCCGGAAAACCCGGACGTCGATTTCCGCTACCGCATCTTCAACTGCGACGGCTCGGAAGTGGAAAACTGTGGCAATGGCGCCCGCTGTTTTGCCAAGTTTGTACGCGACCGCAAACTCACGGGCAAGAACTGCTTAAAAGTGGAAACCAGCGGTGGCAATATGGAAATCGTTGTACGCGATAATGGCATGGTCACCGTGGATATGGGTATACCCGGACTCGACCCCACGGACCTCCCCTTTACCACGCCGTCCAGGGCCATCAGCTATCCACTCGATGTCGAAGGTTTCCAGTGCCTGGAAATCAGCGCGGTTTCCATAGGAAATCCCCACGCTGTCACCCTTGTCGAGGATATCGAGACAGCGCCGGTGGCCACCCTTGGCCCCCTGGTGGAAGCCCATTACCAATTTCCGCAAAAAGTAAATGCGGGTTTTCTGCAGGTGTTGTCCCGCAACGAAGTGAATTTGCGGGTTTACGAACGCGGCGCGGGTGAAACGCAGGCCTGTGGGACGGGTGCCTGTGCCGCGGCAGTAGCAGGCCGGGTACGCGGCCTGTTAGACTCACAGGTGAAAGTTAACCTCCGCGGCGGCAGCCTCGATATTAGTTGGGATGGGGAAGGGGAGCCGGTGTTAATGACCGGCCCGGCCACATCCGTATTCCACGGACAAATAAAGCTTTAAATGCATCAAAAACAAACAGTTTAACAACATGAGTAATGAAAGCATTTGTGACAACAGCGCAGTGTTAACTGAAGAAGAGGTAAGCAGATTCCTTCGCGAAAACCCGGATTTTTTCGTTAAACACCCAGGTTTGCTGACGGAATTGAGCCTTCCCCATGACAGCCGCGGCGCCATCTCCCTCGTGGAAAGACAGGTTTCCGTGCTGCGCGAACGCAATATGGATATGCGCCACCGCATGAGTAAGCTGCTCGACAACGCGCGGGACAATGACAGGTTGTTTGAAAAAACCAAACGTCTGACACTGACTCTGCTGGAGTGCCACGACCTGGGTGACATTGTGGATGCACTTTTTTACAGTTTCGACAACGACTTCAACATTCACTACACCTCGCTGATTTTCTTTGGCAATGCCCAAAGCATTTCCTCCACCGGCAGCGCTTGTGTCGCCAGCCTGACAGACGCCCGCAAGCATATCGGATCGCTGCTAAAAACCAACCGCGCCATCTGTGGCTCTCTGGGCAGGCAGGAAGCTCAGTTTTTATTCGGTGATAAGGCTGAATATATTGGTTCCGCCGCACTGGTACCGCTGCTCAACAGCAACATCTATGGCGTTCTCAGTATCGCCAATCGCGATCCTCAGTATTATCGCTCCAGTATGGGCACCCTATTTCTCAACTATATCGCCGATATTCTCAACCGAATCCTCCCGCGCTATTTGCCCAGGTAAACAATCAGATTGGACGGCTGCCATAACTACTGTTGGGCTTTTTCGGCGGATCGGCGGTTACGTGAGGCGCTACTTCGCTTATCTGGCCACCGCGCGCCACAAAGTCTTCAATTTGCTGCCTTAGCTGATCCCTGACACGCTCTCTCGAAGACACACTACGCCCTTCCGCATGATCATCTTTACTGCCGAAATAGTCTATTTCGGCACTTTCCACGTTTATTTTTTTAGAAGGAATTTTACTTGCCATAAACTCACCTGAAACAGACAAATAAATTGGGTGTTTTGCGCCATTATTTATAGCCCACCCAAAGGTTCCTGGCAGTGTTAGATGTAAAGTTTTTTAGGTTAATTTGCTCTCAAATTTCATGAATTTCCAACGTCAGGTTATTTGAATAATCCGGCTATTGAAAAACGCAAATAGGCTGGCTCCGCGGTACCCCCACCAAGCTCAACCCAACAGGACACTTGCGGGCAACAATGTGATTATGAGCAAAACGGCGATTATGAACAAAACGGCGATTGTGAACAAAAAGGTGAGCAAACAGTTTACAGTGCTGATTTTAACGCAATAACGGGGAAGGGGGGGAAGAGGTCTGGCCGATGCGGTGCCTGGCGGTTAAAGCCGAAGCCCCGGCTGTAATGTAACCGCCAGTCAATATGCGATGGGGCCTATACAGCGTCACCCCCAGTTTCACCCGTGCGGATACGGATGATCTCATCCAAAGGCATGATAAAAATCTTTCCATCGCCGATTTTTCCAGTCTGAGCCGATTTTGTAATGGCTTCAACCGCCTGCTCCACCATGGCGTCATCAACGGCCAGTTCCAATTTTACCTTGGGCAGAAAATCCACCACATATTCCGCACCGCGATAAAGCTCAGTGTGGCCTTTCTGCCGGCCAAAACCTTTCACCTCTGTGACAGTCATTCCCTGAACACCCACGTCGGACAGTGCTGTGCGCACATCATCGAGTTTAAATGGTTTGATTACTGCTGTGATCAATTTCATCTGTTCTTTCCTTTATCGTTATCATATATCCAAAGCATGGGACATGATTAACCCCTGGACTATATCTGTTTTTGCATCTGCTATTGACAACGGTTGGTCGCCAAAGTTACGAGGTAGATTAAACAACATGAACAAAGATACACTGAACCGCCGTTAAAA
>JARROD010000303.1:0-7158 GCA_037384225.1 Exilibacterium sp.
AGGGTGATTAAATATAAATGTAAAAGGGCTTTGCGCTTTGCAGTAAGAACAAACAACAGAAATCAGCAGGATAACCCCATGAAAGAACCCATAACCTTAACAGAGCAAGAGTTGATAGCTCTCACCGGCAAAACGATGCGGTCGGCTCAAGTTCGCGCGCTAAGAAACATGAGTCTCTCATACCAAATTCGGCCAGATGGCTCTCCGGTTGTATCGAGGAAGGTCTTTGAGCAGTGGTGCGGGCTCAGACCCGATTCAAATCACAATAACGTGCACATTAACCTGGACTTTTTAAATGCCTCCAAGAAAAAAGCTACCTGAAAACCGCCCGCACCCTCAGCGCTGGCGTTGGAAAAACGGAGCCTGGCGGTACCAGGTTCCCAAAGAAGCACGGTATTTGTGGGACAACAAAACCGAATTTACACTGGGAAAAACCGAAGCCGAAGCATATCGCGTTTGGTCCAAGCGTATAAATACTATTGCCAACGGCATGTTATACACCATGGAACAGGCTATCGATAAGTACAGAATAGAAGTCGTCCCCTTGAAAGCCCCGTCGACACACACAAAAATCAAATAATTACAGCCTAAAGCGGTTAAAACAAGCTTTCGCGGGAAACGCGATTGCGGCGATTCAACCGCACCATATCTATAAATACAAAAGCGCGATTGCAGCCACATTGAGCGAAAAACATTACAACCTTGATCACGAAGTGTTGAGCCACTTGTTTACAAAATGTATAGAATGGGGGGCCCGCAACGATCATCCCATGACCGGAAAAAAGGTCACGAAATTTCCAGCCAATGAGCGCACGCGATACGTGGAGGACTGGGAGCTGGCAGAGTTTCTTAAGGTTGCCAATCCTTTTCTTCAAGTCTACATAAATTTGAAAGGCTTTCTGGGGCAAGATAAAGCCGACATGCTGTCGATTCGACTCTCAAATATCAGTGAAGATGGAATCACGTTGGAGCCTCGACGAAAAACAGCCCGAAAGCGGAAAAATGCTCGGCGGCGATTTTTTCCTTACTATATTGAAATAGGTGAAGAGCGTATTAGCACCGGTTTGAAGGAAGCTGTCGATGCGATTTTAGCGCTCAAACGCCCGGCCAAAACCGAGTATTTATTTTGTACAAGAAGCGGCCAACCCTACATCAAGCCTGACGGTGACACCAGCGGATTTAATTCCATGTGGCAACGAACTATGGCCAAAGCCCTGGAAGAAACGAAGCTAAAGGAAAGATTCACTGAGCACGATCTCAGAGCGAAGGTAGCCAGTGACCTGGAAACCGACGAACAGGCGCAACGACAGCTCGATCATACCAACGTGAGGACCACGCGTATTTACCGGCGCAAAGCCATCAATATGCCTGTCGCAAAAGGGTTTCAGGAGGATGAATAGGACAAATCGATTTTATAGGACAGCGTTAGGACTTCCTAACGCTATACACCTTAAAAATGGTGGGTCGTACTGGATTCGAACCAGTGACCAATTGGTTAAAAGCCAACTGCTCTACCAACTGAGCTAACGACCCAAGGAGGCGCATATAATAATGATTAAAATTAAAAACTCAAGCGCTTTTTTAGCTTTCTTGCAGAAAATTTATCTATATAAACAATAGCTTACTCGGATTGCTCCCGATAGAGGGTCGGGTCGGCTATTCCTGCGTCAGCAAAACCCGCACGGCGCAGGCGGCAGCTGTCACATTTTCCGCAGGCCGCTCCCCGTTCTGTCGCTTGATAACACGAAACCGTTTGCCGGTAGTCGATTCCCAGCCGGGTGCCTTGACGGATGATTTCGGATTTACTGAGATCGATAAGCGGTGTGCGTATACTGATTTTCCGACCCTCCACGCCAGCCCGGGTGGCGAGGTTGGCCATGGTTTCATAGGCGGCGATATACGCCGGACGGCAGTCGGGGTAACCGGAATAGTCCACCGCGTTGACCCCAATGAAAATATCCCGTGCACCCAGCACTTCCGCCCAGCCCAGCGCAATTGACAGGAAAACCGTATTCCTTGCAGGGACATAGGTGACGGGAATACCCTCTGTTTCCCGCTCCGGAACGTCTATACGCGTATCAGTCAACGCCGAACCGCCAATGGTGCGCAGATCCAGTGTCACCACCTTGTGCTCCTCAGCACCTAACGCCCGCGCGGTTCGCTCCGCGGCGGCCAGTTCGGCGCGGTGACGCTGGCCGTAGTCAAAACTCAGGGTATAGCAGCTATATCCCTCGCTTTTGGCGATCGCCAGCACGGTGGTGGAATCCAAACCACCGGATACCAGAATTACAGCTTTTTACCCAGTCCGCCAGTTGCCGGGGAGGCAGTTGCTCAAATGCGGGGGAAAACAGCACGTCTCCAACCCGCTTTTCCAGTTTATATTCCGCCATTTTAAACCTGGCCCATTCGTAATCGCGCCGGTCACAAATAACGAATTTTACCTGGTCCTTGTGCCCCAGAAGCGCGATGTTTTCATAGCGATTGCGCTGCGCCTCGCCGGAGGCGGGGGTTTTCAGATCCATCACATTAACGACCCGAGCGTCCACACCCTCCAATGAAAGGGCACCGCTGGTTTCCAGAGAAACCTCATACCCCCGGTCGCAGAGTGCTGCCAGCAGCGGCAGGCAGTTGGGCTGTGCCAGGGGTTCGCCACCGGTCACGCACACAAAACGGGGGCTATAGGCTTCGACCTGGGCAACTATGTCCTCCAGTTGCAGACGCGAACCACCAAAAAAGGCGTATTCGGAGTCACAGTATCCGCACCGCAGTGGACACCCGGTTAGCCGCACAAAAACCGTCGGCAGACCCAGCGTGCGGGACTCCCCCTGAAGAGAGTGGAAGATTTCGGTAATACGTAAGGAGGCTTCGCTCATAGCGTAACAATCATACCGTAAAGACGCGGCTCGATCACAAACAGCCACCGGGAAAAAGAGCGGAAGTGTACCTAAACCGGCAGAGGGAGAAAAGACCTGCCTTGAGCGGAAAAGACAGCCCAAAGCAAAAAGTGCTAAGAGAACATAAACAGGCGCATGGACGGTTTTATCTCAGGCGCAACCGTCCATGTGCAATCCAGATTCACAGCGGGGCGCTTAAAAATTTTCCTTAAGATAGTTTCGAGCCAAACGCCCAGCGTCAGTACTGCTGCTTGCCACATCCTGCAGCAATTCTTGAGCCTTGGCTTTATTTCCCATCAGATTGTAGACCTTGCCCAGTTTAAACTTGGCGTCGGGCGCTTTGTTGTGGTCTGGAAACGCACCCACCAGTCGGGCAAACCACTGCCGGGACTGTTCCAGGTCGTTTTTCAGCAGATAAATCTCTCCCAGCCAGTATTGGGCGTTGGCTGCATAGTGCCCGGTGGGATAACCGGTCAGATAGTTATTAAACTCTGCGATGGCCTGGTCATAGTCTTTTTGCTTTAACACCAGGTCGATGGCATTTCGGTATACCTGGCGGCCATCTTCGTTCTGCTGGGGTTGCGCACCGGCCTGCCCCGATACTTTTGGCATGGAACCGGTTTTTGCGGTCGCAGTGCCGCCGGACAGTGCACTCAAGCGCCGGTCCAGATCCACATAGTCATCCATCCGCTGTTGTTTGAGGCGCTTAATTTCATAAGCCTGCTCTTCAATCATGCCACGGAGTTGCAATACTTCTTCTCGTAACACCTGAAATTGATAAAACAACTCTCCCTGGCCTGTGTTTCCAGAAGCGCCTGAGCCGGGTTGCAGGGCATTAGCAGATCTGACAGGAGCACCAGCACTGGTGGAGGAAGCCCGCGTGCCGGGTTGGATAGGCGTCGATTCAACGATATCGACCTGTGCATAGACGTGTGCCACCGCCATTAAGAAGGTGGTGGCAAGTAAAGGTTTCTTCATCGAGAATAAACCCTGATCAGCTGATAGTGAAATCCGGCGGGCCACCATTTTCCTGTAAGATACCTATAACAGGGCTACTTATAAATGGACTCAGCTAAGCGTCGGGTCCATTTATCACATTCAATGGAAGCTGCCGGAGATTTCGCTCAGTATTTCAGATCAGCTACTTCAGTTCAACCCGGCGATTTTTCTCCCAGGCTGATTCGTAAGATCCAACCATGGCCGGGTATTCCTCACCGTAACTAACAGTCTCGATTTGGTTGGAGCTGACACCGTGTGCCACGAGGAAGTCGCGTACTGCATTAGCACGGCGTTCCCCCAGAGCCATATTGTATTCACGGGTGCCTCGCTCATCGGCGTGTCCTTCCAGACGGATGGACCTCGGGTTGGATTTTAAGCGTTCGGCGTGCGCGGTCAGAGCGGCGCGAGCGTCAGGGCGCAGTAGGGATTCATCAAAATCGAAATAAAAGACCGTTTCGAGTTCGACTTCCTGCTCTTCCATAGCATCCCCTCCTGATACGGAAGAGTCGTCAACCGTGCCCGTCGTGCCTGAATCTTCCGGCATCGCAGTTGGTGGTTCTTCAGTTTCTGTGGTTGAGGCACATCCCGCAAGAAAAGCCATCACAATTGCCAGGCTTAAACCATATTTAAACGCTTTCATACCCATACTTTACTCCCAATTATTGTCAAGAACTTGGAATTTCCTAATGTTTAATGAACAAGTGGTTTAGTTAAAAAAGGGTGACCATGCCGGTTCCCGGGCATCTCCTTGTTTCGACGGCAACAGTACTTTCACACCCGCATCCAGCGACACGGCCGCCAGAATACCTTTATCCCCGCTGCGTGTTGCATACATTAACATGGCCCCATTGGGAGCTATGCTCGGTGATTCATCCAACTTGGTCTCTGTTAATATACGAATATCACCGGTGGCGAATTCTTTCGTTGCAATATGAAAGGTTCCATTTTCCCTATGTACCATTACCAGGTACTTGCCGTTCGGAGATACACGTGGCCGAGCGTTGTAATCGCCCTCAAAGGTTAAGCGTTCTACACGGTTACTGGCAAGAGTTACTTGATAAATTTGTGGCTTACCGCCCCGATTTGAGGTGAAAATAATACCTTTTCCATCCGCTGTCCAATTCGGTTCCGTATCAATAGCAAAGTGATTGGTTATACGGGTGAATTTTTTCGTCACTAAATTTAGCGTATATATTTCAGGGTTGCCATCTTTCGACAACACCATGGCTAATTTTTGACCATCGGGTGACCACGCGGGAGCACCGTTTAGACCTTTAAAATTAGTCAGTTGTTCGCGCTTTCCTGTCGCCAGATCCTGAGTAAAAATAGCGGGTCTGGTTGTTTCAAATGAAACATAAGCCAAGCGTTTTCCATCGGGAGACCACGACGGTGATAACATGGGTGCTTTAGATTCTCTAAGCAGCTTTTCACGAGCGCCATCGGCATCAGCGTACATCAATCTAAAAGTCTCTTTTCCGGATCCTTTCCTTAGCGTTTCAATATAGACAATCTTTGTGGAAAACGCGCCTCGAATGCCAGTAATACTCTCATAGACTTTATCGCTGACAAAATGAGCCAGATCACGTAATTGTGCACTGTTTCCGTCAACAGGCTGGGATAAAACCCGACGCTGCCCAAAAATATCGTACAGTTCAAAGTTAAGACGTAAACCGGACCCATTTTGTTCCAGGTTTCCCACTAGCAAATATTCTGCACCCAACGCCCGCCAGTTGCGATAGAAAATATTGTCACCCGGCTTCGGAAAAGCCAGCATATCCTCCTGCGCCGTTGTCGCAAACTGCCCACTGCGCACCAAATCCGCGCTGACGATCCTGTCCACGTTCTCTGCCGGCGCCGGTCCTGGGCCACTCCAACCAAAGGGTGCTATCGCAACTTTTGTGGGGTTATCAACGCCCCGGGTAATCTCAATGGTCAATTCAGCCCGAGCCAGTGTAGCGATTGCCCACAAGCCCATTGCCAAAACACACCCAAAGCGTTTGAGATTTCGGCCCCCTTTTTGTCCCAGGCTTTGTTGTTGCCTCAGATAGGGAGACTGCGCGGCAGCGACTCGACCTCCCGGAAACAAAAATCGACACACTCTGAATACCGAAATCTCAAACGCTTTGGGAATAATTTGTTTCACTGTCTAAGATCCTCTGGACTAAATACAAGTTGAACTACGCGAAAATACCTTTCAAACACCTCGGGCGGCACTTTTTGCAGCTCGACAAAACGTTCTACTTTCTGCACTGCCAGCACGGCTGAACGATCAAATGCCGGATTGCCGCTACTTTTTGTAATGCTAACATCAATCACTTGCCCTGTGGGGACCAACCGCAGACTCAATTCACATTGCATGCCTTTGCGCGCCGATGGAGGACGACTCCAATTGGACTCTATGCGCGCTGCGATCAATGCGACATAACTCTGGGCCGTCGTAGCGTAATCCTGTTCCTGCAACTGCGCATCTTCAGCTTCCAATTCCTTGGCAAACTGTTCTTCCATTTCCTCACGCCGGCGCTGTTCCTGCTGACGTTCAAGTTCTTCCTGGCGGCGCTGCTCTTCTATCCGGCGCTGACGTTCGAGTTCTGCCTGCCGGGCCTTCTCCTTTTCCCGTCGCCGTTGCGCTTCTTTACGCTGTTTCTCCTTTTTGGCCTGAGCTGCCCGCTTTGCGGCTTGCTGCTTACGCCGCTTTTGTTCAGCCAGCTTGCGCTCCTGTTCACGGCGCTGCTTGGTTAAATCAATTTTTTTCACCTTCGGTGGGCTGGCTTTTAATCTCGGTCTCATCTTTTTCGGCGCACTCTGACCCGCGTTCCACCCATAAGTGATCGCCACCAGTAAAACCGTGTGCAAAATCACACTGATGCATATAGAAAGAAAATAGGAAAGACGCGATGAGTTCATTAACCGATCTTATCCATTACAGAGGCGGGTCGGTGACCAAACCGACTGAGGGTGCCCCGGCGCTCTGTAACTCGGTCATAAGACTCACAACCTTGCCATAATCGACATTGGTGTCCCCCCAGACCAAAACCGGTGTTTTAGGCTTTTGCCGTAGTACTTTGCTCACTGTATCTTTAATCTGAGCCAGCGGTTTGGCTTCTTTTTGGTCTTTCCCCAGGTTGATAAAGTAACTACCGTCGCGTTTGACTGACACAATCAGGGGTTCATCATCGGTATCATCCATCGGTGCCGAGGGCGCCTGGGGCAAGTCCACCTTAACCCCCTGCATCAACAATGGCGCGGTGACCATAAACACAACCAG
>JARROD010000304.1:0-4443 GCA_037384225.1 Exilibacterium sp.
CGTGTAGAGGGCGATTGTCAGATCCGGCAGGGGGATAAACTGGGAATTGTTTTCGATCGGCAGCACTGCCTTTTATTTGATGCCGATGGGTATGTAAGAAAAAGGGAAGGGAAAAGGAAAAGGGGACGGAGGGATTAAAAATTGGCCAACGAGGCGCTCGCCTCGTTGGCCAATTTTTAATCCCTCCGTCCCCTTTTCCCCCTTTTCCCTTCCCTTTTTCTTACATACCCATCGGCATCAAATAAAAGGCAGTGCTGCCGATCGAAAACAATTCCCAGTTTATCCCCCTGCCGGATCTGACAATCGCCCTCTACACGCAATACAATCGGCGCGGATTGCGCCGCTGCGTTCTCCTTTGGATGCAGATGCACATAGGTCTCGGCACCCAGGCGTTCGACAATCGCGACCGGTTCGACCAGATCCGCCGAGGCCGCATCCTCTGCGATGCTAATATGCTCGGGTCTGATCCCCAGCTTTACAATATCACCTGTATTCACGTTATAAACACCGGCAAGCGTAAAGCGCGAACCCACTGCGTCGGTCAGTTCCAGGTGATTCTCATAAACCTGATCTATTCGCAGTTCAATCAGGTTCATTTTCGGCGAACCTATGAATTCCGCCACAAAAGTGTTTTGCGGTTGTTTATACAGAGAAATGGGATGGCCAGTCTGGGCGACTCGCCCCTGGTTCAACACAACTATTTTTTCCGCCATGGTCATGGCTTCCACCTGATCGTGGGTAACGTAGATAATGGTGGATCCAAATTCCTGATGCAGTTTTTGAATTTCCGCCCGCATCTGTACCCTGAGCATCGCATCCAGGTTCGACAAAGGTTCGTCGAACAAGATCACCTGCGGTTTTTTCACAATCGCCCGGCCTATCGCCACCCGCTGGCGCTGGCCGCCTGAGAGTTCCGCCGGTTTGCGATTTAGCAGATCTTCCAGGTGCAGAATTTTCCCCACTTCCCGAACCCGGTTTTTTATCTCATTTTTGGCAACTTTTTTCAGGCTCAGTGCAAAACCGATATTTTCCGCCACGGTCATGTGGGGATAGAGCGCATAGGATTGAAACACCATGGCGATGCCGCGCTTGTCCGGAGGAACATCGTTCATACGCTGCCCGCCCAGGATCAGATCCCCTGCGGAAATACTTTCAAGGCCGGCGACCATCCGCAACAAGGTGGATTTTCCACAGCCGCTGGGGCCGACAAAAACCGCAAACTCCCCCTCTTCAATGGTGATATCGACACCTTTGATGATTTCGGTATCGCCATAGCTTTTTCTGATACTGTTCAGTTCAATACGGGACATAATTCCGCCTGTTCCAAAATTCCTGCACAAACCCGCTGAATGTATGGGCCATGTTCATCATTGCGTCCATCAAAGGTGCCGGTCGGTTATTTTTTGTTTATCTTACCCCTTTACGCCACCCGAAAACGTTTTGGTGAGAAAACGGCGGGCAAAGCTGAAGGCGATCACCGCCGGCAGGGTATAAATCACCGCCAGCGCTGTGAGAAAACCATAGTTGATAGCGTCCACCCGCAGGAAAGCACCAAACAGACCCAACGGCAGGGTTTTTAGCTCCGGCGAGGAAGTGAACATCAACGGCATGAGAAAATCCCCCCAGGCGTTGATAAAAGCAAACAGCCCGGCCGCCGCCAGCCCCGGCAGCGCCAGGGGAATCAAAATCAGCCACACTGTCTGCATCATATTGGCGCCGTCGAGTGCCGCCGCCTCTTCGTAATCGGCAGGTATTGCGTCGAAAAACGTTTTCATAATCCACAACGCCAGGGGCAACTGCATAGCCGCCAGAATCAGTATCAACCCCAGGTAACCGTCCACAAAACCAAACACCTGCCCAAGCTGTCGGTGAACTTCGGCATCGCTGACAAATACACTGATGGCCCGATTCACCCAGCCGTCGAAAAACAGCATCACTTTATAGACCGGTACTATCAATGCCGGCGGAGGTACAATGCGCACCAGAATAATCGCGTAGAGGAACGGGCGTTTCCACCAGGCGCGAGTGCGCGATAAGGCGTAGCCGCCCAGCCCCGACAACAACAGTACGATCAGCGTCGCCGAGCCGACCACAATCAAAGAGTTCAGCACCCAGCGGATGCCCTCGCCGTCGACAAAAATCGCACTGTAGTTACGCAGGCTGAACTGCTCGGGCCAGGCCAGAAACTGGCTCGCCCGGGAGTCGAAAGAAGCCAGTACCACCCACAAAAAAGGGATCGCACAATAAAACGAAATCAAAATCAGGGTAAAGTAGGCCGACTTTTCCCGCCGCCACTCACCCTCGGCAGTGGTCCCCATTCCGGCTCCCCGCTCCAAGTTAAACCTCCACTTTCAACGCGCGCACGTAGAAAATACCGATGATCATTGAAATCACCAGGCTGATCACCGCCACCGCCGCACCGTACCCCAGTTGGAACGAGGTAAACGACTGATTGTAAATATAGATACCGATGATCTCAGTGCTGTTGGCCGGTCCGCCCCGGCTCAGGGTATAGACCATGCCGAAAATGGCAAAGGTGGTTACCGTGGAAACAAACATATACAAAAATATGGTGGGCATTAACATTGGCAGGGTGATGCGAAAAAATATCTGCCGCCTGTTAGCCCCGTCCACCCGCGCAGCTTCGTAAATG
Organism: Exilibacterium sp.; assembly: GCA_037384225.1. GTDB lineage: Bacteria > Pseudomonadota > Gammaproteobacteria > Pseudomonadales > Cellvibrionaceae > JARROD01. The sequence continues at coordinate 2,654 of JARROD010000304.1, forward strand.
TCCTTGGGAATCGACTCCAGTCCGGATGTCAACAGAATCATGGCAAAGGCGATGCCGCGCCAAGTGTTGACAATAATGATCGCCAATAGCGGAAAACGATACAGCCACTGTTGCGGATCCAGACCGAACCAGGCGACGATGCGGTTGAGAGTACCGTACTCGCCGCTGGCAAACATCGACACCCAGATAAAGCCCACCACCATTTCCGGCACCGCGTTGGGCAGTACAATCATTGCGTTGAATATCGGTTTGAAGCGCAGCGGGCGCGATAACAACACCGCCGATACCAAGCCGAACACAAACTGGCCCACGACCGCCGAACCGAACACAAAAATAAAGGTGACCTTGAGGGAATTCCAAAACATCGGATCGGTAAATAGCCGCTCGAAGTTACGCAGCCCCACAAACGAGGACTCCCTGGCACTGAACCCCAGCAACGCCTCATCGGTAAGACTCAGGGAAATCGCGTAAAACGCCGGGTAGATAATAAACACCGCCATCAACACCAGCGCCGGTAAAATCATCAGCCGGTAGTAAAATTGTTTATTTTGCCCGTAACCCAGTTGCATCGCTTTGTTTACTTGTCAGTTCTTCGATTCGCGCTGTTCGACCTGGTCGTCCCCCAGCACATTGGAGACATAGTCGACCAGCATTTGCTGCGCGCCCCTGGCATCCTTTCTTTTGGTGAGCAGACTTTCCGTCGCTCGCGCCACCCCGGACATCAAGGCATTGGCTCCCACGGTTGTACGCACCGCTCTGGCTTTGGCAAGTTGTTTGCGGGCCTCTAACAACACTTTCATGGACTGAAATTCCGGTCGCCCGATCGCGTCCCGGCGCGCCGGGACATTGCCGAGTTTTTGCGCATAGGCAATCGCGGCGTCGACTGATCCTAACTCCAGTGCCACCTGGCGCGCCTGTGGTAGGTGGCGCGACTGCGCATTTACCGCCCAACTGTATACCAGCGACATCATCACGAAGGGTTCCGCGTTTGTAAGCTCGCCGCTCGCCCCGCTTTCGACGTTGCGCGGCCCCCATCTGGCGGGCATAGCCCAGGTCCCCAGAACCTGTTCAATATTGTCGATGGGATTGCGGCTGCCGGGCCCCCAGTCGAAAATCACACACCAGGTACCACAGGTGGTACTCAGCAACTGCCCCTTGGGAAACATTTCGTATTTTGGGATCACCCAGGGCTCGGGATTAAGCAGCGGGCGCACCGGCATCAGGTCAGCGTCTATAATGTCCTGATAAAACTTCAGCGCCTCGTAGACACCGTCGGAACGCAGTCGATACTGACCTTTGCTGTTTACCAGTTCGGGATCGGAGCTGCCCGCCAGCAGGTAGCGAAAACCTTCTGTGTAGGAACCGGCGCCCCAGGTTAAACCGGCCGGAAACAGCAATGCGTAGTGCCCGGTTTTTGTTTTGATTTCCCGGGCGCGGCGCAACAGTTCCTGCCAGCTTTGCGGCTGCGCGGTGGAAATATTGTGTTGTTGGAGAATGTCGCGTCGGTAGTACAGTTGTTCGACGGTGAGAATCGACGGCACGACATAGGGCACCTGGTCAAAGGTAGCCCTTCCCAATCGCTTTACCAGTGGGGACAGCTGGCTGTAACCGTCCCAGTTCGCCAGCGCCGCACTCATATCCGCCAGGTATCCCGCCGCGGCCAGGTCATCGAGTTGTTGATCGCGGGGAATGGTAAAGATATCCGGCGCGTTGCCGGACCTGAGCTCGGTCACAAGTTTGGTAAAGTAATCCAGCGCCGGGCTCGGGTATTCGACGATGCGGATTTCCAC
>JARROD010000305.1:0-4406 GCA_037384225.1 Exilibacterium sp.
AGGTCTTGTGGTTACTATTACTGACATATATGATGAACTGTCTTTCAGAAAGAGTACATACGAGGCATCAGTGGCTGGAATTTCAATATAGAGGACTTGAAAAATGACGAAAAAACTCGGCGATATCTGGGTTTGCGTAGACGAGGCGCCAGATGCGCTGGCGGAGAAAATCCGGGACATGCGCCGCTGCGGCGTACAGGTGGCGCTGCGGCTGTCGATTATCTGCCGTCCCACCTACGGGGAAGCCGTGGCCGCCGCCGGCCGCCTGCTGGAGCAGGGCGCGCGCGGTGAAATTGAAAAACAGTTTGTCCGTCACAGCGATTCAATCGGTATTAAAAGAGCCTATAAACAGGCGGCCGGCGGGGGCAGCCATTGGCTGACCCCATGTCTGTGGATCGGCGCGGTGAAAACCCACGGTGCGCCGTCCATTGCCCTGGTGGGCGACCCAGAACAAATTGTTGCGGCGATTATGCAATACAGGCAATTGGGCGTTTCTCAACTGATTTTATCGGGCTGGCCGCAGTACGAAGAAATGTGCCGGTTCGGAAAATATATCATGCCCCTGATTCGGGAGCGTGAACGGAAATTTTTAGATGCTGGAAACTTCACAACACCAGAGTTCAGTGAACTTGCCTGAGCGAGGAGGGGAATTATGCTTACCCGGTCCGTAACGCGGTTTTCGTTAGCCGCTGTCATGTTGCTTTTAAGCTCTTGTGTTTCCCGCCGGGAGATCCCCTTGCCGATTTCCCCCTTGCCTGTGACGGCTCAATGCCAGGTGGGGGCGGTGCAACTTGCATCCGGGGAGGTGAACGTCAAGCGAGTCGTCAAGGTGAATATGGTGGCCCTCAACCAGGCCTTTTGGTACAACCGCCTGGGCGCCTCTCAACTCGACGGCATGATTTACGCGCTGGCCTCGGATATCGCCTATACCGGCTCCGACCAGGGTGGTAAAAGGCTATTGAAAAAACTCCAGGCGGGTCAGGGCGGTGACTATTCTGCGTTGGTGGGGAAGGTTAGCCTGAGGTCCGACAAACGCCCGCGTCCCATTGTGCTGCGCGCCAACGTCAACGATTGTCTCGATATTCAGCTCACCAACCTGTTGGTGCCCACGGCCAAAGAGCTGACCAGTCACGCCGGTGTGCATATTGAAGGCATGGAGATGTTTTCAAGGGTGGAAAACAATCCTGATGCGATAGCCAACGACGGCGCTTTAGTCGGCAAAAACACAAGCAGCCTGGCCGCGCCCGGCGACCGCAGACAATATTCTCTGTTCGTGCCGGAAGAGGGCGCTTACATGCTTTACAGCGGCGCCGATAATTTTAGCAATTTCTTTGAGGGACAACTGACCTTTGGTTTGTTCGGCGCTTTAAATGTACAGCCCGAGGGCGCGGAATATTACCGCAGCCAGGTTACCCGCAAGGATCTGCAGACCGCCACCCGGGGCGAGACGCCGTCGGGCCAGCCGTTGATCGACTATCAGGCGACCTTCCGCACCGGCAAACCCGTGCTAAACATGTTGCAAAAACAGGGCAAGCAAACCTTCGAACTGGTGTACACCGATACCACAGCGATTATCACCGGGCCCAATGCCGGCGCCTTTCCCAGGTTGCCGAAACAGGCGGTGTTCAACAAGGTGCCGCAATACCCGGATCGCTATCAACCCTATCGTGAATTCAATATTATGTATCACGAGCCGGTCAGGGCCCAGCAGGTGTTCGAGCAGTTCGACACATCGGGCAGCTCGCCGATTTCCAATACTCTGGCCGCCGGCGGCGATTTTTTTGCCATCAACTACGGTATGGCCGGGATCGGCGCCGAAATCTGGTCCAACCGCATCGGCGTCGGCCCTATGCACGACTGTGTGACCTGCGCCTACGAAGAATTTTTTCTCAGCAGTTGGGCCGTGGGCGACCCGGCGATGGTGGTGGATATACCGGCCAACTTCTGTGCCGGCAGCAGTGCCATTGACTCTCCCACCGATGTGCCGACACCCAATCCACCGGCCTGCGAGCCGCAGCCCGGGCCCAAAGCCACCAAGGCGTTTTATCCCGATGATCCCTCCAATGTTTATCACAGCTATATGAGTGATCACGTCAAGATGCGGGTGCACCACGGCGCGGGAACACTGCATCATCTGCATCACCTGCACGCGCACCAGTGGTTACATTCGCCGAAAAACGACAACAGCCACTACCTCGACAGCCAACTGATCGGTCCCGGCTCCTCATTTACCCTGGATATGGTGTACAACGGCAGCGGCAATCGCAACCAGACGGTGGGCGACTCCATTTTTCACTGTCACTTTTACCCCCATTTTGCCGAGGGCATGTGGTCGCTGTGGCGGGTGCACGATGTGTTTGAAGGCGGCACAGTACTCACGACCAACGGTGTGCCGGCGCCGGGCAGCCGGGCGCTGCCGGACGGCGAAATTGCCGCGGGTACGCCGATTCCGGCCGTGGTGCCGGTGCCGACGGTGGCCATGGCGCCCCTGCCTTCTGACGTTTTTATCGATAACGGGCAGGTGGTTTTCGGCACCCTGAGCCAGCCCGATCCCACCGGCGCAGCGGTCACAAGCAATCCCGGCTACCCGTTTTTTGTGCCCGGCATTGCCGGTGAACGCGCGCCCCATCCGCCGCTGGATTTCGCCTCCCTCAAAGGTGAGGATCTCGACGGCGGATTGCCGCGGCATGTGGTCTATCCGGCAAAAGCCAAGGGCAATGGTTACGACCCGAAAATCGTCGAGTACCACAACCGTTTTGATTTCAGCAAATTTCACAGTGTGCTGGAAGGAACGGTGCTGCCGGAGCAGGGCACGCCGGTGGAGCGGGTAGCGATGCAGACCCACAGCACCCGCACCCACCGCTCCAGCACACCCGAAGGCAAGCCGGCGCAGTTTATTCTAAACGGCCTGCCGGCACGCAAGGGCGCACCTTACGCCGACCCCTGCGGAACCAAGAGTTCCAGCCAGCACCTGGCGCCGCCCGAGCCGGTACCGGAAGCATTGACCCGCCATTACCGCGGCGTCGATATGCAGATGGATGTGGTGCTGAATAAAAAAGGCTGGCACTACTCGCAGCAGCGCTTCGGGGTACTCTGGCAGGATCTGATTCCGACCCTCAACCGGGAGCGGCCCGCTGAGCCGCTGTTTTTCCGCGCCAACTCGGGTGACTGTGTTGAGTACTGGATGGCCAACGTGGTGCCGGAGTACTACGAACTCGACGACTTTCAGGTGCGCACACCCACCGATGTGCTGGGCCAGCATATTCACCTGGTCAAATTCGATGTGACTTCCTCCGACGGCGGCGCCAACGGCTGGAACTACGAGGATGGCACCTTTGCCCCCAACACAGTCGTGGACCGCCTGCACGGATTTAAAAGCGGCAAACTGGAGGGTTACAGTGGTGATTTCAATGCCGTGGCGCCGGTGTGGCTGTGTGAAAATCTCAGCGCGGCTGAAAAGGAGGACTGTTTAAAAAGAGCCAACACGGAATGGCTCGGCGCCCAGGCCACGGTACAGCGCTGGTACGCGGATCCGCAGTTGAACAATATGGGCAAGGACCGCACCGTGCGCACCGTATTCACGCACGACCATTTCAGTCCTTCAACACACCAGCAAGCCGGACTCTACATGGGGTTGCTGGTGGAACCGGAAGGCTCACAGTGGCGCGGTTCCGAAACCGGTGTGGCGTTTTATTCCCGCCCGGACGGCGGGCCGACGAGTTGGCAGGCGATTGTTGAAACGCCGGAGGTGGCCGATAGCTACCGTGAATTTATGCTGGAATTTCAGGATTTTCAACTCGCCTACACCGAAGACAGCTGGCGCCCCACCCAGTGCGTCAAAGGCAGCGATGGCACGTTGCCGCCAATGTGTTATCCGGAGCAAAACAAGGTTAAAAATTACGGCAATGAAACGGCAATCAATGAACTGTGCCTGAAAAGCATCGGCAGTAAAAACTCGGTGCCCCCGCCCCAGTGCACAACACCGTTGACCCCCGGGGCATACGTTACTGATCTGCGCGATTTTACCAACGGCTATTCCGGTTACATTGACCCCACCCGGGTTATCAACCCGCCCCAACTTCAGGGCGGTCAGGTGACGACGCCGACGCTGATCAGTACCACGCCGCCGTTTGCCCTCGGCACCTATTCCGTTAACTACCGCAGTGAGCCGCTGCCGTTTCGGGTTTGGGATCCGCAAGACAATACCCAGGCGCGCGGTGTGGCCGGTGACCTGGCCCATGTCTATCGCTCCATCGAGCGGGTCGACCCGCAACTCAACAGCCAGAACCCGAAAGGCGGTAGCCGCACTGCGCTGACGGCTGGGGTTTATCCAAGTGACCCCTATACACCCCTAATGCGCGCTTACCAGGGCGATAACGTGCAGGTGCGCACGCTGGTCGGTGCCC
>JARROD010000305.1:4430-6562 GCA_037384225.1 Exilibacterium sp.
GGTGCCCACGTCAATATGCACAATTTCAGTATTCAGGGCGCGCGCTGGTTGTTTGAGCCGAGCAATACCCGCTCGGGATACCGCAGCAATCAGCCCATGGGTATTTCCGAGCATTTTGAAATGCGCTTCGATGTGCCGCCTTCCACGGTCAGTGGTGCCAGCCTGAGCGCCAGCGGCAAGCCGACCAACCTGCCCGGTTGTTCTTATAAAGCGCGGCGGGAAGTCACCTTCGCCGACTATTTATACAATCCTTCCTCGGAGGAAAACGGTCTGCTCAACGGCAACTGGGGATTGCTGCGCGCCTATCAACAGGGGCGCCAGGGCCTGTGTTTGCAACCGCTGCCCAACAACAATAAGAAAACCGTTGTCGCCACCAAAGCGGACTATTCCTGCCCGGCCGGTGCGCCGCAGCGCGAGTATGAAGTGGTTGCCGTCAGCGCCGCGCAGTTACCCGATAAAAAAGTGATCTACAGCAGCGAAAACCGCGAACGGATTTACGATGAGCAGGCGCTGCTGTACTTCGGTTGCGACAAATCCGTCGATGCCGCCTGTTCCCACAAAAAACTTCTGCAGGACCTGCCGTGGCAGAGTCCGCAAGAACATATCGAACCTTTTGTGTTGCGCGCCGCTGCGGGCGAGTGTATTACGGTGAATCTGGCCAATACCTTTAACGTCAAAAAAGACGGTTCCTTTCCCGGCGCTCAGGCGATCAACAATCCCAGCGAGCAAAACGCCCTGCTGCAATTTCGCTATAGTGCCAGCGAGCCCGATGGCAATAATTGTATCGAGGTGGTCAGCGGCCAGTGGTTTTGCGATATGAAGATAGCGCCCTCCAAAGAAGTGGCGCTGGCGCCACAGCTGGTGTCCTATGACATCAACCGCAGTAACGGTGTCAACCTGGGCTTTAACAGCGTCCAGACAGTGGCGCTGGGAAAAACCGCAACCTATCGCTGGTACGCCGGCATTACCAGCGTCGACGCCGAGGGTAAAACCCGTTACCGGCCCGCCGAGTTAGGCACCGCCAATTTACTGACCGCGGACCCGCTGGAACAGAGCCGCTTCGGTATGCTCGCGGGCATGGTGATCGAACCCGAGGGCGCCTGCTGGAGTTCCCAGGACGGCACCGCCACTACCTGTAAACAAGACGGCCAACGGGGGGTGATTGCCGGAGCCACTAATAATAGAAGCTCCACCACCGATACTCAGGTAACGGTGTACTACAACGGTGGCGAGGATTATTTTCAGGAGTTTGTGGTGATGGCGCAGGACAGTCTGGCGGCGGCGATGTTCACCAACCCGATCAACTACGGCGTCGAGCGTATGGCCGGCAAGGATACCGGCTTGCCGGGGGACGAGGGACGCGGGCGTTTCCGCAATACCGTGGCCACCGGGGACAATATCGGCAATGACGACTACCAACTCGATGTTTCCTGCGGGTATTCCAACAGCCTCGGCAAACCTTACCCGAACCAGCCTGAAGACACGCCCCTGGGGGAACCTGAAACACCGATTTTCCGTGCCAACCCCGGTGACCCGGTGCGCTTTCGGGTGATGCAGCCCCACGGTGCCGACCAGCATACCTTCGAGCTGTTTGGCCATGTTTGGCAGGAGGAACCCTATAATCCGGGTTCCACCGTAATCGCCAATAATCCGGACTCACAGTGGCAGGGTTCGCGCATGGGGTTGAGCGCGGCGGATCGCTTCGATGTCGTGATCGACAGCGCCGGTGGCCGTTTCGCAACACCGGGGGACTACCTGTACCGCTCCTTTCCCGGCGGCGATCAGAGCTATGGCATGTGGGGCATTTTCCGCGTTGGCGATGCGGATTCGGCCTATGCCGGCGGCGGCATTATCCGCCCATTGGTCTGTGTGCCGCAGTGGAAGGATGACGATCTGCAATATGTCTATTCTGATGAGCTTTTTGATGGTTATGAACTGCCGTCAGGTTGCAGCCTGGTCGGAACCTCGATGGTTAAATGCAGCGCACCACGGCAAAGAGTCGTCAGTAAAAGGTACGCGAAGTGAAAGCGACTGAAAGCGATGGATAACTATAAACGATGATTGAAAATGAAGTGTTTATACCGACAGAGCGTGCGGGGAAAAAGCAGCGTGCAGCGATGCGGCGGTCGCGG
>JARROD010000305.1:6612-13194 GCA_037384225.1 Exilibacterium sp.
AACGCCGTTATTAACAGGGTTCCTAACGGGATTGATAACACTGCTGTTCGCGCCTGTCGCCGGCGCGGTAACCATCGAGCAAAACGGTATCGAAGTCGAGTTTTCCCTGGCGCCGCTCGGGCGGCCCGAGGCCAGACCCAGGGCCAATAGCGAAGCGGCATTTACCTTTGCGATCAAGGATCTGAGCGGCGCGCCGGTCGCGGGGGGCTATCCGGCGGCCTGGTTGCAGCGCCGCGCGGAGAGTGTGCCCACCGATTCCGCCACCTGTAAAAATATGGTGAAAACCTTTATCGGCGGTTCGCTGCTGTCGCAGCCGACGCTGAATTTAAACGTTTATTACGTCGTGGTGCTAAACGACGACGCCACGGTTTCGGTGGTTGATCCCCTGTTCAGTTTCGGCGGCACCAATTTATTGACCATGATCGCCCTGTCTAGCTCAGGGTACGATTGGAGCCTGTCGGAAAAACATGCCGGCCTTTTTATCACCCTGCCGGAAACCCGGCGGGTGGCAATGATTGAGACGGATGGTTTTAAGCTGGCCCGGGAAATCGAACTCGATGCACGGCCGCAAAGAATTGCCCTGCAACCGGATCAGCATTACCTGTGGGTGGGTGCCGACGCAACCTTGGCCACAAGGGATTCCCCGGCCGCAGACGCCGGCGAAGTGATTGTCATCGAAACCGCCAGTGGCGAGGTGGTGAAACACATCGGCGTCGGGCGCGGGCGGCATGCGTTTGCCTTCAGCCCCGATAACCGCTACGCCTTTGTCACCAATGAGCTGGACAACAGTGTCTCTGTCATCGATATCGCCCGGCTGCAAAAGGTGCGCGATATCGAAACCGGTGCGGAGCCGGTTGCCATCGCCTGGTCGGCCGCCGCCGGCGCAGTCTATGTCAGCCACGCGGGCGATGGCGCGGTGGTGGGTGTGGATGTGAAAACGCTGCGCACTCACCCGAAAGTGATCCTGGCTCCGGGGCTGGGGCAGATCCGTTTCGCCCCCAATGGCCGCCACGCGCTGGTGGTCAACCCCGATAACGACAGGGTTTATGTCTGGGATGCACTCAATAACCGCGTTACCAAGAGCGGCAAAATTGACGGCGGCCCGGACCAGGTGACTTTCAGCAGCACCCTGGGGTATGTGCGCCACCGCGACAGTGAGACAGTTTATATGCTGCCGATGGATGTGATTGTCGACGCGGATTTGCCGTTGCAGGTGGTGGACTTCCCCGGCGGCCAGCGCGCCTTCGGCCGCGCCGATACGCCGGCCGACAATATTGTCCAGGCGCCGGGCGAAAACGCTGTGCTGGTCGCTCACCCCGGCGATCGCCAGGTGTACTACTACAAAGAAGGCATGGCCGCTCCCATGGGCAGTTTTAAAAACTACCAGCGTTCGGCGCGGGCGGTGATAGCGGTGGATCGCAGTTTGAGAGAAACCCGGCCCGGGCGCTATGAAACCGTGGCGCGCCTGGGTGAAGCCGGTACCTATGATGTGGCGTTTTTTATGGAGACGCCCCGGGTCGTGCATTGTTTTTCGGTGCGGGTCGTACCTGTTAAACAGGTGCCGGGTAAACCGGCGCCGGAAAAAGGCGCACCGCGGGTGCAGGCCGTGCTGCTACCGGATCAGCAGTGGCGGGCGGGGCAGGCGGGGACGATAACATTTCGCTTGCAAAACGCCGAATCGGGGCAGCCGTTGGCGGGGCTCAATTCCCTGGATACCTTGACGGTGCTGGCGCCGGGTGTCTGGCAGTCGCGCGGCAAGGCGCGGGAACAGGGTGGGGGTGTCTACAGTTTCGATTGGGTTCCGCCCAGAGCGGGGGCTTATTTTATTCGCCTCGACAGTGACTGGAAGGCGCGGGATTTAGACCCGCCCCAACAGTTGATGCTAAAGGTTATGTGACTTTTTACTGACGCGGCCGGGTCGGATGGATAACGTGGATTACATTATCAGCTACCGCGAGTCGACACCGGATCGCAAAAGAGCGTTGCATTTTGTCGCCAATTGGCTGCACCGCGCTTTTCCGCGGATGAATATTGTTGTTGTCGAGCAGGACAGTCGGCCGCGCCTGGACATCGGTGAACTGCCGTTTTGCCGGCGGCTGTTTATTCCCAACCCGGGGCTTTTCAATCGCGGCTGGTCCAATAATGTGGGCGCGGCGGCGACGGCAAATCCTTACCTGGTGTTTGCGGATGTAGACGTGTTTATGGCCGCCTCCGATTACAGCCGGTGTTTTTACTATTTGCAGGATTTCGAGGCGGTGGACCCGAAGAAATATTACCTCTGGAATGTCGGTGATGTGACGCCGGATGGTTTGCATTATCGCCGCAAAAGTCTTCGCTACGGAAATACGTTTGCGGGGGGAATATTTTTAATTCGCCGGGACAGTTTTTTATCCCTGGGCATGTGGGATGAGGAATTTGAGGGCTGGGGCGGGGAGGACAATGTGATGGAGCATGTGATCCGCGCCTATCTGAAACACTGCCGGTTGCAGTTGGATGTGTTTCATATCGATCACCGGCGAACCGCGTTCGACGGCAGGAGACAGCCGCGATACCTCAGTAACAGCAAGCGCAGTCGCCATATTTGTTCATTGCACGGTGAGCCGTNNNAAGCGCAGCCGGGGCTGCAGGAACAAATACGTATTGTTTGAGAGAAGTTTTCAGTAATTGTTATTCGTTTATTGGATCGTGTTATTTATGCGAATTTTTATTCAGTCTCATCATCGATACCCTGCCAGCGCCGGCGGTCCGGGTGGAGGGCGTGTGTTTGACTTTCTGGCCAAGGGGCTGGCCGAGCTGGGGCACGAAGTGCTGTACTATTTGGAAGGAAATCCGGGAGGGCGGCCGCCTGCAAATATTACGTTTGTCGACCACCTGGTGGAGGATGCCGATATTTACCACCTGCGCAGCGACAGTGAACTGTGGCGTGTGCTGGAACATCGGCAACGGCCCTGGGTGGCGACCTGCCACACCGATCTGGCCGTGCACGGGCGGCCCCGGGAGGTTGCGCACCGCAACTGGATTTATGTTTCCCAATCCCTGGCCAGGACCTATGGCAGCCGGCGTTTTGTGCACAACGGTATAGACCCGGCGCAGTTTGTCTACAGCGAGCGCAAACAAGAGTACTTACTGTTTGTCTCGGCGTTGCCGCTGGCGCTACGCAAAGGGTTGGAGCTGGCGATCGCTACAGCGCGGGCGACGGGGGTAAAACTGTATGTGGCCGGCTCGGCGGAGGATACGAAGCTGGTGGCGCAAATACGGCGGCGCTGTCGCGGGCCCGGGGTATGTTATTTGGGCGAAATTGGTGGCCGGGAGAAAACCGAATTTTTTGCCAACGCCAGAGCGCTGATCTTTCCCACCCAGATTAACGAAGCTTTCGGTCTGGTGCTGGCCGAGGCAATGGTGAGTGGTACGCCGGTTATCTGTAGCGGTAACGGCGCCTGCCCCGAACTGGTGACCGGGGATGTGGGATTTATTTGTCATTCGCAAAAGGATTATGAGGCGGCTGTCGAGCGCGTCGGCGCCATAGTACCCGCCGCTTGCCGGGCGAAGGCGATACAGGACTACCATTATTTGCGCATGGCGAAAGATTATGTACGGGAGTATGAGTTTGAAATAGAGCGCTCTGTGAGCAAAGTGTAGAGAGTGATAATGACTATTGATGCTATTAGTAAAAAGCAAGCTGCGGCGCCTAGTAAAAAACAAACTGCGGCGCCTGGTAAAAAACAAGCTGCGTCACTTAATAAACAACAAGCCGCGGCGCCGGGGCGGTTTGCGCCGCGGGTGTTTTGCGGAGAACTGAATAAGCCGGGACTGGCTGTGGACTATAGTCCCTATGTGGATTTTTCCCGGCGCCGGACCACCAGTGACCAGTCGCGCATCGAAGCGGTATTGGCGCAGTTGCCGCTGGCGGGGCGGCGCATTCTGCATATCGGTATCGGCAACTCCGGGCTGGCGCGGCGGTTCGCGGCACGCGGTGCGCTTGTCGATGGCGTGACGGTGAGCGAGGCTGAATATTGCCACGGTTGCTCCCTTGAGTTGGAGGGCTATCGGGTGCATTTGTGCAATAAATTCAGCCGCGGGTTTACCGCGACCTTTGCGCCCGGGCGGTTCGATTTTATCGTCGACAATAATTTGGCCTCTTTTGCCTGTTGCCAATACCACCTGTTTAGTATGTTTGAAAATTATTTGTGCTGCCTGAAACCGGGGGGAATGATTCTCACCGATCAGCGCGGTATGGATTGGGCACTGTTGGATCCGTCGCTGATTCTCGATTTTTCCGCGCTGGCGCGCCTGGTCGACAAGTTGCCGCTCAACGCTATTAAGGTTACGCAGATGGTCTACGCACTGGAGTTCTATTCAGATGGCGAACGGGGCGGAGCAAGCCTGGTGGATAAAGAGAAACTGTGTGTGCATGCGCTGCGCAGAGATCGCCAAACGCCTTATATTGAAACCTTTGAACCTGAATGTGAACGTTGAACACAGTGAGTGACTTTCTGGAAAAACCGGGTTTCGATGCCGGCGAGCGTCTTGTCATTGTGCATGTGGATGATATCGGCATGTGTCAGTCGACGCTGAGCGCGTTTGCGGAACTCTGGGATCGCGGTGCGGTTTCCTCCGGTTCAGTGATGACGCCCTGCCCGTGGTTTCCCGCCGTGGCCGCATGGTATAACCGGCACCTTGAGGCTGACCTTGGGGTACATATCACCCTCACCAGCGAGTGGTCGACTTATCGCTGGGGGCCGGTGACAGCCGCTGTGCAGGCGGATAATCTGATGGACAGTTCGCAGCGTTATTTTCACGCGACCCGAGCGGCGGTGTGCCAGCGCGCCGATACCGGGGCGGTGAGTCGGGAAATGCGCGGGCAGTTGGCGCTGGCGCGGCGCTTTGGTCTGCGGCCCAGTCATATTGACAGCCATATGCTGACCTGTCTGCAACCGCGATTTTTGCCGGACTTTCTGCGCCTGGCCCTCGCTAACCGCCTGCCGGCGCTGGTGACGCGGGCGTGTTTGCGTCAGCTCGATGACGCCGCCGAAGATCTGTGGGAAAGGCATCTGGGCGAGGTGGGTTTACCTGTCTTCGAGCAATTCGTGGTGGTTAAACGGTGTTTGACCACGCAGGCCTACAACGCGGCATTAAAAACCATCGTCGGCTCTTTACCGGTGGGACTGAGTTGTATTCTTTTGCACCCGGCCAAAGACAGCCCGGAGTTGCGGGCGACGGTCGATAACTGGAAGCATCGCGTTGTCGAGTATGAAGCTCTGCTGCAGAAAAAATTGTGGTGTTACGCGCGGGAGGCCGGGGTGAAGATAGTCAATTATCAACAGTTGTTTCAACCCCGGTCCGGTGTCGAAGGTGCGAGTGTTTCCGGTTTGAAACGTTAATGGCAACTTTTCATGGCAACTTTTCATGACAAAACGGTTGGTTTCAGTGGTGATTCCCTGTTTGAATGCGCGGGCTACGCTAGAGGCCGCGGTGGCGTCGGCGCGGGATCAATCCGGCGTGGCGGTAGAGGTCATCTGTGTCAACGATGGCTCCAGGGATGATTCCCATACGCTACTGTCGGCGTTGGCGGCGCGGGGCGCAATCGACTATATAGACACGGGTGTGACGCTGGGGGCTTCGGCGGCGAGAAATCTCGGCTTCAAGGCGGCGCAAGGCGAGTTTATTCAATTTCTGGATGCCGACGATACCCTGCTGGCCGATAAGCTGCGGCGCCAGGTGGAATTGCTGCGGGTGTACGCGGCGGATTTTGTCGCCGGCGCTTATGCGTTTACCAATCTCGGCGGACACTGTTCACTGAGCTATCCGGATAAAGATTGCTGGGCGGGTTTAATCGCCTCGAAGCTCGGGCGCACGAGTTCCAATCTGTTTCGGGCGCGGGCGTTGAATCTCGTGGGTGGCTGGGCTTCGGGGCAGAAAAGCAGTCAAGAGTACGAGTTGATGTTTCGGCTGTTGCAGAGCGGCGCCCGGGTCGCCTGTGATGATATTGTCGGCACCTGTATCAATGCTGTGAGCAGCAGTATTTCCAATCGGGACCTGCAGGGCAACGCGGCAAGATTTTCCGAATTGCGGGAAAAAATGCTGACGTATTTGCGCAGCCGCGGAGAGCTGACGGATTACCGGCGGCGTCAGTACGAACGCGTGTGCCAGCCTTCGCGAACAGTGGCGGGTTAAGGATCGTGCCCTTTCCTAAGGAGAATGATCATCTATGGTGATGCTTAATTTTATTGATTATTCAAAATCGGAGCCGGTTCAAAGAGCGTTGTCAAATCTGTGTGCCAGGCTGGAGCGGCTTGACATCGAAGCGCGCTGGTTTGGGCGCGTCGAGCAGGCGCCGCAGGACACTGTATTACTGTTGCACGATCCGGTGGCGGAAAACCTGATTCCCGCCGGTTGCCGGGTATTGGGGCAGCGAACCCTGAACCGGCGCCAGCGGCTGATACTGGCGGAGCGCTGTGGTTTGCAGGTGCCCCGCTGGTGTTCGCTGAACAGTCAGGATGAGATCGACAGCCTGTTCGATCGCTGGGGGGTGGAACACATATTATATAAAGCCGACTGGTCCTATTCGCGCGGGGGGATAAA
>JARROD010000306.1:0-4395 GCA_037384225.1 Exilibacterium sp.
CGTTGCAGGTGAAAGGCAGAAAATTCGCGGGCTCGATATGGATTTTACCTGCCAGGTCAGCCACCGCCGCGGACGGGATTCGTTGTGGCGGATGGCTGGAACGATGGGGTGGATGGCCTTACCGCCCCACCATGAGTTTATAGAGAAAATTAAACAGTTTGCCGTAGGGCGGCGTCAGCAGGGCATTTCCGGGAATTCGGGCCTGGGTGAAGATGGGGCGCATCTTTGAGAGTTCCAGAAAGCCTTCAAAACCGTGGTAATGTCCCATGCCACTGTTGCCAATGCCTCCAAAGGGCATATCGTGCTGGGCGACATGAAGCATACAGTCGTTGATACTGACACCTCCGGAAAGGGTGTTTTTGAGCACGTTCTCCTGTACCTCTTTATCGTGGGTAAACAGATAGAGGGCCAAAGGGCGCGGGTGGTTGTTGATGTAGCGAAGCACTTCATCGATATGGCGGTAGGTTTTAATCGGCAGTATCGGCCCGAAAATTTCTTCCTGCATTGCCGTCATTGACTCCTGCACTCCCAACAATAAAGTGGGGGCAATCTTGTGCTGCACTTCATTCGATTCCGCGCTATTTAACAACGCAATCGCTTTGGCACCTTTGCCGACGGCGTCGTCGAGTACTTGCTGCAAACGCTCGAAGGCCCGCTGGTCGATAATCGATGTCAGGTCTTCGCTGTCGAGTGTTGGATACTGGTGGCGGGCAGTGGCCTGTGCCCGCTCGATAAAAGCATCCACTTTATCTTCGGGGACAAAGACATAGTCGGGTGCCACACAGGTTTGACCGGCGTTATACAGCTTTCCCTGCACAATGCGCGTTGCTGCAGTGCCGATATCGAAGTCATCACAGACAATGGTCGGGGATTTGCCCCCCAGTTCGAGCGTTACCGGGGTGAGGTAGTCGGCGGCTTTTCTCATGACAGTTTTTCCCACCGCCGGTGAACCGGTGAAAAGCAAGTGATCGTAGGGCTGGTCAGTAAAATCAACGGCGGAAACACCGGGTAATATTGCCAGGGTATCGTTGTCAAACTTTTCGCCTACCAGCTTCGCCAGCAGACGGCAGAGGTGCTGCGAATTGGCCGCCATCTTAACCATACAGCGGTTGCCCGCAGCCAGTGCGCTGGTTACAGGGCCGATACACAGAAACAGCGGGTAATTCCAGGGCACCACGATGCCGACTACACCTTTTGGCTGGGGTAATACCCTGTTTTTAGCCCCAGCGAACCACATAGATACATGTCGTTTTTGTGGTTTCATCCACTTTTTCAGCCGCCGCCGGCAGTCTTTCAGGCCGTCGATGGAGGCGAAAATTTCCAGCAGCTTGGTTTCGTGAACGGAACGGTTGCTGAAGTCTTGGTTTATGGCCTCGGCAATAGCATCTTGATTGTCGCGCAGCAACTGCTCCAGTTTCAGCAAGTTGGTGCGGCGTTGTTCCAGGCTGGGGTAAGGATTTTTGAGACAGGCTGAACGCTGTCGTTTGAATATGTCCGCAATGCGGTTGATTGGGGGGAGTTTAGACACTTCCGCGACAGGTCTCATGGTATTTCTCCACTCTAACGCACTGGTTTAAGGTCAAATCTGGGGCGGGCGCGAAGTTGCGGAACAGGTGACTGGAAATCCGAAAGCGGCATTGTTCCGCGCGCAACCTTAAACGAGATCCTAGCAGAAGGTGGTACATTTGTATCATAATCTTTTAACACTCTTCAGCGATGACCCAGATACGTAGACTGGGGCCAGGCAGCTACCTTCGGATGGCCAGAGAGAAGCACTGAGAAGCGATAGGGTTGGTTAAATTTTAATCGATTTAGGGTGGGTAAAGCAAAAATGGCTACTTGGGGAATAGTGTTGAGTCGAGATAAAGAGTAGTATTACCCCCTTGAAAATTCTAATGACATGAAAACGCTAATGCATTAGCTAGTAGGTATAACAACTGGTTGGTTTAAGAACTAATAGGTTTAAAAACTAATAGGTTTAAAAACTAATAGGTTTAAAAAATAGGGGGCAAATAATTGTGAGTCGCAAAAAAGGTCGAGTAGACGCCGAAGAGAGTTCAGAAATCGACTTGACCCCGATGCTGGACGTTGTTTTTATCATGCTTATTTTCTTTATCGTGACCGCGTCATTTATTAAAGAAAAAAGTATAGCGTTGAATGTTCCGGAAAAGCAGGAGGAACAACCCCCTAACCCGGAAGATGAACCCAACATTTTGGTGTCGATTACGGCCAATAATGAAATCTGGCTCGATCAGCGCCGCATTGACGTGCGCGCGGTCCGCGCCAACATTGCCCGGTTGCACGCCGAATTTCCCAAGGCCATTGTCATTGTCAAAGCCAATGAGAATGCCGAAGCCAAAACTTTTGTGGCCGTTGCCGACGCTGCCCGGGAAGCTGGGGTGAATCAGGTATCTTTGGCCCGTATAGACTGAGCCCATCAACTACAGAGTAAAGCCGGAAAAACGTCCGGCTTTACTCATTTTGCTTTCTTCCCTTGTTTCGATATTTTCAGCGGCTGAGCCGGCGGTTTTACACCACAATGACCGAGGGCGATGGAAAACCATTAAATGTGGTCGCACAGGCGTTACTGTAGGCGCCGGCGCTGCGGATATAAATGAGATCGCCTTCACACAGGTTGCCCGGCAAGGGGTAATTCTGCGCGCAAACATCAATGGAATCGCAGGTCGGTCCGGCTATTGTCCAGGGAGTCAGAGGGCCATCCCGATCACTTTGTAGCACCAGTGGCAGACCGTCTTTGAGCTCCATCAGGCCGCTGTAAAAGCCGGTTTCGAGGTAGAGCCAGCGTTTGCCATCGCGTTGCGTGGTGCCAACCACACGGGTGACCAGACAACCTGCGCCGGCGACGATAAAACGACCCGGTTCGGCAATAACTTGCGTCGTGTCGGGAAAACTCTCCAGTTCCGTGTTAATGACCGCGCCAATGGCCTCTATTTCTGGAACCGGTGCATTCAGAGGGACCGGGTAGCCGCCACCGAGATTTAACAGCCGGGGTTTAAGGCCCGCCTCTGTCATCTGGGAAAATATCTGTCTGGCGGCGCGGATACCAAGGCGCCAGTTTTCGATATTGGTGCACTGGGAACCGACGTGAAAAGTGACGCCGGCAAGATCGGCTTTAAGGCTGGCCGCTTCCTCAATAATACGTTCAATATCGTCTGGATAGGCGCCGAACTTTTCCGATAGCGGAAAGGTGGCGCCTTCGTTGGTCGTGTGGATACGCAGATAGAATTTGGCATCGGGTTTGATGTGGTGAACTTTGCGCAACTCTTCAATGCTGTCGATAGAATACCATTCGAGGCCGGTTGTGGCGGCGTATTGGATATAGGCGCTGGATTTTACCGGGTTGCTGTAAAACACTTGCGCGGCATCGATATCCATTTGCAGTAGGGCATCGAGCTCTGTGCGCGAGGCAATTTCAAAACCGGCGTCTTCTTCTTTCAAAATCTGCAGAATCTTTGCGTCCGGATTGGATTTTACGGCGAAATGGGGCTTTACGCGCGGCATAGCCGCTTTAAAACGGCGCACCTGGTTGCGGATAAACGCTGAATCCAACAGCAAGAAAGGTGTTTCGTATCCCTGGCGAAGTTGTTCCCTTACCAGAAAAGGCGGCTGATCTAGGTGTGGGTTGTGGATTTCTGTTTGCAGTAAAGCTTCATGCTTCCAGTCGACTTCGGATTTTAACAGATCTTCGCGCTGACAGTTCATTCAGTTACCCTTTTAAAGCTTGATGTTTGTCACCATATTACGAAAGTCAACTGGTAATGTGTATGGTAAGAGTGGTAATTTTGAATAATAATACTATCCATATTGTCTTGTGGGGTTGTCAATATGAAAAATATAGATGCTACCGATCATCGGTTATTGGAGCTGTTGACTGAGAACGGTCGCCAGAGTATTACCGATCTCGCAAAACAATTGGGGGCTTCCAGAGTAACGGTGCAGGAGCGCATGCGCCGTCTGGAAAACCGGGGTGTTATTCAGGGGTATACGATTAGATTCAATCCGGATTTTCTCAATAGCTGGGTTACCGCGCATATATTAATTTCCACCGACCAGAAAAATCCTGCCCTGCTCAGCAGGCAGTTGGAAAAGATTACCGCCGTCAAAGCGCTGTATTCCATCAGCGGTGAATATGATATTTTCGCCGAGGTCCAGGAAGAGTCGACAGCGGCATTGGATGCGCAGATTGATCAGATCGCGGCAATTGAAGGGGTGAGGCGCACCCTTACTTCAGTCGTATTGTCGAAAAAGTTTCAGCGGTAATCTATACCCAAAGCGTTTGAGATTTAGGTGTGCAGAGCACGCCCCTTTTTGTCCCTGGCCGCGTTGCTCCTCCTCACATGGGGCCTGCCATGCAGCGTCGTCGCGCCTTGCCAG
>JARROD010000307.1:0-4372 GCA_037384225.1 Exilibacterium sp.
CGCAACACCCAGCAACGCCAGGCTATGGTAGAAATGATACTGGACACCCGTTTCAAAAGCGGAGAACAACGTATCCGAAAGACGCCCCTTGAGCCCATGGGCCCCGAATGCCCCCAGGGCAACGGCGGTAAAACCATTGGCAGCCGCCAGGCAGAGAAACAGTTTTGCCATATAGTTACAGGCCCCTTTGCAGTTAATAGAGAATGGTTAATGAGAGAGTTTACTGGAGGGGTGATTGTAAAGGCTGTTGCGTCGCTGGCAAACACTCTCGGATGGGCATAAACCAACGCTATCCCGGGTTATCGGCCAATAAAAAGCCGCGATCAGGCGCGGCTTGGGGTATAACTGGAGTGACGTCTTTCCAGTCAGGCTTCCATCATCAATTTCACTTTTTTCATCGCATTTTTTTCCAGCTGGCGAATGCGTTCTGCCGATACACCATACTTGTTGGCCAAGTCGTGCAGGGTGGACTTGTGTTCACTCAACCAGCGCTGCTGCAGGATATCCCGGCTGCGTTCGTCTAACTGTCCTATCGCCGCCTCAAGGCTGTTAACGCTACTGGCTTCCCAGTCAGCATCTTCCAGTTGTGTGGCGGGATCAAAGCGCTTGTCTTCCAGAAAATTGACCGGTGCCAGGTAGATACTGTCTTCGTCTTCGTCGGTACCGGCGTCGAACGCCGCATCAAAAGAAGACAGGCGGCCCTCCATCTCTCTGACGTGCTTAACGTCCACATCCAGATCCTCCGCTACTGCCTTGGCTTCTTCGTTGGTCAGCCAGGCAAGGCGTTTTTTGGCGCCGCGAAGGTTAAAAAACAGTTTGCGCTGCGCTTTGGTGGTGGCGATTTTAACAATCCGCCAATTGCGCAGAATAAATTCGTGTATTTCGGCTTTGATCCAGTGCACCGCAAATGAAACCAGACGCACACCTTTTTCCGGGTTGAAGCGCTTTACCGCCTTCATCAAGCCGACATTGCCTTCCTGAATCAAATCCGACTGCGACAGACCGTAACCAGCATAGGATTTGGCAATATGTACAACAAAGCGCAGATGCGCCATAACCAGCTGTCGAGCAGCGTCGAGACGCCCCTCGTAATACAGCTCTTCAGCGAGACGTTTTTCGTCCTCCACTGAAAGGATTGAGAAGCTGTTCACGGCCTGAATATAGGCGTTGAGATTGGCCCCAGGTGCCAATACTTCTACAGGCTGCAGACTAGTACCCATGAATCCATCTCCGAATTAATCGAGGAGTAAGTTTAACATTCCTTCGATTAGATCGCCAATCTGCAAAAAGTTCCCCATAATGTAAATTTGCCTAATATTTTCAAACAGTTACAGTTGCCTTCGTGGCTGTCGGAAGGGCTCGAATCAAATAGGTTGAACGGGGCCTCCTGTACAACGGGGCGGCTGGCGCACAATCGGATTATTTCGGCTCAATTGCCCCCAGGTGCCGCCCAACCGCCAGCCAGGCACCGAGCCATCCGAGCACGCCACTGCCCAAGATCAACCCCAGACTGGCTCCCAACCCCAGCCCGCTAAGCCGAAAATCGCTCTGGTAGAGATTCGCCAACCGGGCCACCGGGTCACTGATCGCGACCAGCCCCAGTGCCAGCAATGCCGAAGCCAGAACGCCTCCGCCGATGCCGTACCACCAGCCTGTATAGAGAAACGGTCGCCGCACAAAGGCATCGGTTCCACCCACCAATTTGACGATCACTATTTCATCGCGGCGATTTTCTATCGCCAGTCTGATGGTATTGCCGACCACCAACAACACCCCGATGGCCAGCAGCAGACCAAAACCCGCCACCAGGCGCTGAGCCAGTTGCAGCAGCCGATACAAGCGCCTGACCCACTGCATATCCAGGCTCGCATCGTCGACCACCGCGTTCGCCCGCAGCTCCTTGACCAACAGTTCGAGTCGTTCTGGCGCCGCCGCTGTAACCGGCTGCACCAGCAGCACCGCCGGAAGTGGATTGTCATCCAATGACTGTAACGCGCTGCCAAAACCGGAGTAGGTTTCGAACTCCCGCAGCGCCTGGGCCGGGGAAATGTATTCGACGCTGCTGACTTCCCGTTTCGACCGCAATTGCTCGGCAATTTGCTTAATAGCCACATCCGATGCCTGCTTATGGAGATATACCGACAATCTGGGAGCCCCTTCCCAACCAGCTCCCAGACTTTGAACGTTGCGCAGACCCACATACAGAGTGGCCGGCAGAGCCAGCGCAATAGCCACCACCAGCCAGGTCAACAGGCTTTGCACCGGGGTTTGCAGCAAGCGGATCAGACTTTCCACCGCTGTCAACTGATGGTGTATCAAGTAGGCGGAAAAGCGATCAGCAATCCGGGTTTTACTTTGACTGGCGCCGCTTTTTACACGCAGGGTCCGCTCTGTGCGTGAGCCCAAGGGTCGACTGTCTCGCGAACCGCTGATCTGCGACTTATCGCCGTGCACCGGCGCGGAGGGTTTAAACAATCTCACCGGCTTCTTCATTGGCAAGCACTCCATCGCGGGACAGTTGCCCTTGCGATAGCGTCAACACCCGGCGCTGAAGACGCCGAATAAGGGTAAAATCATGGCTGGCAATCAGAACGCTTACCCCAACGTCATTGAACTGCTTAAATAGCCACATAATTTCCGCTGACAGCTCGGGGTCCAGATTGCCGGTGGGCTCGTCCGCCAGCAATAGCGGCGGTTTGTTAACCACGGCCCGGGCGATACCGACACGCTGTTGCTCGCCACCGGACAACTCGATGGGATTGCAGGCTTCTTTATTGAGCAGTCCGACTTTATCCAGAGCCGCCCGCACCCGGCGGCTGAGGTCACGCAGCTGATAGCCGGCAATCTGCAGCGGCAGGGCCACATTGTCAAATACATTACGGTCAAACAACAACTGATGATTTTGAAACACAACGCCGATCTGGCGGCGAAAATAGGGAATCCGCCCGGCGCGGAGGCGATTCAGGTTCTGGCCATTGACAAAAACCTGCCCCTGAGTGGCGCGCTCCATTAGCATAATCAATTTCAACAATGTGCTCTTGCCAGCGCCGGAGTGGCCGGTCAGAAATGCCATCTCCCCCCGCTGCAGTTCAAAGTTCACCCGTGACAGGGCTTCGTAACCACTCTCGTAGCGTTTGCTGACGTTGTCGAAACGAATCATGGCCGATCGTCAAAGCTCCTTGGAGGAAAACAGCGCCTTGACAAAGGCTTCGGCGTTGAAAGGCTGTAAATCTTCAATTCCTTCCCCGACTCCGATAAAACGGACCGGCAAGCCGAACTTTTTAGTGAGAGCGAAGATGATACCGCCCTTGGCGGTGCCATCCAACTTGGTCAGCGCTATACCTGTGACGCCGGCCGCAGCGCGAAACTGTTCAGCCTGATTGATGGCGTTTTGCCCGGTGCCCGCATCCAGGACCAGCAACACTTCGTGAGGAGCGCTGGCATCGAGTTTGCCCATGACCCGGCGCACCTTCGCCAGTTCCTCCATCAAGTTGCTCTTGGTATGTAAACGCCCGGCTGTGTCGGCGATCACCACATCAACGCCGCGGGCCTGGGCCGACTGGATTGCATCATAAATAACCGAAGCGCTGTCGGCACCCGTATGCTGGGCAACCACCGGCACATTATTGCGCGATCCCCACACTTGCAACTGCTCAACGGCGGCGGCGCGAAAGGTATCACCGGCAGCCAAAATAACCGACTTGCCCTCCTGTTGCAGCCGTTTGGCCAATTTGCCGATAGTGGTGGTTTTACCCACGCCGTTGACACCGACGATCAATATTACGTAGGGATTACGGGACTCCACCACCAGAGATTGTTCCGCGGACTGCAACAGCGAGCGCAAGGAATCTTGCAGCGCAGCATACAAGGCATCGCCATCGGATAGCTGCTTTCGGGCAACCCGGGCGGTGAGATCCTCGATAATGTCACTGGTCGCCTCGACGCCGATATCGGCAACTAAAAGCTGGGTTTCAATTTCTTCGAACAGGTCTTCGTCAATCTCTTTTTTGCCCAGAAGCAGAGTGCCCAGCCCTTCGGTAAAGCTGCCGCTGGTACGGGAGAGCCCGCGACGGATTCGGGCAAAAAAACCGAGTTTGGATGCTTTTTGTCGACTCGCCTCTGTTGACTGCCCGGGTTCCCTTGCTTCATCCAGCCCTGACTGTTCAGCGGACGCTAACCCGTTATCTACTTTAGGCTGTTGTTTACTTGGCTCAGGCTGCTGTTTACTTGGCTCAGGCTGCTGTTTACTTGGCTCAGGCTGCTGTTTCGATTCAACCGAACCGGACGTCAATTCGTTCGAATTCGCGGAGACCTCGCTTTCAGCGGTTGTCGACGTCTCCCCCTGGTCCGCAGTTGCGGCCTGACCGGGATC
>JARROD010000308.1:0-5351 GCA_037384225.1 Exilibacterium sp.
TGAACTCTCCACGGTATAGAGGGTTCGGCCCGGGGCGTCCAGCGGTTGCAGGGAGCCGGCAAGGCTCGGAATCTGGTGGACTTTCCCGTCGGCAACACCATAGCGTTTGAGCAGTGTTTCAAGGGCGAGTTTTTTCTCCGGGTCGGCGATAAAGTCAGCTGTGGGGTCAGCGTAGGGTGCAATATTTCTTTTGCAGGCTTTGGCGCGGGTGGACTGGGTGCGCCGCTTCAATCCAATTTTAGTCTCCGCTTTTTTTCACCGTCCGCCAGCAGCTTCAGTGCCGGCAAAGCGATTTCCTGATCCTGATAGGCAATGGTCCGGGCTTTTAGTCTGTCACTGTAGAAGCTGTCTGCGGCCGAAATCCAGCGCCAGTTGCGGGCCAGCCAGGCGTCGTAAACGGTGTCGGCGTATTGGGCCGTTTCTCCACCCAGGGTTTTACAGGTATTGGTAATCGTGCGGAAGAAAATAGTTGATTTTATAACCTCGCGGGAGGTCTGTTCCAGTTCTTTCTCTGTGGCAACGCGCTTTTTCTGAGTGGCGCATCCCGATAATACGACCCCCACCCATATTGCGATTACGGCAATATACCCAAAGCGTTTGATATTCATAACGACATCCTACCTTTACAAAAACGGTTAATGGGTTGCAGCACAATATTCATAATAGTTGTCTTAATAGATTAAGACTAATTATTGCTTGAATAAGGCTGTACCAATATCCTTTAACTATATAAGCCGAGCGGATTTTAACAGTCCGCTGCAGCAAGACCACTGCCTGAAGGGAAGGAGGGCCGAATAGTAACAGAAAGAGGGTGTCCGGTCATGTGGGGGCGGTATGAATATTGTTGCGGGGCTTAATATAGGTGATGAAGTGCCGCTTTGTGCTTGTTCATAGAGATTATACTGTAGCTAAGAATCGAGCACGAAAACCGGAAGATATTTCGTGCACAGAAACTTCTTAATAACCCGGGGTATTGTGCCTTCGATCCGGCGGCCGTCCGCCTGACACGGTGCCGACCCCGGGTTATTGAAAAGTTATTGAAAAGTTATTGAAAAGTTACTGTGCTCGGTCCTAATTTTCTGCTTTTGTATATTTTCGTGGAGGGGTGGTTGCGCTACCAAAAAATCATCAAACCGCAAGCAACCGCAAGCCTTATCTCGGCCCACACCCCAGTACCTTGTCTCGGCCCGAAGAAACATTCTCCTTTCCCATTGCGCCGGGTGAAATCGGGCCTGTGGAGCCGCTGTTTGCCGGCGAAAATCAATATCCATTTTTTTGTGGCATTGACTACAGCCGTGGTGATAGCGCCCAGCCCCTGGTAGATAACCACCAAGGCATCGGGATTCCGATTTTTGGTCGCGATGAAAACGGCGGGTTAGACATGGACGACATTGTCGGTTACAGCAAAGACTGTTCCTATCCGACGCGGGTCGAATACTATTACAATCGCGTGGGAACAAACGATTTTTACCCGCTGGATCAAGCTGAGGATGATATTGCAAAAATAGTGGTTGATGGCCGTAAAATTGATTTCGTCGTGCGTCTTGAAACCGGTACTATCAATCGCTTCATCTATGCTATTGCCGCACTGAAAGGTGAGGGTGAGGATCTCGCGCACCCGCGTGAAACCTACTGGAACCAGCGGTTGGTGTTTCAGTTTCGCGGCGGTGTCGGCATCGGTAAACGCCAGGGAAAATTTTCAGCCAATAGTCTGTTATCGCGTCGAATCGATGTGTTAAAGCAGGGGTACGCAGTGGCTTATTCTACCGCTAATCAGACCAGCAATCACTACAATATCTGGTTGGCTGAGGACAGCGCGCTGAGAGTCAAACGACAGTTTACCAGCCAGTACGGCGAGCCGCTTTACACTGTGGGAGTCGGGGGCTCGGGAGGCGCCATTCAGCAGTATTTACTGGCGCAGAACAATCCCGATATTCTGGATGCGGCGATTCCCCTTTACTCTTACCCGGATATGGTTTCTCAGACCATATACGTGATGGACTGTGAGCCTCTGGAATACTTTTTCGATGTCACCGACGCCGACAATCCGCTTTGGAGTAACTGGGAAAACCGCAGTTGGATAGAAGGCGTTAACGCCGATGCCAACGCTGAAAACAACTATCAAATTGTGAATACGCTGGCCGCTATGATGCGCGGTGACTTTGCCTCGATCGGCAACTCGCAGGAAGGCGCCACCGAGTGTGTAAAAGGCTGGCGAGGCTTGACTCCCCTGGTGCACAACCCGAAATTTGTCCACTTTATATCCAGCTATGCGCCCGAGGTGGCGCAGAATGTGCATTGGACACACTGGGATGATCTCAAGTCTTTTTACGGTGTCGACGAGTATGGTTTTGCCAACAGCACCTGGGACAATATCGGTGTCCAGTACGGTCTGGAGGCGTTGCGCAACGGCCAGATTTCCGCGTCCACCTTTCTCAAACTCAATGCCCAGGTCGGCGGCTGGAAACCCGCGCGTGAGATGCGCGAGGAACGTTTGTGGATTTTGGGAGGCGAGTGGTTACCGGTAAACCTGTCTTTCTGGAGTCATCAGAATATGCGGCTCAGCCACGGTAAAGAAGCGGCGCCGCGTACCCAGGGCAGTCTCGAAGCGATCAACGGTGCTTATCATTCAGGCCATATATTCATTGGGTTGGCGGGTATTCCCATTATCGATTTACGCCACTACCTGGATGGGGAACTGAACATGCACCACGCCACCGCTTCCTTTGCGGCCAGAGTCCGGATGCAGCGCGGCCAGGGGCACGCGGATAACCAGATAATCTGGATGAGCGATAAGAAATACAATCCCGTGGGGGAAGCCTTCGCGGTCATCGATCGCTGGATGCTCAATATCCTGGCGCATCCCGAGCGCAGTGTGGTGGAAAATAAGCCGCTTCAGGCCGAGGATAAGTGTTTTGCCGATGATGGCAGTATTATTGCCCAGGGGAAAACCGTCTGGGACGGCCCGTGGAACCATCAGCCGACAGGGGCTTGTATGGTGATTTACCCGCGTCACAAAACGTCCAGGGAAATTGCCGGAGGCGATGTCGCCGGCGATGTGTTCAAATGCGCATTGCAGAGTGTCGAACAAGCCATAGACAAGGGGGTGTACGGCGATGTTGATATGCGCCCCTACAAGCAGCGGCTTGAAAGCCTCTTTCCCGCCGGTGTCTGTGATTTTTCCCTCGGCGACATAGGGCGGCCCAAAGACCTGTTGAAGGTTTCCAGACTGGCGGCAACCGGGGGCGATGCAACGGGCGGGGAAAAACCCAGCAAACCCGCTGCGCCTGAAATTGCCAGCGATGGTAAAGCGAGCGGCGACGGAGAGGTGCAGCAGCCGGTCACGCTGTCGCGAATGGCGGTTGAAGCCAGTGAACCGCAATAAATTCCGGCGCCTAAAACTCTACCCTATCGTTGCATAAATTTTCGGCCCAGGACCTTTTAATGAACGTCTGTCCTTGATTGTGTTTGTCTCGCACCGGCCGCTGTTTTTTCCAGTGGCAGTTTAATCGTGAATCGGGTGCCTTTGCCGGGGGAAGAATCGACCTCGATGAAGCCTGCATGGTGTTCAGTGATGATAAAGTAAGACACCGACAACCCCAGGCCAGTCCCCTGTCCGACGTCTTTGGTGGTAAAAAACGGCTCGAATATATGGCGTTTGACAGCTTCGATCATACCCTGGCCGTTGTCCTCGATTTCGATGTGAACCCACGTCCCCTTGTGTTGCGCTCTCAGGGTGATCTGCGGGTGTTCTGCGCCAAAATTGCCGCTGGCAAAAGACTGTCTGGCGTTGCGTAAAAGATTGAGTACAACCTGTTGGATCTCCACCGCCGAGCAGGGCACGAGGGGAATTTCCTCGGCGAATTCCCGGCTGATCAGCAGTGCCTCGACGCCGTCCGGGGCGCGAAGGTCAAACATATTGGTCGACAATTCAAGACTCTGTTCCAGCAATTGCACAATGTCCACCGGGGTATGTTTGCGGCTGCTGCTGCGGGAAAACTCCAACATATTGGTAACGATTTTCGCCGCCCGTTCCCCTGCATCACGGATCCCGTCGACAAATCTAAAAATATCGCGCACTTGCAGATATTGGCGCACCTGTTCGACGCTGATATCGAGTGCATCGGCGACTTCGTGATTTTTTGCCAGTCCGCTGGACGTGCGCCGGTAAATATTTTGCACGCCGTGCAAAATTGCGCTGAGGGGGTTATTGATTTCATGGGCCATCCCCGCTGCCAGTTCGCCCAGAGACATCATCTTTTCATTTTGGATCATCATATTTTCGACACGCACCCGCAGTGTTACATCATCGATGCGAATCACCGCGCCCTCCACATTGGTGGACGTTAGTGGGTAGACTGTCAGATCGTTATACTGGCGCTCCCCGTCGCTATTGTCCTGAATATTCTCGTTGACCTGGGCGACGCCCGTATCTATGGCCTTGTGAATGGATTCTATATTGATTGCCAGCTCCGGGCATACTTCGGCGAGGTTTTTGCCCAATGCGTCCGGGGCGAAAACCTTCGTTTCCCGTTCGGCAGCGCTGTTCCAGTGCGTGATATATCCCTGGCGGGTTACACCGATCAGGATAGAGGGCATGGAGTTGAGGATACTGCTCAGATAATTCTGGGTCTCGCGCAATAATTCTTCGGTAATTTCATGGCGGGCGATTTCCTCATACAGTTGATTATTTATTGTGCGCAGTTCATTCGTGCGATCGACAACCCGTTCTTCCAATGCCTTCTGCGATCGTTTCAAGGCTTTTTTGGCCTGTTTGTTGTTTACCCGACTGCGTTGCAGACCCACAATCAGCAGGGTTTGAACAATCAGCAATCCACTGATCACCAGCATCAGGGAGTTGTGCACAGATTGGCCATTTTCGGCCGCGCCGGTGACAGCTTCGTCAACGGCTTGTGCGGAAATCTCCGGCAGTGTTTCGGCGTTGGGCCGGGCCGGGGCCGAATACAGATTAATCAGCAAGCACGCCGGGCCGAGAGCTAGAATTGTCCGTAATTTGCGTAACAACATTTGACACCTATAAGCTGAGCATGTCTATTGTAGCCTTTGTGACCCGGACGTCTACAGATGCCTTCGAAACACAGTTTAAAAAGGTTTGACATGCTCCCCGAATCCAGTACAATGCGCCCCTCTTAGCAGAGAGGGTGGTTAGCTCAGCTGGGAGAGCGACGGCCTTACAAGCCGTAGGTCACAGGTTCGATCCCTGTACCACCCACCACTGCTTAAGTGCATCGCGGACCGGTAGTTCAGCTGGTTAGAATGCCGGCCTGTCACGCCGGAGGTCGCGGGTTCGAGTCCCGTCCGGTCCGCCATTTAATTCCTTTAAAATCAAT
>JARROD010000309.1:0-5560 GCA_037384225.1 Exilibacterium sp.
GTGCCGACGCCCGCATGCATAGGGTAAGCATATGCATATGCCAACCCTATGTCAAATGAACGCTATTCCCCGTCCCTGGGGATCTTCCGAAGCGCAGGAGCGGTGACTTTGACTAATTGCGATTAGAATCAACTATATAGGAAGTTACGTGAACAATTAGGAGGTGAAAACATGCCTGATGAGCGGTATATTACTATGATTGATAACAATCCCGACCTAAGGGGGAGACAACCCTAACTTATAACAAGCCGCAAACTTGGTTTCTCATCTTCAAACTCACCCAATAAGGGCTGCCACAAAAATAAATTCACATACATGGGTCAAAAATCAGCCCCCTTCATATCCGCTGGAATAAGGAGCGAGGAAGGCGAATAGTGGGGTTATTGAGCCAACGAACAACGTCGCCATAGCGGGTGTTTGGGGTTTAGGGATGTAAATTTATTTTCAAGGCTGCCGTAAGTTAAAGTAACAGGAGAACAAAGAATGTCTACTAGTGAACTTTTACTTGATGCGCGCACTGATGGGCGCTACTTCAACGGCGACTGGGTCGAAGCACAAGGAGGCACTTACGACGTAATAGAGCCGGGTAACGGCAACAAAATGGCAACCGTCGGCATGGCCAATGCCGAGGATATCGCACAAGCTTGCGACAGTGCGGACAAGGCCCAGGCGCAGTGGGCCAAAATGGGTGCGCGCGAGCGCGCCGAAGTATTTCGCAAAGCGGCAGTGATCATGCAGCAACACTTTGACGAACTGGCTGTTTACACCGCGCGGGAAACCGGCGGGATCGTTCCCAAGGGCCAGCACGAAGTGAAGGAAGCCGTGGAAATCCTGCACAATGCCGCCCATTTGGCGGTGGCGCCGCGCGGTGAAATTCTGCAAAGCCTCAAAGGCGGCCTGAGTATGGCCAAGCGCGTGCCCCGGGGAGTGGTTGGGGTGATTTCGCCATTCAACTTCCCGCTGGTCCTGTCCATGCGCGCCGTGGCGCCGGCCCTGGCCTGCGGCAATGCCGTGGTACTCAAACCCGATCCGCAAACAACGTTTTCGGGTGGTTACATCCTGGCGAGGGCATTTGAGGAAGCCGGCTTGCCCAAAGGGGTGTTTCAGGTGCTGCCGGGTGCCGCCGAGGCGGGTGAAGCGTTGTGTACGGACCGCCACGTACAAATGATCCAGTTCACGGGCTCGACGGCCATCGGTCGCCGCGTTGCGGAACTGGCCGGCAAGCACCTGAAAAAAGTCTCACTGGAACTCGGGGGCAACAACGCATTGGTCATCCTCGACGACGCCGATCTCGACGCCGCAGTGAACAATGCGGTCTTCGGTGCGTTCTTCCACCAGGGACAGATTTGCATGGCTTCCAGCCGTATATTTGTGCAGGAATCGGTGCGACAGGAATTTACCGAAAAGCTGGTGGCAAAAGCGGCGCAGCTACCGGTTGGCGACCCGGCCACGGGTCAGGTGGCACTTGGCCCGGTCATCAATGACAAGCAGGCGCAGCGCATTAAATCCATCGTCTCTGATTCTGTTGCCGCAGGCGCCAAAATCGAGACCGGTGGTAATTGCGAGGGCCTTTTCCACCAGGCGACAGTCTTGTCCGGCGTCAAGCCCGGTATGCGTGCCTTTGACGAAGAGACCTTCGGTCCCGTTGCCAATCTCATCAGCTTCAAATCCGACGAAGAAGCCTTGCAACTGGTCAATGACAACGAGGGTTCCCTCGCCGCGGCGGTGATCTCGAAATCCGTGGGGCGCGCCATGCGTCTGGCGGAACACATTAAATCCGGCCTCGTTCACGTCAACGATCAGACCGTCAACGACGATGCCAATAACCCTTTCGGCGCGCCCGGTGTCGCCGGTGGCGGTTCATCGGTTGGCGGCCCGGCCGACCTGGAGGAATACACGCGCTGGCAGTGGGTGACGGTCAAGGATACGCCTCCGGTATATCCCTTCTGATGGCTGCTGGTGGGTGAGATCAAGGCTGCTTTTGCAGCCTTTTTTATTATACCGTCGCCCGCCTACCCTGTTATCGAACGGCGCAAATCTTGAAAATTAGCCCCTATCGTTGCATACATTTTCAAGCTCAGAAGCTTTTTGGCAGAGACAACCCTATGATGCTATCGTGGGCCTATACGTCGATAGAAGGGTTGGTAATATCGATTTCTGCTTATAAAATAGTCCAAGTGTGCTATCATGCGCGCGGCAGGGAACGCTAAACGGTATTTTATCAACGCTGTCTCCCTGCAGCATTGAACAATTATCGGACAGATTCATATTGAGGATGCATATGAAAGCACTTTTCAAACTTTGTATTGTTTTAACTTTCCCCTTCATTTGGGGATGCGCTACAGCCCCCCAACCCAATGTAAATTTTACAGCCAATTACTGGGATCAAATGGAGGCAAAAATCGGGGTTTACGTCGGGCCCGTTCCAGAAGTTAAAGGCCATCTATCTGGTGCAAATTGCTTGCTTTGTTTAGCTGCGGCTTCTGTAGTCAATTCTGATCTTGCCAATCACATGAAAACTCAATCTAATGAAAGCTTAGTAGATTTAAAAGAATTGCTAATCGCTGAAATGGAAAAGAAAGGTGCACAAGTATTACCTATTGAAACACCTATTGACTTTAAAAGTTTACCAAAAAATTCTTCTAAAGCTCCCAACTCAGCAAAAATCAACTTTAAATCTATTGGCGAACAATACGAAGTAGATAAAATTCTTATACTCGATTATGGCCTTATCGGAACAATGCGCGATTTTTCAAATTACATTCCAGTCGGCGATCCATATGCCATATTCAATGCTCTAGTCTATGTGGTAGATACCAACACCAACACTTACGACTTTTATGAACCCGTTAATGTGACCAAATATTCTGAAACACCCTGGAAAGAAGAGGGGTTTCCCGGTATTACAAATGCATTTTATACAGCACTGGAGCTTGGCAAAAGCCGAGTGCTCGACTTAGAAACCGATGTTCCAATTGCCCCTGTCGCTGCCGCTGAAAGTTCTGAAGCAGATAAATCAGTAACAAATTAATCTATTTCTAAAGCATATTTTTAGTACGAAAATTTAGGCGCTGTTCATCGTTTCGTCCATTGTCAGTTCCGAGGAGGCGAAGTTAGCACCTTAGGTGAGCGAAACGATGAACAAAGCCAAAATTTAATATTTTCGTGCTAAATTATTAAGCAATAAATTATAATTTCAATGAAAGAGTCCTGGAAAGTTAAATGCCATATCTAGCAATTATCATTTTCGTATGTCTTTCCGCTTGCAGCTCAAATGCCAATAAGCCTGCCGATTCAAAGCCTGTTTATGAACCCATTAATGCCCACTACTTTTCAATCGATGGTAAGCAAAACGTTTCTTTCTCCGGGTACGTTAATTTTGACGAGTTTCAAAAATTAAACACCATTAATGGCCCCATATATTCCGGCTATAATGCAGCAAGTTTTTTTGTATCTGTATTAGCTCACGCTGTAGTGTCTAAATCCGCCGATAGTGCAATAATGCATGCTTTTATTGATGATAGTAATGAGCAAGCATTAAATGGCTTAAACGACATAATTGCCAACTATAAAACCGATGAGTTAATTCTACAATTGGAAAGTACTATTAATAATAGTAACCAATACGCTACACCGTTTGTGACACACTTAGAAGACAATCAAATTCCAAAAACTTATATTTACAGCAAGCCAGAATTTATCATAACCAAAGAGCAAGATATGATTATTCTGGAAAATGTGTTCACCATACTCAATAAACCTAAAAATCAAGTTGAAACGTTAAACTCAAAGTCTCGCAATAAAAGAAATAAAAAAAGTACCGAACAAACAAAAACGGTGGTTTATCTGTCAGATAAAATTGAAGGGCAGAATGCATCTTTAACAGCTGACAATGGATCACTCTTAAAAAATATAACCGCGGAGCTTTTTGTAAATTCCGTTAAATTGTTCGACCAACAATTTAAAACCAAGAAAAAACCGCAAGGAAAAATGGAAACCATAAAATTTCGTATTGGAGACCATTTTCGAGTTGAACGAGGTAAAGTACTGCTTCGCACTTGCGACCGGGTTACGTTTGTTACCTTGCGCGGCTGGGTAAAATCTGTTCCTCAAGAATCAGATTGTTTAATCGATTAAAAGCATAGGAAGTATACCCAAAGCGTTTGAGATTTAGGCCTCCAGAGCATGCCCCTTTTTGCCGTAGGCGTGGTGACCATTTTGTCGATAATTGTGAAAAGCATGAAAGTAGCAGAGCCTTGACCACGGTTGACTTTCAGCATATGTTGGGTGAAGATTTATCAGGAAAGGCAAAACGGCCTTGGAGGCTACTATGCAAATGTTAGCTGTACCCTATCGTTGCATAAATTTTCGGCCCAGGACCGCTTCGCTCCTTCTATAGCAGCATTTTCAGGACCGTGCTCAATTTTTCTAATCCTCACATAGGGATAGCTATGCTCCGGATAGAAAAATCTGCGCGCGTCCCTGAAAATACCGCTCTAAAAGGTCCTGAGCTCGAATATTTATGCAACGATAGGGTGTACTTAGGAGAAATCGCAGTGTCATTAAAAATAGATAAAGGTAAATTGCTTCAGGGAATGTATAGCGACGGTTACTTTCCTAATAACCTGGTAGATAAGCTAAGAGACATTATTTTGGGGGCATGCTCAAAAATTGAAGAAAAATCTCCAAAAAACCTTGAAGAGTTATACTCAATAACATGTGAAGCGACTGAGTTGATCAACGACCTTCAGGAAGAGTTCGAAGAAAATGATAGTGAGATCGAAACTGTCGCGGGGGAAGAAATAGCACTGGCATTCGAAGTCGTTGCTAAAACTTACGGCTTCGAAAATGCCGACCTAGAAGACTTAGTTGCAACAAGAGATTGGTAAATGCAGCTAACAAACAGCTGCACTGGACGCCGCAAATTGCTTTCGCAAAAACTCGCGCCAACTTGCTCCGCCAGTGAGCTGGCGTTATACTTCAGGATGAGTCAGTGCATATAATCGAAGCAACTGAAGAGCAATATGGAGATATAGCTAGGTTAATAGAATCTCCCGAAGAATTGTTTTTGGTGCATCCAAAAGGTAGCTATCCATGGGATGTTGCCCAACTTAAAAAATTAGCCGAGGATCGACCTAATTTTACGGTTTGTATTGTGCAAGGTGAAATTGCGGCCTTCGCAAATCTATACAATGTCGTCCCAGGGAAGTCGGCTTTTATTGGCAATGTAATCGTAGCAGAAAAACACAAAGGGCAAGGTATTGGCAAAACCCTCACCATGCATATGGTAAAAATATGCCATCAGCAGTATAAGGCAGCTCCACATCTAGCAGTTTTTGGGTTTAATTCTAGAGCATTGCTAATGTATGCAGGTCTCGGTTTCCAACCCTATGCAGTAGAGCCGCGTAAAAATCTAAAAGGTGAAGTAGTTGCTCTTATCCAAATGCGCTTTGTACAAAAAACCTAACACCTATACGACCGGGCGTGGTTCGCTTCGCTCACTTTACCACGCAATACTCCGTTCGGTTATTGCGGCTTAGTTTTTATCTCGGAGCACGGC
>JARROD010000310.1:0-6450 GCA_037384225.1 Exilibacterium sp.
TTGTCTACCCGAATTTCATCTGTGGGCAGCGCACAGCCTGGGCCAAAATAAGGGGGTCGGCGAGCTGCGGCTGGAAGCGGATTTTGTTGTTACCGTGGATCAGTACCCGCAATCTCCCCAGCTGGAGGTGGCACAAATTCCGGCGGCGGTGGAGTTGGAAATCCGCGCTCAAAAGGCCATGACTTCGGTGGTGGGCACTGAACCGCGCCGTATTTTGCTGCCTCAACCGCACCAGGCTGCAGCGTTGGAAAACCCTGCGCGACGCGGCAAAAGGTATTTTGCAGCGGGCGGCGGAGGCGATTGCCGCGTTTATCGAAGATCCGGCCCGAGCGGTTATCAATGGCTTGCTGTAACTGGTGGGCATAGCTTCCAGCGCTTTTTGGGCATTGATCGACCGTATCGGCTTTGTGATTGCCGATATCGCCGACGACCCTCTGGGGTTTGCCAACAATCTGGCGGCGGCACTGGGCCGGGGTTTTCGCCAGTTCTTTGACCGGTTTGACTCCCATTTGCTGGGCGGTTTTTTCGAGTGGCTGTTTTCCGGTCTGGGGGCTGTGGGGGTTAATATTCCCAGCGATTTTTCCCTACAAAGTATTGTGACTTTACTCGATCAAGTCAGGCAGGCGGCGATTGATTTTGTGGTGGAGACCATCACCACTCAGGTTGCCATGCGTCTGCTTGCGATGTTTAATCCGGCTGGCGCTATTCTTACGGCAGTGGAATTGATTTACCGAATCCTGCGCTGGGTATTTGAAAATGCCGCGCGCATTTTCAGCCTGGTGGAGACTGTGGTTAACGGCGCAGCGGATTTAATTGCCGGTAATCTGGACGGCATGGCCAACGCCATTGAAGGGGCTCTGGGTCGGCTGGTGGCGCCGGTTATTGATTTTATCGTTGGCTATTTCGGGTTGGACAATTTGCCGGATCGCATCGCCGGCCGCAGGCGGAGCGACTGTTGAACGAGGCCGACACTCTGCTGGGGGCAGCGGACACTATGTCGGATGCTTTGACCGGACAGTGGCAGGACTATATGCGTGGCCGCGCATCCGGCAACCGGCCGCCACCGGACGACAATCAGTTGGAAGCCAAGGAGCAGCAACTGGTGGTTGTGCTGCGCCAGTTGTTTGAATTATTCGGCGAGAGTGCGGAGACCGGCGCAAATATTAACTCGCGTATTGTGCACCGCACACGCAATCTACAGGGCCACCAGGTGGGTATCGAAATGGTGGCTGATCCGCTGACCAAAAATCACCCGACCGGCAGCATTCCCCAGTCGGGCGTTCAAGACGGGTTGATGAACAAATTGAATACGGCGACCTCCGGCTTGAGCAACAATCAATTTTTTCTGCGCGGGCATTTGTTAAATCATAATGTGGGTGGTATCGGTACGGCAAAGAATCTGTTTCCCATTACCGGAGAGGCGAATAAGACTTACTTAAACCGGATTGAAACTCGGGTAAAAGACTGGATTGATGACGACCGCGTGGTTTACTACAAGGTAGCCGTTACTGTCGACGGCGTTGATTTAAGCCACGATCGATCCACACCGGACAGGCGGCTCAACTACGTCAATTCGAAGTTTAATGTCGAAGCCCGGGCGCAGGCAAAGGGCAACGAACCCGCGGAGTCCGTATCCCTGTCCCCCATTGTCTCGCGTTTCTCTCCGCCGTCGCAGGAGGCCTTTATGCAGGCCAATACCGGTACCGGGCGGGAGGAGTTCCGCATTACTGAGCGGGTGCGCGGCAAATCCGAGGCCGATGCACTGGCCGAGTTAATGTTACTGAGCCTGATTGGCCGTGACCGGGCTAAAAAACTGTTCGACAAGTTCAGTAGCAACGAAAATATCAGTTCTTACAGGGCTATTATCGGTATTAATAAGTCAACCCTGGACGAAGCCAATCCAACGTATCGCATTGTCTGGTGATTTTGCGGGTGCTGATATGATATAAAACAAAGACAATTTGAGTACCCGGAGCTACGGCACTGTGGTGCGGGTGGCGTCGGCCGAGCAGCTGCGCTCGACCCGTCGTGGCGTCACTGTATACAAATGTTACACGTCCATATAAAGTACTTGCCGTTGTACGGCATTGCCGTATGATAAGCTTCTATGATATTCATAGAAACCACCACGTTCACGAAACTGCTTCCAAGGTACCTCAATGATGAGCAATACCGGGCACTTCAAACCTGTCTAATGCAAAAGCCAGATGCCGGTGATCTTGTTAAAGGATCTGGTGGAGCAAGAAAGGTTCGTTGGGCCTTGGAGGGGAAGCAAATTACAGAGGCAATCGATCATGAGTAAAAGAGATATCGGTGCTGAAATTTTAGAAGGCATTAAAGAGATTAAAGAATATAAAAAGGGAAGCGTTATTCTAAAAGTCACTGAGCTTTCCGAACCTTCACCGCCTCAGGTGATTCGTTTAAAATTAAATATGTCACAGTCAGCATTTGCAGGTATGCTTGGTGTAAGTATGCGTACTCTTCAAGATTGGGAGCAAGGACGGAGGGCTCCACAAGGGCCCGCCGTGGCTCTGCTACGTATAGCGGAGCAACATCCTGAAGTATTTGCCCAACTGCATTAATGGTGTAACCAGACAAGGTAGCGGACAACAAAAAGCGTTTCTGCTGCTTTTTACGTTATATGTTTATCGGTTAAAGGAATATTAAATGTTAAATTCTAAAGCAAGCTGTCTTTGCGGTAGTGTAAAAATCATCGCAAAGCAGATTAATCCTAGATTTACAGTTTGCCATTGCGACTCATGCAGAACTTGGGGTGGGGCGCCATTTTTTGCAGTACAGTGCGGGACGGATGTAGAGATTGAAGGCAGCGAAAAAATAAAGCTGTATGAATCATCAACCTGGGCTTCCCGTGGATTTTGTTCAGACTGTGGTACTCATCTATTTTATAAGCTTAAGAAAAGTGGTGAATATAATATGCCGGTGGGCATGTTTCAAAATTTAGAAGGTTTGGAAATGGATATGCAATATTTCAGTGATCAGCGACCTGAATATTACTGTTTTTCAAACGAAACCAAAGAAATGACAAAAGCCGAGATAATGGAGTATTTTGCAAAACACATATAAGGCAAGTCAGCGGACGCAAAAAATCCGCGCCGCTGCTCGCAACGTTAGGCACTTACGGAGGTATCATGGACAACTATGAAAAGTGGGGATATTCGTTACTGTCGATTCTTGCCGTAATCTATTTGATTGCTATGTTTGTAGGATTGATCGCGGCATTTCCATTTGGATTACTTGGTCTTCTCCTTACAGGGGGAATTGGAGTTTTACTAGTTAAAGTAATAAAAGAGCGAATGCAAAATAAAGAGGACGATTACTACTCTAAGGAGGTTGATAAATAATGCTAATTACAACGCAGGATGAATTTGCAGATTATGACATCATTGAAACTATTGGTTTGGTTAGAGGTAACACAATAAGAGCCAGACATATCGGTAAAGACATATTAGCCGGGTTAAGAACGATAATTGGTGGAGAAATTTCTGAGTATACAAAAATGCTCGCCGAATCCAGGGAACAATCAATAGATAGAATGGTTGCTGAAGCAAAAAGTAAAAATGCGGACGGTATAGTCGCGATGAGGTTTACCACGTCTCCAGTGATGCAAGGCTCTGCAGAATTGCTGGCTTATGGAACAGCTGTAAAGATCCGGCCAAAAAATGCCTAACAGCCAATCATATCGCCCGTAAAAAGCACGGGCTGGGACAGCCTGCACGCAGCTACGCTCTGTTACGGCTGTCCCAATTGTTTTGAAACAGTTTCTGAGTTTATTGAGCCCCAATTTACTCAAAACAACGCGCGTCATTTAGCCTATGATCGATCGGTTGGTGTAGTGCCTGCTCTTAAAGAGGGTATGTTGCTATATGATTTAAATCTCAGACTTATTCGTGAACCCCTTTCAACTAATGCTCCTGATCAAGGATATCCACCAATCAGAAACTTAAGAAGAGTGGAGTTTTAATCTTATGAGGTGCTAAGCTAACCCTATCGTTGCATAAATTTTCGGCCCAGGACTGCTTCGCTCCTTCTATAGCAGCATTTTCAGGGTCGTGCTCAATTTTTCTAATCCTCACATAGAACTGGTATGGAAAGGCGGGACAGCTAAGCTAACGAGAAAATATCTCATTCCCGTAGAGTGAGTCTCATTTGAACTGTGATAGATAACCCTATACGACCGGGGTTTGTAAAGAAACAATAAGTTACTAAAAAGACGCTTTAACAGTGTCGTTGTTTTTTAAAAATGTCCTTTTCTCACCGCTGCCGATAATTTCATGGTGAGCTTGCGGCTGTACCAAACGCCTATTGAGAGTCTGTCCAGCCAAAAAGGGTGGCAGCGCACCGCTGTCTATTCAAAGCAAGGTGAACAGTTGGTAATTGAAAATAGAGATATATTTTTGGAGGCGTGGAATGAGTACTTTGGCAGTTGAGCTTCACCCTCAAGCTCAAAACGTTAGATGCACAGATGTGGCACTTGTGGTCGACCTTGTGGATGGCCGTACTATATCTGTTTCGCTGGTTTGGTTTCCGCGCTTGTCGGGAGAGTCTAAAGAACAATTGAATAACTGGGAGCTTCTAGGTGATGGAGAAGGAATCCACTGGCTAGATATACAATTGACGCACTCTGAAGACCTAAATCTCAAACGCTTTGGGTATATTGATGAAGATCTAAGTGTGGCAGGTTTATTGGTTGGCACGCACTGATATTGACTATTTAAGAATCATACTAGACGCTATCGTTGCATAAATTTTAAAATGGATGCAAGACTTTGCGTGGAAGCGCGAGGCCCTTGCCTTTGCCAAGAAAGCCCTGCCCGGATTCGAATTGGTGACGGCTCCGGTATCGAATTTAAACCGTGCATCTGAATGATGATACATTATCCGTTAATAGTAATGAAATGTTACAGGAAAAAACAAAGTGAAGAGAAAGATCGCATATCAATTTAAGATCGAACTACTGGGAACCGAGCCGCTGATATGGCGACAAATCGAAGTCCCATCCACGTACAGTTTTTGGGATTTCCACGTCGCCATACAGGATGCGATGGGTTGGCTGGATTGCCACCTCCACGGGTTTAGACTGCTGCCAGCCGGAAAGAAAAAGCCTGTGTTGATCGGCATTGCGAATGATGATTTTGAAGATAACACCCTTGCTGGATGGGAGGTGCCTTTAAAGCAATACTTTTGCGAACCGGGCGATGAGGCAGGCTATGAGTATGACTTTGGTGATGGGTGGGATCACAGAATCGTTTTGGAAGGCATGCACCTTCAGCAGGAGAAAACCAAATATCCTCGCTGTATGCAGGGTGAGTGCGCCTGCCCGCCGGAAGACTGTGGCGGAATTCCAGGTTATTACAATTTGCTTGAGATTCTCGGCGACCCGACCCATGAAGAGCATGAAGATATGAAGAATTGGTTAGGCAATCGTGCTAAAAACTACCTCCCCGATAATCCGGAATATTTTGATCCGAAAAAAGTAAGGTTCCAGGATCCAAAGAAAAGGCTAAAAGAGGTGTTGCGGCGCTAGGCGCTAATTGTACCGCTCGGCGACGGAAAAGGCCAATCCAGGGTTGTTGGCAGTCGGCCATCGCGCCCGACTCCATTGTCCATGTGCTGGAATTTACCCATGCCGTGGCCCAGCCCTATGTCAGCACCAGCTACGGCACTGTGGTGCGGGTGGCGTCGGCCGAGCAACTGCGCTCGAGCCGTCGTGGCGTCACTGAAGACAGTAAGGGCTCCGGCTGAAGACTTAAAATATTCGGTACCGGTATACTTTTAGCGTGGGTATCTGCGGAAATACAAGTCTGAACCATATATTAAGCTGGGAGCCAACTTGTGGTCGACACACCTGAAAAATGTATCCCGCATAATCTCCGCATGAGTAAATACTGTCGGAAAGCGCCGGCCTTTGCCAGTTTTATTGAGCGGCAGTTTGCCTAGATCACGCCCCATGAACGTGGAAAAACGATCACCGAGACCGTTATCCGGAGCAGAGTTGGAAGATGACCGAAAAATTCAGTTAAATCAAAAGGTTGTCTGGTTGGATCAAAATAGGGATAGTAGGCTTGGCGACCGTTTTGTCGATAAGGGTTAGACGTATGAACGTAGAGGTAGCCTTGACCACGACTGGCTTTCAGCTTATTTTGGGTGAAAATTTATCAGGAAATAGTAGGCTTCGGTAAAATGGCCTTGGAGGCTACGATACAAATGTTAGCTGCGAAACAATTTCCCAACCACAACCTAAGGAAAAAATGAGATGAACTATCTCTCCGTTCGGAACACAAGATTAGCCTTTGTGGCTTTTATTGCTGTTTTTATTTCCGCAGATACCCACGCTAAAAGTATACCGGTACCGAATATTTTAAGTCTTCAGCCGGAGCCCTTACTGTCTTCAGTGACGCCACGACGGCTCGAGCGCAGTTGCTCGGCCGA
>JARROD010000311.1:0-4288 GCA_037384225.1 Exilibacterium sp.
CTGTGACGGACAAACTGTTTTTCAATTTCACCGCGCTCGCCCTGCTCCAGCAGGCGGCCGGCGGCG
Source organism: Exilibacterium sp. (assembly GCA_037384225.1). GTDB lineage: Bacteria > Pseudomonadota > Gammaproteobacteria > Pseudomonadales > Cellvibrionaceae > JARROD01. Next base: position 67 of record JARROD010000311.1, read on the forward strand.
GCCACGGCTTCCCCGTAGGTGGGGCGGCAAATAATCGACAGCCGCAGCGCCACCTGTACGCCGCAGCGGCGCATGTCCCGGATTTTCTCCGCCAGCGCATCTGGCGCCTCGGCTACGCAAACCCAGATATCGCCGAGTTTTTTCGCCAGCACCTGTGCCTGTACCGAACTGCCAGCGACAAATAATGCCGGGCGCCGGTGCGCCGTTGTGCCGGTGAGCGAGGCGGTCTCGGATACGCCGGCCTCGCCGATAAAAGGTGTTTTCAATTTAGCGTTTTTAATCCGATAATACTTTCCAGAGAAGTTGACGCCCTCCCCTTCCACGCCGTCGCGCCACAGTGCCCGGCATACAGCCACATACTCCCCGGTGCGGAAAAAACGCTGATTATGGGTCATGAAATCACCGTAATAACGCTGCTCCTGCGGCGTGTGTCCGGCGACTATATTGAGCGCCACGCGCCCCTGTGTCAGCACTGAAAGCGTGTTTATCTGCTGCACGAAAACCGTGGGAGACATAAGCCCCGAGCGACAGGCGACAATCAGTTTTATTTTTTCCGTCCACACGCCCAGGGCTGTCGACAGGACGATGGAATCCGGTTTGTTGTAACCAAAGTCGACCAGCAGCGAATCCACACCGATGCGTTCGGCCGCACGGGCGAATTCAAGCTGCCGCTTTAGATCCGGCAACGCGGTTGCCGCCTCGCTTTGCATTGTGGCGCGGGAACGATTGTGGTCGCCACCGCCCTGACACAGTCGCCAGTGAATCTTCAGCGGTGCAACGGCCGGCGTATTTTCAGTAAAAGCAATGGGCTTAACGCTGGGCATTTTCAGCAACCACCTCCGCAGCATTCAACTCCGGCTTTAACCCCAGTGAATTTAAGAAATGCCCGACATACCCCCTGATAGCGTGGGCGAGCACCAGAAAATGTGCCATCTCCGCGCCCGACGGCTCGGGAATATCCCGCTGTCGATCCAGACAGACAATTTTTTCCGCCGCCCAAGGGAAGCGCCGCAACAACTCCCGCTCCTGGGCGCCGGTCATACACAGCACTTTTTCCGCCCGGTGCATGCCGTAGACGTTCACTTCGCTGGCCTGGTGCTCGGGGATCGGCACCGCCAACGCCACCAGCGCATCCCTGGCCCGCGCGGGCAGGTCCCGCTGCTCCCGCAGCGTCAGGCCGGCACTTTTGGCATAGATCGCACTTTGTGCGGTGACCCTGGCATTCACCCCGGCGTCCAACCCCAAACGCCTGCGCAACTCCTCATTGCAGATCGCCGCCGCCATCGGCGAACGGGTATGATTGCTGTCGCAGATAAACAGAAATACCCGCTGCATAGGGTTGTGGTTGTCTTTGCCGGCCATGTGCCGGGTATCGAATAACGACATCAATACCAGCGCGAAAAGAATAATCACCGCCCCGGCGAGTTGGTGGGCGTTGAGCGGTTCGGCGTTGAACCAGACAATTAAAATGAAAGACGCCACCAAACCGGACAGCAGACTCGCGCAGCGATTGATACAGATTGAAAAGGTGTTTTCCCTTCGGTTGAGGTAAATTAAGCTGCCGAAAATGCCCAGACAACCGTAGAACGCACCGATGATAAAACCCAACCACTCGCGGCCGCTACTCAGAAAAGTGGTAAACCCTTCGCGCAACGCCATCCCGAACGCCCCCGGGCCGAAGACGGCCGCTAACCCGGGAATCAGCACCAGCACCGCCATGGCGACAGTATTTTCCTCGATAAAAAACCGCCGGTTAACAGTCTCATCCACATCCTTCGCGCAGCGGGTTATAAACCGCAACCGAAACAGATACCCGCCCAGATAAGCGCCCAGATTCAACAACACCAGCCCGGAAAGTCCGTAATCGGGCAACTGTGCCAGAGCCACGGATACGGCGAGCAGACTCAGGCCGAAGCCCGCCCAGGAAAACCAGTGCACCGGGCGGCAAAACAATTTGTCGATGATCGGCGACATAATCAGCACACCGCCGCGCATCAGCAACAGGGCGAAAATGATAGACACTCCGTGAAAGGTGTAGGCTAGGGTTGTAGTGGCGATGATCACCGCAAAGGCAATCCCGGAGCCTGCAGCCCAGGGCGACGGCAGGGGGAGGGAAAAGCCGGCTACCCGGCGGCGGCCGAAATAGCGATACCAGCCGAGGCCAAATAAAATCAGCGGCATGGTAACAGCCGTTCCGATCACGACCGAAGGCAATAGCACCAGCCCGCTGACCGGCCCGCGCGCCGCCGCGCCGATCCCATTGTCGAACGCCATCAATCCCGACGACAGAGCCTTAACCAGCGCACTGTAGGGAATGTAAAATGCAAAATAACCCAATGCCAGCCACCAAATATTGATGGCGGCGACTGCTTTTCGCCCTGTTGTCTGCACTACAAAAATCCTTCTCCGTTGTCATATACCCAAAGCGTTTGAGATTTAGGTATACATTATCTTATTTGCACATTATGTAAGTTTCGCAGAATCTCACGCTTTGAGTTTGAAAAACGCGTCGTCGACGGGCTGCTGCAATAACCGCCTGCCAATGCTGGCCAACACGTGGTCGGCGTTGTCATGCTCTACATAAATGGATAGATCCCGATAAATTTTTTCCAGGCGGCTGGGTTTGTTCAAACAGCGCGCGCCACATATTTTTATACACCGCTTGACACTGTCTTCAGCCAGTTGCTCGGCCAGGTAGCGCACTTTATTGGCATCAAGATGGGCACCGGGCTGATCCTCCTGCAGTTTTGATGCAACCCGTTCAAGCCAAAGGTTCAGGGTATCCAACTGCATTTGTATGCGGGCGATATGCTGCTGTACGTAGGGGTCCGCCTGCTTTTTCTGCGCGGAAATATATTCCACGGCGTAGTCGTAGGCGCCCCAGGCCGCCCCCAAAAAACTGGCCGCGTAGTGGGGCGTAAAACATGCCTGCAGACACTCGCTGATATAGGCCCCCACCTCGCCGATGCAGTTTTGCCGGGGAATAAACGTATCGTTGAAATTGACTTGGTAGGAAACCGTCGAGCGCATCCCGATCGGATCCCACCACTGTTTGTCAAAACTGATACTGTCAGCGGACAAATCACAGGCCAGCAGCAATAAATTGCTCTCGGCCCCGGCGGCATCGCGGGCGCCGCCGGGGCCGTTTAAACTCACCAGCAACACAGCCCAATGGGCACCTGAGGCGCTGGTGGCAAACACTTTGTTACCGTTGATCACATAGCCGTCGGAGACGACTTTCACCACCGTGCCTATAGCGCTTTGCTGCCCGGGTATTCGCGACTGCGGCTCCCCGCTCCAGGCCGCCCAACGATAGGCTTTTTGCACGATATCGCCAAACCAGCGTTTTTTCTGCTCCTCGTTGGCCAGCGTGTCCAGAATCAAAAGTGCGTTGTTATGACCTTCCCAACAGCGCGCGAAAGAGAGATCGGCCTTGGCGATGGTACAGGTCATACGCCAGAGGCTGTAAACATCACCGTAGGCCGGCGCCAACCCCAGGCCGCCCCATTTTTTATTCACGGGCGCAGCCAGCAATCCCTCGGCAAACAAATCATCGAAATTCTCCGCCGGGAAACGCGCTTCCCGGTCATAAACTTGTGCGCGTTCCAGAAAACGAGACTGCGCCAGGCGCTCAACGCGATGCAAAATATTGTTTTTATTCAACGATAATGGCACTAACATTAAGGCGTTACCTGTTTCATTGATTCCCAACCCCACACGCGAGCGCCACGATCAACGACGCGCACCGGTCAAAAAATCGCGGGGCTGTCGGATTTACAATAGAACTCCCGACTCATAATCCGGCCAATCCCATTGGCCTGGGTATCGGTGTGAAAACCGCAAATCACCAGCAATCCTTTATTGCTATAAGCGAAAAAAGCCGAGTGCACATCCCCTCGCTGTGTTGAAAAACTAAAGCCCAGCTCATCGCCATCAAAGGCAAACAGTTCCAGCGGCTGTTCCTCCCAGCACTCGGGGCTGGCGCGAAGTGAAAACTTAATCGACCAGCCCTCCTTGTTGTCGATCAGAAAAGAGTTGTCTTCAATCAGAAAAGACCTCATCCACGATGTATTCTCGAGCGTGTTGCGCCAACGCCCCGCGAGCCGGGAAACTTTAGGTGCGTATAAAGCCACAGCCTCCTCTCCGGCCTGCGGTGTGGAAATGAGGTTGTCGTCGCGGCTGCCGCCGACGCGGCCGCGGTGATAAAATTCACGGGTCAATA
>JARROD010000312.1:0-6575 GCA_037384225.1 Exilibacterium sp.
TAAATACATCATGTCGCTGAACAGCTACAAGCGCTACGATGCCTATGCGGACATTGTCAGTTCGCTGAACCCGGATGTCGTCGCAACCCTATATCGACAATATTATCCATTGCTCGAAGAAGCTCACAGGGAACTCGGAGAAACCAAAGAGTCTTTTCATTCAGTACTGCTGAAAGCTATGGATCATATTTTAAAAGCACCGATAAAAGAAGGTGAACTGAACTTAATACGCCCCAGTGTCATGTATAAGTTCGCCGACCCGGAGCTGGAAAAACTCAGCGGCCCCCACAAATTAATGCTGCGGACGGGCCCGCAAAACACCCGCAAAATCCAACAGGCATTACGCGAACTGCGCAAATCCCTGGCCAGTTGACATACCTCAATTTTAAATGCGCCCTTCCCGGTTAACATTCCGGGAAGCGCTATGGTTAATACCATCGGGCAATTAAGCATTCCCATTAACTCTCGGCAGATGCCCCAAACTAAAATATGTCATTTGAAAATACCTTTGACGCCAGTTATGAAAGAATTTTACATAAAAAAATTGCCGGAAAGTCGTTTTTTGACACCTTTTACGACAATTTCATGAGTTCCTCGAAAGAGGTGAGAGAAAGGTTCAAAAATACCGACATGGCGCGTCAAAAGAGAATGTTAAAAAAGTCATTTTACAGTCTTTTTATATTCTATGCCTCCAGCAACGCGGATGACTATCTGGTTAAAATCGCTACGCACCACAATAGCCAAAACCTCAATATTCGACCCGAGCTCTACGACATTTGGCTGGATACCCTGGTAAAGACCGTCGAAACATTTGACCATGAATTCAGTAAAAATGTCGAACTCGCCTGGCGACTGGTACTGGCCCCGGGCATTACCTATATGAAGTTCAAACATACTAACCTCTGACTCACTGCCCCTGCTTCGGTTGATAAGGAACGGGCACGGTCTGTTTTCACCTTCAAGAACCTGTCACAGAATTTGCCTAAATATACCCAAAGCGTTTGAGATTTAGGTATAGACAATAATGATTGTTTATTGCGTAAAGCTATAATTATGCCACTCCTTATTCGCCCGAAGGGGCTCTGTGCGCAAAGACATGATTATTTTCGTCAACACTCACGGAGCGAACTTCGGATTCTCCGCGAAAAATAGGCAACATAACCGCACTGATTGTCACTATTTCAACATCGATAGAAGCGACGGTTTCCTCACCCACTCGGGCCTGAATTTTTGCTTTACCACGCGCATAGGATTTTAAATCCACACACCAGATCCCCTTGGGACCGTCGAACGGCGCTTTATGAATACTCGCTGACACAACTTCTGCGGCAGTGGAAACCAAGGTTATTTCGCAATAGGATTTAGCCTTCACCCCTACCAAATGCACACACTTGGTCCTGTTCACAGGCATGGTAGTTTGAGCAAGGGGTACAGAGTGACTGCCGATAAAGGTAAAACGCGCCGTACAACTTTTCAGTTCAGAATCAAGGTGGTTCAATTCGAGCCTCGTATAGCTGTTAGCTGACTTACAGGACTTTTCAGTTTCAGTGGGGGAGTTTGAATTCTAGTGACTTTAAATCTCGACTGTTGTGATGTGCTACCGATAATGCAAGGTCATGAAGAAGTCGCCATTGATATCTTTTATAGTAAAACCAATGATGACATTTAAATCAGCCTCTTTCAAGTCAGGGGAAGCAACCCGGGGAGCCTGAAAGTTTAAATGTATGCAATGATGGAGTTATCTTTCACACAGCTCATGAAAAATGGTTGGGCAAAAAAAGGGGGGGAATAATGTTTGGCGTACAACCGTGCTAATGGTCACATTTCTCCCGGGTGAACCGTCGAGGCAGAGATAAGGAACGTGCACGAAATAAATGTGCGCGCTGGACCATTTTGAAAAGCGCAGGCCGGTGTGCCTGCGCTTGCTGGTCTGGTGGGCAATTCACCCACCGCCATCTGACAAACAGGAACTGATAGACAGGTGAAAAGAGATAAATAAAAGTAAACGAATCAGCACTCATCCATTATTCCCTTACACCTTTACTATCAGTCCTTATACGGGGACAATGTTTTCAGCTTGCGGCCCCTTTTTACCATTGGTAACGGTAAATTCGACCTTCTGACCTTCCACTAAGGTTCGAAATCCCGAACCTTGTATAGCGGTGTAGTGAGCGAAAACATCTGGGCCATCCTCCCGTTCAATAAACCCAAAGCCTTTGGATTCATTAAACCACTTTACGTGACCAGTAAATGTAGACATAGTTTGTTCCTATTAAATAAAATAGTGTTTTCTGTATGCCTCCGAAAAGGCAGTTGAGCTGAGAAGTGAGGTCTTCCTTATGAAGAACAGGACGAGATACAACTGAGGGGACGCCGTGGAGACTGTTGGACATAATTGCAAGCCATACTTTCTAGCTAAATGAAATTATAGGCTTACCAAGATGTGAGTCAATATCCTGTTTTCATTCTATATGTGAATTGGCTAACCGGCTTTATCATTAACGCGCCATCGAAGGCGTTACCGATAAAACCGGACAATATTAGTCATATACCTACCATATTGTTTCGCTCTAAAAAACTCAAAATACGAGACGTGTTCAGCATATGTTTTGCTGGATAGTTTTACCTACCCCTTCTTCATATTTGCAAACTCTTTATTGAGCTCGTATTGCCGTGAAGTAACGTAGGCTTCAATATCTTCAACCCGGCGTAGCGCTCGGTTCAAGCGTTCCTGTGCGCGACGCAACCGCTCCGATGGGCTGGGAGAATGTTTAAACATGTTTTTGCGGCGATAGACGTGTCGGTACTCGTCGTACTCCATGGCTTCCACCGAATCATCCCGACGCGGGGCCATTAGCACCCAACCGAGAATATACGCTAACACCGCCAATCCCCCGAGCATAAAGAATGCGCCGATAAAAATAAGCCGCACCACCCAGGGATCAAAGTCGAAGTGATCGGCAATGCCCGCACACACCCCGGCGATTTTCCCCTCTTCCCGGTTGCGATAAAGGTTCATATCCCAACCCGAACAGCGTCGGTTTTCTATACGACGCTTGCGGTGCTTCCACTTACCCGGCTTGCAACCTCTAAGTCCCCACTCATCATCTCGTCTTCTCATGCCTATAATCCTCCTATTCGCCGCGGGCGTTTTTCCGACGCCATTGCGGATGCCCTTCATCCAGAATCGATTCCAATGTTTCAATGCGATCGCTCAATTTGTCAATCGTTTCCAGCATAGCTTCAATGGTGCGCCGATCGCCTTCATTCAACCCCTGCCGGGAACGGCCAGCACTGCGATAATGCATGATGATCCACAAGGGCGCTACGATAGTTAAAAATAAAATCGTAGGTACAAATAAAAAACTGGACATATTGTTGGACCCTCTCCTTTTTTCCTGTCTGTTCAATTAATCAGGTTTTATATTTCAACTTTTACTCATATAGTGCATAACAATCCATAAGGGTATCACGATCGTTACCAACAATATCACGGCGACAAACACTAACTCGAACATAGAGACAGTTCCTTATCCTCTGACTGAACAAGCGTTCGCAACCTAGACCACATCTCCGCTACCTTTGTTGCCACTATCTTTGCTGACGCTTTTTTGTCGATCCATTTCGTTTTTCAAACGCTCCAGTTCGCCGTTGACCTTCTCGTCATTGACCAGGTCATCGATTTCCGACGCCAGGCCCGTTTTGGTTTCCCGGCCCATATCCATGGAATCTACCTGCCCTTCGAGATCATCCATACGCCGCTCGAAGTATTCAAATTTTGTGAAGGCATCTTCCAATGCATCGCGATGTGTATGGCGCTTCACCTTCAATCGATTGCTTACTGTCTTGGCTCGCATCAGCATGGTTTTTTGCTTGGTTTTGGCATCATTCAACTTGTGCTGCAACTGGCCGACCTCTTCGTGCAATTGCGCCAGATGCTCTTCCAGAGCCTTCAGTTCTACCTCGATAGCCCCAATTTCCTCGGCAACCACTTGCTTTTCTTTCAACGCGGCTCTGGCGAGATCTTCACGCCCCTTGCTGATAGCCAGTTTGGCCTTGCTTTCCCAGTCCTCCATTTCCGCCCGCACTCGCTCCAGTTTTCGGTATGCGGTTTTCTTATCGGCAATCACCCGCGCCGAAGAGCTGCGCACCTCAACCAGGGTCTCTTCCATTTCCTGAATAATCAAACGAATCATTTTCTGCGGATCTTCCGCCTTATCCAACATCGCGTTGAGATTGGAGTTAATGATATCTGCCATACGTGAAAAAATGCTCATTACAGGCGCCCAATACGATTAAGGCGTAAGAAATAAGTCCAAGTTTGCTCGCTGTTTTCATAGTTTCCCTCCTAATTTGTCGGTTTTTCACAAGTAAACCGACCTGGGGCTAAGTTTTTCCCCAGACTCTTTCCAGATATATCAGGAACCATGCCAAATCAGCTAACACTTTGATTTTTAAAAAATTTTAGAAATCAAAGCCGTTTATCAAACGCCAAGATTGGTTTAATTAACCAGATTTTGGTAAATTAGATCTTTTACAGATGGTTAAAATAGCCAATTTTCCGCGGCGGCAACTAACCCATGGTTACAGAAAGAATTATCGGTAAATCCGCCGCCTGGCTTGAAGCCATGGACCACGTTTCCCAGTTGGCGCTCATTAACCGGGCCGCGATTATCGTCGGAGAAAGAGGGACCGGCAAAGAACTGATCGCCGAGCGTCTGCACTATCTGTCGCCACGCTGGGATCAACCCTTCGTCAAAGTCAACTGTGCGGGATTTACCGACAGCCTGCTGGAGTCTGAACTTTTCGGCTACGAACCCGGCGCATTTACCGGCGCCACGCGCCTGCACCACGGCCGTTTCGAGCGCGCCCAGGGTGGAACCCTGTTTTTGGATGAACTCGGCACCCTGTCAGCAAGGGTGCAGGAAAAGGTGCTGCGCATTATAGAATACGGTGAATTTGAACGTTTGGGTGGACAAAAAACCCTGGCGGTAGACGTGCGCATAGTCGCCGCCACCAACGCCGATCTGAAGTCCATGGCGCAGCGCAATGAATTCCGCAGCGACTTGCTCGACCGGCTCGCCTTCGATGTGGTCCATCCGCCTCCGCTGCGCCAGCGGCGGGAGGACATCGGGCCGCTGGCCGTGCATTTCGCTGTGCGCATGAGCCACGAACTGGGCTGGCCCTTGTTTCCCGGTTTTACCGCCGCGGCAGAGAAAGTCCTGCTCGACTACCAATGGCCCGGCAATGTGCGGGAGTTAAAAAATGTCGTGGAGCGCTCGGTCTACCGCTGGGGCAACGAAGCGGCAGCGATAGACGCTATCGTTATCGATCCTTTCATCCCCCCACAGACATTTGACACGCCCGTATCCGCGAGCAGCGCACAACCCGACACAGAGCCGCTTGCCTCCCCCCACCCCAAACCCGTGAACTTTACCCGGGCGGTGGAGGAATTTGAAAAAACACTGCTCGCCAGAGCCCTACAAGAGGAGCAACACCACCAGGGGCGGGCCGCCGAAAAGCTGGGTCTCAGTTACCACCAGTTCCGGGGGCTTTATCGCAAATACCAGTTGGGAAACGACAGGGGTTAGGGGCTGCTCCAAGGGGGTGGGCGGGGATCTTTCGCAGAATACAACTGAAAGTTTCATTCGTAGCGGGTATAATTACCCCCGGTTCTAGCACACGCTGACAATTTGAAATGAGCATCCAATGGTACCCGGGTCATATGCATAAGGCCCGCAAACAAATCCAGGAAAACCTGGCCCGGGTCGACCTGATTATTGAAGTGCTGGACGCACGCCTTCCCCACAGCAGCGAAAATCCGCTGGTGTCCAGGCTGCGCGGCGACAAACCCTGTATCAAGGTGCTCAGTAAAAGCGATCTCGCCGATCCGGAAACCACCGCCCAATGGCAGCACTATCTGGGTGTCGAAAAAGGGGTCAAGACCCTGGCCATCACCACGGAGCAGCCGGCCCATATGCGCCAGTTGCCGGAGCTGTGCCGCAAACTGGCACCCGGCAAAGCCAAGAGCCAGCGCACTATAAACGCCATGATTCTCGGCATTCCCAACGCCGGCAAGTCCACACTTATCAATACTCTGGTCGGAAAAAGCGCCGCCAAGGTTGGCAATGAGCCGGCCGTCACTAAAAACCAGCAACGCATTAAGGTCGATGACCAGTTGATACTCTGGGATACCCCGGGCATGCTCTGGCCCAAAATCGAAAACCCCAACAGCGGCTACCGCCTGGCCTCCACCGGTGCGATCAAAGTGACCGCCATGGATTTCGAGGATGTCGCCTTCTTTGCCGCAGAATATCTGCTCAAGGCTTACCCAGAGAATTTACGGGCGCGGTTTCAATTACCACAGATGCCGGCTAGCGAGTTGGAACTATTGGAAAGTATTGCGCGCCGGCGCGGTGGCCTGCGCCCAGGGGGGCGGGTAAACCTGCACAAGGCGGCCGAAGTGCTCCTGACAGAGTTGCGCAGCGGCGCGCTGGGCAAAGTCAGCCTCGAAACACCCGCGGTCATTGTCGCTGAACAGGCCCTGCTCGCCACGCAGCAACAACAGGACCCGA
>JARROD010000313.1:0-4851 GCA_037384225.1 Exilibacterium sp.
TAAATAATGAAGATGTGCACAAGATTCGGGAGGGAACACAGTACTGCCATCCGGTGGAAAATGATCGTTTTTGTCGGATGATTGAAGAACGGTATGGCATCAAGCTGGGGCATAGGAGGAGAGGAAGACCGCTAAAAACACAGAGTTGATCAGAAAATAATCCCTCCGTCCCCCTTTTCCCGACGCCGACCGCGTTGAAAGAGGAAAGCTGTGATGATAATGCTGTGTGGAGAAACCGTTGTTCCGCTGCTGTTAACGGTTTTTTTAATTGCACGATTATTTTCTGCGCCGGCTGAGCAACAACCGCCGCGGAAACCGCCAACCCAAAAATCGAGCATAAAACTGATCGAAAAATTCTCAACATAAAAAATACCTTTGACTTTCCGCCAACCGTTGAAAGGAAGGTAATTCTTCAGACAACTTATGAATGCGGCATAAATATTATTATTTTGTCGCCAAAAAAATCTTATTGTAAATATATGTTAGCTATAGCTTAGCTTTATAACGAAGTAAGAATTAGTTTCCTCAAAAAATTGTAAAAATTAGACAAAGACTTCGACAAATGAGTGCAAAAAATAGACGCTGCATTGACTTTGGCGGCAGAAGCACATACTTTCTCGGAAAGGGGACGGAGGGATTAAAAATCAAACAGTGAGACGAATATCCAAATTCATTATGTAGAGAAAACAAATATAAGGTAAAAAATTTTAAGGAGATAGTATGCCAAGGAAGACAAGAAACTATCTGGTAGGAATGCCCTACCATGTAGTGCAGCGGGGTAACAATCGAGAGCCTTGCTTTATTGAACCTGAAAACTACCGGTTTTATTTGCAGCTATGGGAAGACGTGTCTCAACGCTATGGAGTGGATGTTCATGCTTATTGCTTGATGACAAATCACATTCACTTTTTGGTGACGCCTCGGCAGGCCGCGGCACTGTCAAATACGATGAAGGTCGTGGGCAGCCGTTATGCCCAGTCTATAAATTTGACATACGGGAGAACAGGAACGCTATGGGAAGGCCGGCATCGTTCAAGCTTGATACAACAGGAAAATTACTTGCTGGCTTGTTATCGGTATATTGAATTGAATCCGGTGAGAGCTGGAATGGTGAAGCATCCTGGGGATTACCGGTGGTCGAGTTATGGGACAAATGCCTGGGGTAAGCCTTCCTGGATACAACCTCATGATGAATATCTGACATTGGGTACTGAGCCTGAGGCAAGGCAATCCACCTATCGCGAGCTGTGTCGGATTTCATTAAATAATGAAGATGTGCACAAGATTCGGGAGGGAACACAGTACTGCCATCCGGTGGGGAATGATCGTTTTTGTCGGATGATTGAAAAACGGTATGGCATCAAGTTGGGGCAGAAGAGGAGAGGAAGGCCACTGAAAGAATAGGGTTGATCAAAAAATAATCCCTCCGTCCCCTTTTCCTTTTCCGTTATTCGTCGGCTTCGATGCTGATTTCTTGTGGCTCAACACCTGTCAGTGTGGGTGTGACAACTTCCATCAATCCCGTATCCGGATTAAAGGTCAAACGATCGATTGTCGTTTCGCGGTGTGTGCCGTCCCCCCCAGGAATGGCAAAGCGATGATAGACGATGTACCAATCATCTGTTCCGGGAACATTGAGTACTGAATTGTGACCAGTGGCAAGAATTCCCATCGATGTGTTTTTGGAAAGAATGACACCCTGTGATGTCCAGGGTCCGTCGATACTGGACGCAGTCGCGTATCCGACCCGATAATTTTGACTTCCCGTGTCATCGATTGAATAATTCAAATGGTACAGGCCTTGCCGATAGACCAAAAACAAACCTTCTCGAAAATCAGGTAGTCCGGAGATGGTTTTGATGGTACCGGGAACAAGCGATACCATGTCATCGGCGAGTTCAGCATAGAGAGGAGGATTTCCATTACCCCAAAACAAATAGTACTTCCCGGTTACCGGGTCTTTGAACGCCGCCGGATCTATCGCTTGCCCGGTGGTAACCTCCTCGCTGTTGGTGATCATCGCGGTGGCCTGTGCGGTAAACGGTCCCTCGGGATGCTCTGCGATTGCCACTCCAATGGTTTTGCGATCGTAAGTTGGATTATGTCCGGAGAAATAAAAGTAATAATAACCATCGCGCTCAATGATTGTCGGCGCCCAGGCATTACCTGTCGCCCACGGAACATTACCCTTGTCTCCATCAAGGGTAAGAAAAGGTTGCTCTGAACGCGACCAGTCGACCAGGTTGGTTGAAGACCAGACGTAGAAATCCTTTCCCCCCCAGCCGGAATACCCATCACTGGTTGCGTAAATGTAGTAAGTGTTCCCAAACGCAACGGCGTTGGGATCCGCATACAGCCCGGTCAGAATCGGTGTCCGTTTCTCGATAGCCTGCATGGTCCTCACAGTATCAGTCTCGCCATCTTGGTTTGTTTTAACAGCTGGAATGGATACGATCTGCTCGCGCAGTTTTTGCAACTCATCGGCGGTCACGGGTATCACCGTACCGTGGCGTGGCGCTGATGGCAGATTGTAGCTCGGCGCAACAGTCCACGACGGGGCGTTAATGTCGGCCGTCCTCAGCGGTATGTAGCCACGACCACCGTACTCGTCGACAAACAGATAGTAGTAATCACCATTGATGTCATCGGGGTTTGACTTGAAGATCGATGGCCCCTCAATCGCGCCGGTGCCGGCATCCCGACCGATGCAGCTCGCCACCAGGGTCCAGTCCGGTAGTGGCGCCAATAATTCGGCCCCTGTTTCCTGGATGATATCGGAGCAACCCGTTGTGCCCGCGCCTTCATCTTTGGTAAAGCGATGATATACATCAGCAACGGCGATCACCGTGGAATCGATGCGGGACTTCCCGTCTTGCCAGATCTGGGGTTCGGAAAAGGTTACAAAGTCCCGGGTGGTGGCATAGAGCATACGGTTGTAGGTATCTCCGCTGTGATCCATATCACGTTCGTCATAGAGTTTCGAAGCCCAGATCACCACATAGGACCCCAGAGATTCATCATAGTAAGCCTCGGGCGCCCAGGTATTGCCAGCATTGTCGGGAGAGACTTTGACATGGCGTTGCTCGGACCAGGTCACAAGATCATGAGACTCCCAAACCTCGATATACTGTGACCCGTGGCGCTGTGCATCTCCCCAGGAAGTTCCGGATCCGATTGATAGGTCCGTTGCCAACATATAGAAAGTATCACCCTCGGGAGATCGAATAATAAACGGATCGCGAAGTCCACCTGTGCCATGGTTCGAGGTCATCACCGGTTCCCCGTCATTGAGTTCATCCCAGGTGAGCGCGTCATTGCCGCGTGAAGCCGCAAAATAAATTTTTTCTCCACTAAGAGTATCGCCGGTAAAGTATACAAAGGCGTAGCCTTCGCGGGCCGCCGGATTCACTGCTGCTCGCACTTGCGCATTAAAAGTGCGGCTGGTAGTGACTGTGCCATCGGTCACTGTTGCGGTGAGTTTGACAGTGATGTCGCTTTGCGTTCGGTTCACGATACCGTCGGGTGACACAATCGAAGTATTTTCAGACGTCCAGATCACGGGAAGGCCGTTAGACTCGCCAGGCAGTGTCAGATTGCCGCGAACATCTTCGATATTGGTGACGGTGATTTCCGCGGCGGAATCACTTACAACTTGTTGTTTAACAATGTCTGTCGTTTTGCACCCAAATCCCATAAGCAATATTGCGCCAAGCGCCATTTCTCTTATTCGCAAAGCGAACATAATTTACCCCTGTTTTTATATTAAAGTCTGTACAAATCGGTTCATTTCGGCTCACCCACCGCGGGTTTAACACGTAAAATGACAATTCACGAGCCGGCATGGTATAACACTCGACCATTTCCGAAAAGGTCACTATGGATCTCCACCAATGCCCCTCAAGGCCAAATGTTGCCCTGGATAACCGATGGTTTTGCAAATTTTCAATTTGTTATTTTCAACATTTCGGCCATCTATACCCAAAGCGTTTGAGATTTAGGTCTTCAGAGTGCGTCAATTTTTGTTCCTGGCAAGGAGCGACGACGCCGCGTGGCAGGCCCCACGTAAGGAGGAGCGAAGCGGTCCTGGGCCGAAAATTTATGCAACGATAGGGTCTACTTAGGCATCATCCTGGTAACTTCTCAATAACCCGGGGTAGGCACAGTGTCTTCGGCCCGAAAATCCGCGCCGCGTATGGTGTGCGTCAAAACGCGAGCCTGCAATATTGGCGTCACCAATTTATCGTCGCTAGCGTCAATACCGAAATTCGCTATAGCGTTTGAAGCCCTACGCCAAATGGAAGCGGCGTTAAAGCAGAACTGATCGCTTTCAAAGCCACACATTCGAACATAGTGGAGATCCACTTTCTTGGCGAGAGTTTAACAACGACATTAACAACGACACATCCAGGACCAGCCCCTATCTCGGTTGGCCCTGGATGCAATCAAGCCTCACAAAGGCTTCGACGCAATTGCACCCACCCGGGTTATATCGATTTCAGATATTCCAGCAGCGCGCGTTTTTCCGAGTCGGACAAGTCAGTGCCATAATCATGCCCCAGATTGCTGTTACCTCTTAAACTAGTGTCGAGAACAAAATCTCCCGCATCGACGTAACCCACGTTTTCCGGATCAAACTCTGTCGAGCCCACGTTAAAGGACGCAGGGCGCTGATCGGGCTGTTTTAACAGATCCGCCAGGGTGCGCACCGAGCCATTGTGCAGATAGGGGCCGGTAAAGGCGATTCCATTCAGCGGTTTGGCGCGGTACACAAAAAGATTGGCATTGCGAGGCTGTATCTGTCCATTGGTATACTTCAAAGCCAGTGCTTTTTGAGCGTCCTCTGGAGTCAGG
>JARROD010000314.1:0-4274 GCA_037384225.1 Exilibacterium sp.
CTGCCTAGAGGGCGGTGACCACTGGATACTGGTTGGCAAAGTCGAGCAATTTAGCGATAACGGGCGCGCGCCTCTGTTATTCCATCAGGGCAGCTACTCCCTCGTGATGCCGGCACAGAACAGTTTGCAAAAGGGTTGCGATCAAACACAAACAGGGGTTCAACAAAGTGATAAACTGGCCGACAATCTGTTTTTTCTAATGCTGCAGGCGGTTCGCAGCTACCAGGCCGACTACCAACCCAAACAACTGGCCACCGGTTTGCGCACCTGCGAGGCGCGAATCCTGATGTCACTGAAGGCCTGTGGGAAGCTCACCCAGAAACAGCTGGCCAGCCAGGTCGACCTACCCCAGGCCGATACTCAGAGCGCTTTTACCGTCTTGCAGCAAAAAGGGCTTATCAGTTACGACGACAACAACTTCACCCTCAACTCCCAGGGCGCGGAAATGGCTGAACGACTCTGGCGCATTGCCCGGGACGAACAGCGGCAACAGTTCAGGCAATTTTCCGACGATGAAATCACCACCTTCAAGCGCATCTTGCTAAGCCTTATAAACAGCAACAACTAACTTTATTGTAGGAGCACACACTATGGGAAAACTCGCCTTGGCCGCAAAAATCACCCATGTCCCATCCATGTACTTGTCGGAACTCGACGGCCCCACCAAGGACTGCCGCAAGGCCGCCATTGACGGCCACAAGGAAATCAGCCGCCGCTGTCGCGAACTCGGCGTCGATACTATCGTGATATTCGACACTCACTGGCTGGTGAATTCCAATTACCACATCAATTGTCGAGCGCACAGTAAGGGCACCTATACCAGCAACGAGTTGCCGCACTTTATCAGCAACATGCCGTTTGAGGTTTATGGCAACCCCGAGTTGGGCGAAATTCTGGCGAAAGAATGTAATGCGCAGGGCGTGGAAACACTCGCTCACGCCAATACCACCCTGGATCCCGAATACGGCACACTGGTACCCCTGCGCTACATGAATGGGGATCAGCGTTTCAAAGCCATTTCAGTATCGGCCATGTGTACCGTGCACTACCTTAACGACAGCGCCCGACTGGGCTGGGCCATGCGCGAAGCCGTAGAGAAACACTACGACGGCAGCGTCGCCTTTTTTGCCAGCGGCTCACTGTCGCACCGGTTTGCCCAAAACGGCATGGCACCCGACTACTTGAACAGGGTCTGGAGCCCGTTTCTGGAAATCCTCGATCACGAGGTGATCGAGATGTGGAAGAATGCCGACTGGAAAACATTCTGTGAGATGCTGCCGGAATACGCGGCCAAAGGCCACGGTGAAGGGTTTATGCACGACACGGCGATGCTGCTGGGCGCTCTTGGCTGGTCCGATTACGATCAACCCGCCGAAATTATCACCCCTTACTTCGGCAGTTCCGGCACCGGACAGATCAACGCCGTCTTCCCGGTATCACCACAAACCGGCAACGCCGTGCCCGCCCCCCAAGCCTCCCGTATCAAGGCCATGACTTACGGGGAAAGCCGGCTGTAAGCTGTCCTCAAAGACACCCCATCATCAACCCGCCCAATCATCAAACCAACGCAACCACCGGGAAGTGGTTGCCACAGACACGGCTCAATCGATGGGGGTCACTCGTGTGGTAGCAGGGACTGGGGTCGGCAATATCGGTTTACGCTTCCCCGGCACCGCCGTCGGCAATAACAGCCCCCTTGATTCGCGACGACCGTCCCCTGAACTGAGCGATTACCTGGTCTTTCTGATTGGTGACGACGACATCGTAAATACCATTGCGACCACCTTGATGAACAACCGTCGCGATGGCGGTCAACCAATCGCCCCGCTGCGCGGGGCGCAAAAAATCTATCGTGGCGCCGGCGGCCACCGTTGTATGATTTTGCGAGTTGCAAGCAAACGCAAAAGCGGAATCCGCTAACGCAAAGATCAAGCCACCGTGACATATGTCGTGGCCATTCACCATATTCTCGCGCACCGACATGGTCAGCACGGCCCTGCCCTCGGCAACAGATTCGATAGCCATGCCGAGATGCTCGGACGCGCGATCGTTTGCCCACATATGCTCGGCGCATCGTCTGGCGAGAATATTAGCGACAGTGTCTTCATCGACGGAAATGGTCATGGCTTAATTATCCTTGATTTATGATACGGCAATGTTGAATCAGATCAATTTTTTGCATTATATTAATAACTGTTGAGCAATTGCCATATAGCGCGCAATAAAGCCAATTAAAAATCTATAACCGCTAGCTATTGTAAGAGTAAGCTGCGCTTAGAGACGTGCACGAAATACATTAAAATAACAAAGGAAAAGTGATGTCCAATTCCAGAGCCGGATATGAACGCATAGAAAACGCCAGTGTCGATGAGCTCCGCAGCCTGCAATTGGAGCGTTTGCAAAAGACACTGCGCCACGTCTATGAAAACTCACCGGTATACAGAAAAAAATTCGATGATCACAGTGTGCATCCCCATGACCTTCATGCCCTGGAAGACCTGAACAAGTTTCCCTTCACCACCAAAGAAGATCTGCGCAACAACTATCCATTCGGCATGTACTGTGTGCCAATGGATCGCATCGTGCGCATACACGCCTCAAGCGGCACCACCGGCAAGCCAACGGTGGTCGGTTACACGCAAAACGATATCGACATGTGGGCCAATGTCTGTGCGCGTTCCATCTACGCCGCCGGCGGTCGTCCCGCCGATAAGGTTCATGTCGCCTACGGTTACGGGCTGTTTACCGGCGGGCTTGGCGCGCACTATGGCGCGGAGCGGCTGGGCTGCGCGGTCATACCGATGTCCGGCGGGCAGACGGAAAAACAGGCGCAACTGATCAACGATTTCGATCCCGACATTATCATGGTCACCCCCTCCTACATGCTGAATATCAGCGACGAACTGTTTCGCCAGGGCATCGAGCCGGCAAAACTCGCGCTGCGGATCGGTATTTTTGGCGCCGAGCCCTGGACCGGTTCAATGCGAAGCGAACTGGAAACGCGCCTGAAAATAGACGCTGTGGATATTTACGGACTGTCGGAAATCATGGGGCCAGGGGTCGCGCAGGAATGCATAGAAAGCAAGGACGGCCCGACGATCTGGGAGGATCACTTTTATCCGGAAATTATCGACCCCGATACCGGCGAAGTATTGCCCGACGGCGAGGAAGGCGAACTGGTGTTCACCAATCTAAGCAAGGAGGCCATGCCGATGATTCGCTATCGCACCCGCGATCTGACGCGGCTATTGCCGGGTACTTCGCGCACCATGCGGCGCATGGACAAGATTACCGGCCGCAACGATGATATGCTGATTATCCGCGGCGTCAATGTATTTCCCACCCAAATCGAGGAGCAGATTCTCAAGGTTAACGGCCTTGCTCCGCATTACTTGATCGAACTGTGTAAAAAGGGCAATCTGGACGATGTAACCGTGTCGGTGGAAACCATACCGAACACAGACCGGAACACGGATACGGTTTGCAAGGAATTGCAACATAAAATCAAATCGATGGTAGGCATATCAGCAACGATTCAGGTTAAGGAACCCGGCCAGCTACCACGCTCGGAAGGCAAGGCGAAAAGAGTTATCGATACACGGTAAACATATAAATGGCTTAGGCAAGGCAAAGATTCATCGCGGAGCCAGCGTACCTATAGACCCGAACAAAAGTCTACAGCGCTAAGCGAATGGCGGGCCAGCAGGGAAACGGAATCGCAGTCGGCATTTTCCGAGAGAACAGGAATCCCGATACGCACTCTTCAAAACTGGATCAGGCAAGAGAAAGATTCATCAAAAGACGCGCGCCAGCTCTTCTTCATCGGTAGCAGATTAAGCACTTTCCGTGGGTTGGGCCGAGGAGCGAAGCCCGACCGGAGGACAATGCCTCCGATTTTGTTGGGCTTCGCAAGCGCAACCCAACCTACTGGCTTAATGTTCTACGCATGAGTAAATCCATTGTCGCATGTAACGCCACAACGGCGGGAGAAGCGGTTTTAAATCGCCCTGAAAAAAGGTTCAACTATCACCTGAAATTATTTATGCGCCATTCGTCATTAAAATATGATCTCTTCCGGCGTGCACATCACTCAGTGCAGGTTGAGCGGACTGCTAAATTGTAATGTATACAGAACACCACGGGGCCGGTATGACTTGGAAAATGTACAATCGTTATTGAGTCTTTAACTTGTACGCCACCACATTATTTTTCCAAAAACCCGGGAAATATGCGATTTTATTTACCGGGTCGTAACCCAAATCCGCCGCGTTAAT
>JARROD010000315.1:0-4263 GCA_037384225.1 Exilibacterium sp.
GCCGGATGACCGCCGGATCGAAGGCACAGTACTCCGGCTTATTGAGAAGTTACTGCTTTTGTTTAAAGGTTATTACCAAGCCCCCATTGGGTTTGATCTCAAGTGGCACTGAGCTGCTGTCCATCTCTGTTCCCATATCCTTTGTCAGCGCTGCCGGTATCAGCGTCGAAATCGACGGCGAAAAACCCGGCGCGGTGATAAACCCCAATATCTACGGCCAGTTCGCCGAACACCTCGGGCGCGGGATATATGAAGGCATTTGGGTCGGTGAAGATTCAAAAATTCCCAACATCCGCGGCTATCGTACCGATGTTGTTGAAGCGCTCAAAGCCATACATGTACCCCTGGTGCGCTGGCCCGGTGGCTGCTTCGCCGACGAATATCACTGGCGCGACGGAATTGGTCCCAGAGAAAAACGCCCCGTCAAAGTCAACACTCACTGGGGCGGGGTCGAAGAAACCAATGCTTTCGGTACCCACGAATTTTTTGAATTCGCGGAGTTGATCGGTGCCCAAACCTACGTCAACGGCAACCTCGGTACCGGCTCGCCGCAAGAGATGGCCGAGTGGATGGAGTATATCACTTCCGACACCAGTTCAACCCTCGCCAACGAGCGTCGCCGCAACGGCCGCGATAAGCCCTGGAAGCTTGACTACTTCGCCATAGGTAATGAAAGTTGGGGCTGTGGTGGCCATATGCGCCCTGAATATTACGCCGACCTCTATCGTCACTTTGCCACCTTCCTCAAGGCACCGCACGGCTCGCGTCCCAAATTGATCGCCAGCGGCGGCAATGATAACGACACTGTTTGGACCGATGTGCTCAGTCGTCAAGTCAAAGGAAATATGGACGCAATCAGTTTCCACTACTACACCCTGCCCACTGGCATTTGGCAGAACAAGGGCGCGGCAACCGGGTTTGAGGAACAAGAGTGGATATCCGCACTGCGTAACACCTTGAAAATGGATGACTTTATCCGCGCGAATAAACGGGTTCTGGATAAAAACGACCCGGAAAAACACCTGGGTTTTTATGTGGATGAGTGGGGCACATGGTACTCGCCGCAACCCGGACGGAACCCCGGATTTCTCTATCAACAGAATACGTTGAGAGACGCCGTGGTGGCAGCCGTTAATTTGAATATTTTCCACGCCCACGCCGACCGGGTGCATATGACCAATATTGCGCAGATGATCAACGTGCTGCAGGCCATGATTCTCACTGACAAAGAGAAAATGCTGTTGACGCCCACCTACCATACCTATGGTATGTACTCGGTGTTTCAAAACGCAACCTCATTGCCATTAAAAATCAAACATCAGAAAAAATACCGCTTTGGGAAAATGAAATTACCGGCGCTGAGTGCCTCTGCGGCGCGGGGTAAAGACGGAAAATTGTATGTCGCGTTGGTCAACCTGGACCCTAACCAGTCGCAAAATATCGACCTTTCCCTCAAAGGGACAAGTGTCACTGAGGCGCAAGGGCAGGTGTTGACCGCCGCCGCCATGGACGCGCACAACAGCTTTTCGGCACCGGAGACGGTAAAACCAGCGGACTATCGTGTTGTCGCGAAGAGCGGTAAATTGACACTTAAAGTTCCAGCCAAGGCTGTCGTGGTGGTTGCGGTTAAGTAATTTTTAATCGCGCCGAACCGTGCGGGGTGTCAAAAAGTCAGCCCGCACGGCTTCACAATACATCGCAAAGCCACTTTTCCAGGATAATGCTCTGATGGGTAACTTCGAGCCCATCGCATTGATTGAGCATCCCTTCGAGGATGACATTGCGAACGGCTGGAGGAAAAATTTCTTCTGGACAACGTGAAGAGAAGCGGTCCTGGGCCGAAAATTTATGCAACGATAGGGTTAAGACGTTTTTCTGTTGGGACTGTGTCCGCAATAGCCTTATATAGGCCTCTTTAACGCCTATTTTTGACCAATTCTGGAAGTATACTTGAATTTCCCGTTAGGCGGTCGCAAACAGATCGTCAACCAGGTAGGAATCCTATAGGCATTGAGTGATCCCTGTGAAAAGGACGTAAAGGCTATTGTGGCTTAATAAAGTGATACTTTGGATTTTGTGAAGTTAGCAGTTGTCAGGGTTTACTGACCGAGAAAGTCGCAAAATTGACATCTATGACATCTTTTTACCGTATAAATAATTTGGTTGAATATTTTACAGTAATGTCTGGGTACTCAAAGAACCTGTCAGCGTTTGCAATCAAGGTAATGATTGGCTACAAAAGCATTGTAAAGCAAGATTCAAGCCCCTGACTTGGGGCCGCCAACACCTCCAACGACGAATTATTACAGTATTCAAATAATACAGAGCGTCTGCTATTTTTGGTCAATAAATGAAGGCAATATTGAAAGACAGGGCTTTAGGAACCGGCACGGAATAACTTCCCGTTTTCGGTTTTGAGGCGCCCGCCTGACGCTGTGCTTACCCCGGGTTATTGAGAAGTTACGTTCCGTGCCCGTTCCTTATTGCATGGCCTTGATTTACGTCGTGTTAACAGTGTTTAAACATTGAAGTGGGAATAGGCTATGAGCAAAGAAGAAATATTCAACATTATTAAACGCAAACTATTGGAAATATTGCCCAACCTCGATGAGTCACGCATTGAGCCGTTAAAGAGCATGAAGGACCTGGGCGCCAACTCGATTGACCGGGTTGATGTAATCATCGAAACCATGGAAGAGATGAAGCTGGTCCTATCGCCTCACGAGGTCGGTCCGGTAGAGAATATTCAGGGATTGGTGGATTTCCTGTATGCCAGGTGTCCACGGTATGATGCTTGACAGCTTGAACGACAGAGACGGAAATCACGATGTGGTTGTTACCGGCATTGGAATTTTGACATCTGTTGCCGCGAATATTGAAGAGTTTACTCATGCATTACGGAATGGAATTTGTGGTATTACCGACTCCGGCGAAGAAGATTTCGGTATTATGGCGCAAATTCAGAATTTTAATTATGAAGACAGGCTCTCATCTCTGAACGTTGACCATTCCATTTTTTTACGTGCTGGAAAAGCGGGAAGAAGATTACCCCGATCGGCACAAGTATCCATCATTACAGCGTTACAGGCATGGAAGCAGGCTTTTGGCGATACGAAGATTTACTCTCCGAGCGATATCAATATTCTTGTGGCGGGCACCAACTTCAATCAGGGTTACCAGTATGCCAATTGGAGAAAATTTCAACAACACCGCAGCTATATCCCCGCCAGTTACGCGCTTCATTTTATGGACACTGATCAAGTGGGCCTGTTGAGTGAAATTTTAGGTATCCAAGGGGAAGGACTTACGGTGGGTGGCGCTTTGGGCATATACAGCCTTTAAATAATTTTTAGGAGTTTAATTCTTCATAAATAATAAGAGAATAACGGAAGAAAAGACATGAATACTGATGATATTGCTGTAGTAGGTATGGCTGGACGTTTTCCTGACGCTAAAAACGTTGAAGAATTTTGGGCCAACCTCGTAGGAGGAAAAAATTCTATTAAAGAGGTGCCGCAAGATCGTTGGTGTTGGCGTGAATTCTGGGGAGATCCCCTGAACGAGGAAGGTAAAACTAATAGTAAGTGGGGTAGCTTTTTAACCGATGTGGATAAATTTGATGCTCAGTTTTTTGGTATTTCGCCCAAAGAAGCTGAGTTAATGGATCCCCAGCAGCGCATTATGATGGAAGTTTGTTGGTCTTGTTTTGAGGACGCAGGAATCACACCTTCAGCATTACCGAAGCGAAATGTGGGGGTATATTTGGGCGTTTTTAACAACGATTATAAAGAGTTAATCGATCCCCATCCTGAATGTATAGCTGCTCATCATGCCACTGGCAGTGCGACAAGCATTCTATCTAACCGCATTTCCTACTTCTTCGATTTTGTAGGGCCAAGTTTATCTATTGATACAGCTTGCTCCAGCTCGCTTATCTGTATCCACCTGGCGATGCAAGCAATGCGTGCGGGTGAATGCGAATTGGCACTGGCTGGCGGCATCAATTTACTGTTTACGCCCAACCGACACATTTCATTTGCTAAAACTGGGATGCTGTCTGCCACAGGGCAGTGTTATAGCTTCGATGAGCGTGCCAATGGTTATGTTCGTGGCGAAGGTGCTGGCGTGCTATTGTTAAAACCATTGGAGAGCTCCCTGGCTGACAGAAATAGAATCTATGGGGTTATCAAGGCTAGCGCTATAAATCACGGTGGGAAAGCCCATACGTTGACCTATCCCAGTGCCGAATCGCAGAGTGAGGTT
>JARROD010000316.1:0-6381 GCA_037384225.1 Exilibacterium sp.
ACATTATTGATCATCGATAGCGAAGAATCCGTAAAACGCTATCTAACCCGCACTGACGGCACAATTATTGGCGCAGACGCGTACGAAAAATACGAAGCGCTGCGTGATTCAATGCAAATGCAAGCCGCAGAAAATGTGACGGCCGAACAGTTGCAAGCATTTAGAGAGCAAATGAAAGAACAACAACGCCAGATGGCTTATCGAATTGCCGAAGCGGTCGTCGAATAATAGAAGATTACTATGGTGTTTCCATCGATTCCCATCGCCATCTGGTTTACAAAACAAATTAACAATTTTCATTTCATTGCCAACATTATACCCAAAGCGTTTGAGATTTAGGTGTGCAGAGTGCGTCAATTTTTGTTCCCCCTTCTTTTAATAGCAGGGGACGCGACGACGCTGCATGGCAGGCCCCATGTGAGGGCGCTAGCGCCGCGAATGCCTGGAGCGGCTGGACGGAGCAACGCGGCCAGGGACAAAAAGGAGCGTGCTCTGTGCACCTAAAACTCAAACGCGTGTATAAAGTTGCCAACCTGCAGAACTGTGTCAACGTGCCTATTAAAGACATACAGATATAAGCGATTTGAGTCACTTCTCAATAACCCGTGGCAGACACAGTGCCAGGCAGGTTCCCGGTTATTGAGAAGTGACAGGCGCCGTTTAGGGGGAAATGCGGATCCCCGATAGTTGGACAACGCTGACTGGCGTGGTATTCTTGAGGCCAAGCCCGTTATTTAGGAAATTAAAGACATGAGGCTAGTCGATATACTGAAGGAAAAGCGCCCGCGGTTCCAGATAGGGAACAGCGACTTTATCAAGCGTATAGAGCCTCAGGTGCGCGAATTCACGGCGTCGCTTAATCAAACAGTTGCCAACTCCATTGCCAATTCACGACTTGCCAAGCTGATGTCAACCACCTCTGAAGACAAGCCGTCGGCGATTCCAGCCAATGGGCTAGCGGCTCCCAGTATACGGCTGGTGACTCCTAGTAATACGCGGCAGATGGTCCTCAATTCCAAGCTGAAGGCTCTACAACAGAAGCTTTCCCTGCAACTGGGATGTGAAATCCATGTGGGTGACTGGTTTCATTTGAACCAGCAGTGTATCGACGACTTTTCCCGGGTAACTGGTGACAAACAGTGGATACACGTGGACGTTGAAAGAGCGCGGCAGGAATCCCCCTTTCATTCGACGGTTGCCCACGGTTTTTTGATCCTTTCTTTACTTCCCCGCCTGTGTGAGCTTGAAGACTACGCAACCTTACACTATCCGGAGGCGCGGCTGGTGGTTAATTACGGCGCAAACAATATACAGTTTCTGGCGCCGGTAAAACCAGGGAGCAGCATTCGCGCCCGAACCCGGTTGATCGACGTTACTGTCAATAAACGCAGCCTCGATATCGTTCAGGAAGTCGTGGTTGAAATCAAAAACAGCACGCGACAGGCGTGTTTTGCTGAACTGATTATTCGCCTCTACATCTGAAACCAAATACTTTGGATATATACCCAACACTATCGGTTACTATCGGCGTGCACCGGTGTCGCACTCAAATCGGGGGCGGTATTTCACCCGGTAAAAAATGACATAGAAAACCGGCACTGCCAGCAGGGTGAGCACGGTAGCAAACCCCAGGCCAAAGGATATGACAATGGCCATGCTGTTAAAAAAACCATCAAACAGCAGCGGTATCATACCGAGTATAGTGGTTATGGCGGCCATGCAAACGGGACGCACCCGGCTCACCGCCGAACTGAATACCGCCTGATACGTTTCCACACCCCGCTCGAGTTCGACATTTATCTGATCCGCCAGCACTATGCCGTTTTTAACAATCATGCCTGACAGACTGAGAAAACCCAGTAACGCCATAAAACCGAAGGCGCCATTCATAATCAGCAACCCAAAGGACACACCGATCAATGCCAGCGGCACACAAAGCCAGATAACGAGGGGGGTCAGCACCGAGTTAAACAGCAGTACGGTGATGATAAACATAAACAAATACCCCATCGGCAACGCCTTGAAGATATTCTTCTGAGCGTCTGTGCTGCTCTCGTATTCACCACCCCACGCCAGAGCGTACCCCTGCGGCAGCATAATGGCTTCCACCCGAGGACGAATGCGGGAAAACACGGTCATCGCGGTTTCGTCGCCTAAAATATTCGGGTCGGCCATTGCCGTAACCGTGCGCTTGCGGTTGCGGCGTTCGATGACAGGGTCCTCCCAGACCATATCAAAACCGGAAACCAGGTTCGAAAGCGGCACGTAATTGCTGGTGGCAGGACTGTAAATCTGCAGGTCGTGGATCTGATCGATAGAGCGGCGTTCCTCGGCTGGCGCCTTTTGCACAATCGGCAATAAGTCCGCGCCGGAGCGATATAGCCCTATCTGCCTGCCCGTGAAATTAGTCAGTAACACCTGGTCTAAATCCTTTTTACTGATACCCAGACGTCGTGCCTGGGCATCGTTAAAGGTCGGTCGCAGGACTTTTACCCGCTGCCGCCAGTCGTCGCGTATATTTTCCAGTCCGCCATCGGCCCGGTAAATGGCTTTTATCCGGCTACTGATATGACGCAGCACCTGTGGGTCCGGGCCGGTGATACGAGCCTCGATTTTAGCCCCGCTCGAAGGGCCGAGTTGAAGCCGGCGCAACTCGAATTCCAGTTCGGGATATTGATCGCTCAAAGTGCCATGCAGGTCGGCTATCAGCGCCGGGATCACCTCCGCCTCGCGGGTGCGGATAATAAACTGGGCATAACTGGTATCGGGCATTTTAACGTCGTAGGTCAACAGAAAACGCGGTGCGCCTTGCCCGGTGGTGGAGGTCACAGACGCGATACGCTTATCCTCGGATAGCTGCCGCTCAATGCCTTGCACCGCCTTATAGGTGGTATTGATATGAGAACCCTGTGGCAAGCGGATATCCAGAAACAGCATGG
The DNA here is from genome assembly GCA_037384225.1 of Exilibacterium sp. Lineage (GTDB taxonomy): Bacteria > Pseudomonadota > Gammaproteobacteria > Pseudomonadales > Cellvibrionaceae > JARROD01. Next base: position 2,940 of record JARROD010000316.1, read on the forward strand.
GGGTAGTCGATGGTGGGAAAAACGCCTGTTTAACAAACTGGAAAGCCCATGCCCCCAGTACCAGCGAGCCTGCCAACAAGGTAACGGTTGTCCAGCGAAAATGCAGCGCTCTGTCCAGCAGCCATTTGTAGCCGCTAAAGATCACCCCCTGATAGGGGTCCACCGCTGTGTCACCAGCCTCTGAATGCGTGCTGTCGCGGAAGAAAAGTTCACAGAAAAACGGGGTCAGAGTGACGGCGGTTATCCAGCTCAAAAACAGCGAGATCAACAATACATAAAACAGTGAACCCACGTATTCGCCGACCGAGTCGGGAGATAACCCTATGGGCGCAAAAGCAGTAATGGCGATCAGGGTCGCACCCAACAATGGCCATTTGGTCTGCACGACCACGGCGCTGGCTGCCTCCAGTTTCGACATACCCCGTTTCAACCCGATCAACACCCCTTCGGTAATCACAATGGCATTATCCACCAGCATTCCCAGGGCGATAATCAAACCGCCCAGGGATATTCGCTGCAAATCGATATTGAAGTAATCCATTACGATGAAGGTACCGAGAATGGTCAACAGCAGAATCAATCCGATCAATACGCCCGACTTCAAGCCCATAAAAACCAGCAGAACCAGCACCACAATAACGACCGCGGCCATCAAATTGAAAAGAAAGTCGGCTACCGAGCGCTCGACTTCCCTGGATTGAAAATACACTGGTTCAATTTCAATTCCCACGGGCTGATGATAAGTGAGCTCGGCAATTCGGGCTTCGAGAGCCTTGCCGACGTCGACCACATTGACACCGGAGGCGAAGGACACCCCCAGTAACAGGGCGCTGTTGCCGTTAAAATCGATCAGGTTGCTCTGCGGGTCCCGGTACTCCCGCTTGACACTGGCAACATCACTAAGCCGGATCAGCTTTCCGGACGCAGGAACACCCAATACCAGATTTTCCAGCTCGACGATATTGTCGAATTCACCGGTCGGGCTGATGCGGATGTATTCACCCCCTACCTGTACCCGCCCAGCATTGGAAACGGCGTTCTGGCTGCTCAGCAGACTGGCCAGTTGTCCGGAGGCAACACCGGAGTGCGCCAGTTTAGCCCGGGAGATTTCAATCGTGACCTGCTCAGAGTGGTCTCCGGCTACCGTCACCTTGCTCACTCCCTCGACCAGCACCAGTTCCCGTTTCAGGTAATCCACATAGTTTTCCAGATCCTTGTAGGGAAAGCCCTCGCCGTGTATGGCGAAAAGCATACCGAATACATCACCGAAGTCATCGATAACGTTTGGCGTTGTCACCCGGAGCGAATTTCGTCGACATAAGGCAGATTCTGAATCCCCGACTCGAGCGGATAGGTGACTTCCTCTTCAACTTGCACTGGCGTAGCGCCCGGGTAATAGGTAAGGATGATCGCATCCTTGATAGTGAACTCCGGATCTTCCAGTTGCCCCAGGTTACTAAAAGCGATACTACCCCCGATCAACAAAATCAGGGTAATCATCCAGCTGGTTACTTTGCGCTCGATAAAATAGGCGGCTATATTCACTTAAATACCCCGCTCTCTAACCCAGGGTCTAACCGCCATGTCAATGCTCAGGTGGTTGACACCCGCCGCGACTATCTGCTCACCCGGCGCAAGCCCCTCGAGCACTTCTATCTGATCACCCCGCAGCTCTCCCACCTGAACCTGACGCAATGCCACCTTGCCGGCTTCAGGGTCGAACACCCAAACGTGGCTCACAGACGCTGTGGCCGGTGTATTTTCCTCGAGAAACACCGCTTCGACGGGTACCAGCAGCGCCTGCCGATTGTGCTGCAGCACCTCCCTCAGGTCTATTTCAACCGTTGCCGTCATACCGGGCAATAAAACCACATCGTCCTGCTCTGGACGCTCCAGCGTCAGACTCACGTCGTAAGCCTTGGTGTAACTGTCCGGGGTGGTGGTATGCTCGCGGTAGTGGGAGTTGTAAATACGACCGGGAATCACATCGATCAAGACCTTGGGCTGATATTGATAATTCACGCGGTAGAGCCGGGCAATCAGATTCTCCGGCACCTGGAATTCCACATCGAGCACCTGATTGTTTTGTAGATGCATCAGCGGCTGAGTCGCGTTTACATATTGGTAGTTTTCTGTGCTGACGCTGGAGATCACACCGTCATAGGGTGCATAGAGGTGAGTATAGGCGAGCTGGTTTTTAGCCTGCTGCAAGGCGTTGGCGGCCTGATCCAGGGTCGCCTTGGCCTCATCGAACTGGGACTGGGTAGCTCCGCCCTGGGGTAACATAACTTTGAGGCGCTGAAACTGGGATTTTGCCAGCCGGTGGTTCGCCTCCCGCAGTTCTACCTGCAAGCGGTAATCGGTAGCATCCAACCGCGCCAACAACTCGCCCTTTTTGACCTGCTGACCGGCCATCACATCGAGCACCGCGAGCTGGCCGCCGACACGAAACGCAAGATCGGCTTCCTCGCTGGCCTTAAGCACCGCTGGGAACTGCCTTGTATCGCCGGCGATATCCGCTCCCACTGTATGGAGTTTAACGGGCCGGGCGAGCGTTGCCTGGGCCTGTGTATTATCGTCCCGCGATGTGCAACCGCCACAGAACGCTGTCAACATTACCAATGCGACGAGTGAAATCCACCTACCCGTATCTGAAATCATTGGAAAATATCTCCATATTGAAGGAAGCCAAGCAAGATAGTGTGATTTTATATCTGTTCCAAGGGGATATGAATTTTTAAATAGTATCGGTGATTATTACGTGCACGCCTCTTATTATTTTTCAATCAGTCAATAAAAGGCTAAATTTGCTCATCTAATCCTGACTTCTGAAAATCAGTTTAACAAAACCGACATTACCAGTGCCAGCCATAATAATGACTTATACGCCACTCAAATCTGATAGTCAAAATCAATTTGGCTGCAACATACCGCCACCCTTCAAGCGCTAACCTTCAGATTCCCCGACACAGAAACCAATACGGATAGCCAAAAAACAATGCGTGCGCAAATCCGAGGCCTAAACCTCAAATTAGAAAAATGGAGCACGACCCTGAAAATGCGGCCGGGCCCCACGGTAGGGCGTAAGCGCCGCGAATACGTGGAGCGGCTGGGCGGAGCGACGCGACCAGGGGCAAAAAGGGGCGTGCTCTGGAGGCCTAAATCTCAAACGCTTTGGGTATATATTCTAAATATATTTAATAGGCCGACATACAGCCTTCATATAAGCTCCAACTGTACAAAATAAAATCACTCTGTCTTTCAGTTAAATAGTTTTTAATAATTTTAATAATTTTAATAATTTTAATAAGAAGTTGCCTGTTTCAGTTGATAGTGTTTTTAGTTTTTTTAGTTTATAGTGTGCATGTAGGAAGTAAGGGCTGCCGTAGAAATGTGGATTAATTTCTACGGCAGCCCTAAGTGTAAAAAACAGGAAGAAGTC
>JARROD010000317.1:0-8293 GCA_037384225.1 Exilibacterium sp.
GACGACCCCCTGAATGTAATGAAAGACACGCTCTTTCAGCCCCTGCCGCTGATCGATGTGAACCAGTTATCGGATGAGGAACTGTTGCAACAGCAATGGGTGGGGCCGGTGGCTATGGCGCTGAAACATATCCGGGAGGCCGATATGACGCCTTATGCCCTGAGGATATTGGATGCCTTGACGCCTTCAGCTTCCATGCGCTCGCGGTAGCGTTTCTGGCGCTCAGCATCAGAGAGGGGCATGAGGGATCATCCACACTGTTATTGTTGGTAGTCAGTGTAGCGTTATGCTGTCACGGGATCAATTCACTAATAGATGACGATTAAAACCCATAAAAATATACATTAATGCATACATATAAATATAAAAATAAGGAAATAATATCCTAAAAAGAACCAAACTCCCTTTTTTGTATATTTTGTTGTATATTATTATAAAAAAACATAAAAAAGTATTTGAAAATAAATAAAATTAGACATTTTATCTTTAAAATAATATATTATTTACTTTAAATATTTTTTTATATAGAGAAATGAACAAACCAGTATCCAATGACATTCACACCTTAGACAATATTGATACTGATAGCCTTCTGGGTGAAATACGCAAACGCTTAACGAAGGCACAAAAGGAAGTGTCAATGTCTGCACAGTCTGCCTCCTTTTCACCTATTGAGGAAGCCGGGCAGAGAATTCGTGCTGAACGGAAAAAACAAGGGCTTACCTTAAATGACCTTTGTGAACTCTCGGGTGTTGCCTATGCCACTCTGAACAAGATTGAACAAGGGCACCCTAGCGCCCGACTGGATAGCGTAGGAAATGTGGCTCATGCTTTAGGCATGAAGCTGTGGATAGGGTGACACGATGACCCAAACAAAAAAACCAAGACCAAAAGCCCAAACAAGCCACAATCGAATTGCTCAGGTTTTCTATAACCAGCGTCTGGCGGGGATTTTGGCTGAAACACCAGAAGGCTTTCAGTTTACCTATGATGATGACTATCTTGCGGGCGGCACACCGATTGCGTTCACCTTTCCGCTACAAGAATCAGCATTTGACTTTTTAAACCAAACAACCGTTGCTAGAAAAGCCTTATACCTCAGAAAACTCCGATAGCTCGGAGTTCGAACGGTTACTCTCTCCTCTAGCGCAGAGATGGCTTCTTCCAGAATTACTATATCTCTTGAATGAACAGCTAGATCGGCTTTTGTAAGCAATGGTTAATCATTTTTTTAAGCCTGGTATCGTTCCCTGTTTCAGCTTTTCGACGACTTCCTTAAGTTGCCTCTGGATCAAAAAACCATTGGCATTGAGAATGGCCGGGACATCGCGGGTCTGGCGTACAAGGGCGACAATCACAATACAGCTGCGCTTGATAGGCACATAAACGAGGTAGTGTTCCCGAACGGGATACACGTTCAGTTCCGCCGTATTGGAAACAGGCTCTCTCGAAGAAAAGCGATTGGGATTCAGGGCAATACTCTCGGCACATTCGTGCAGGTCAGTGAAATATTGCCTTAACTCCCTTCCCCATCGGGATAACGACCACTGCCCTGCCGCTCGAAAATCGCGTTCGGCTGTTTCCGTAAGAATGTAGTGTCTGCGCTTCCCTGCCACTACAGCTAATCCTCTTCAGCAATATCGAGGATGGACCTTTCGGAAAAACGGCCATGCGTCATGTCATCCAGTCCTCGCATGACATGTACTACGGTTGACTGGGATTCCATATCTCGTCTGATTAGGTCTCGAAGGTATTCGCTGGGTGTGGCGTAGAGGCCCGTATCACCAGTGCGGCTATTGACGAAATCCCGCAATTCGTCGGTCAGGGACAGATTCATGCTGCTGGCCATATTGTGTACTTCCATAAAGCATTGCTAGTGACCTTACCCTGCTTGTCGAATATTGTTAATATTCGACAGAAGCAACCCTCAGTATCGAGAGCCAAATAGATCTGGTAACGTCTCAATAACCCGGGGTATTTGTGCCTTCTATCCGGCGCGTCGGTCGGCTCTTTTTCCGGTGGATTGTCGCGGCTTCGGTTTCTGGTCTCGCGCGGGTCTTTGTCATGCGCCGCGCCTGCTGCCATTGTTTGGAGGACCCGGTTGCGTTCGGCCCGGATGTTGAGGGGATTGTCGGAAGTAGACATGGCATGGCGTGGCGGATAACCTTTCGTGCTTAGAGGAACAGTGAAACCAGGTTCTGATAGGGAGGCAACAATGTACCAGCACGATGATTATGATGACGACCAGATACTGAGGCTTATCCCGTGTCTATAGCCGCCCTGCACTCACGTTTTAACCGTCTCCAGTCAGAGCACATTGCTTGGCGACTGCTTCGTGCAGCCAATGCCCCGCTGGGATATCGATAAAGGCGCTGGGGCGTATCTACGGGTATGGATTCAAGCGGGATGGCTGCGGGAACTCAACGATCAACTGTCCTGCACCGATGCCTGCAACATAGCCCTGCGGCTTTGTGAAAGCCTCGAACATCGGGATGTCAGCGCTTCCGCTTCACACCTGCGCATCGTACAAGACGCGGTAACCCAACTTGCGGTCGACCTCAATCCCAATCCCCAAGAACGCATTACCCTGCTGGAACACAGAAAGGCTGCACTGCAACGGGAAATCGACCAGCTCAGTGCCGGTGTCGTCCACGAACTTTCCGATGCCGAGCAGCGAGAGCGTATCCGGGAGGTCTATCAACTGGCTTCTGATTTAACCGGGGATTTCCGCCGGGTGGAAGACGATATCCGCACCCTGGATCAATCGCTGCGAGTCCAAATGATCGAGTCCGCCGAGAGCCGTGGCGATGTCATTCTCGCCCTGCTGGAAAAAGAACAGCTCTTGTCGGAGTCCGATGCCGGGCGTGCCTTTGACGGCTTTTTCCAGCTACTTGCCGATCAAAATCGCAGTGTGGAGTTTCGCGAGCAACTGCGCTCGATTCTGGGCCGCCGCGCCACGCAGCATCTTTCCGGGAAGGAAGCCCGCTTTCTGGGGCACTTGGTACGGGAGCTGACACGGGAGAGCAAGCGGGTATTTACGGTGAGACGCCGCACAGAGGAAAGCCTACGCGCCTACATTGAAAGTGGCTCGCTAAAGGAAAATCGCGCCGTCGAAAGGCTCTTGCGTCAGTTAGAACAGATCGCCGTGGGGTTCAACGAGACCGATATCCCACTGAATACCGCCCTGCCCTTGCAGTTACGATCCGGCAGTGCGAAGGTCGCCTCCATCGTCAGTATGCGGCTAAAGGCGCCGGAAGAACAATTGGATACGGGGCAAATCCAGGTCCAGACCAATCACTCCGACCCCAGTGATGCCATGCTGGACAGCCTGGAAAGTGTCCGAATCGTCGACGTGGCTTCTCGTATGTTATCTACATTACAAATGGATGGCCCCATGACCGTGGGCGACATGATCACGCATCATACCCTGGATGCCGGTCTGGAAGAGCTGGTGGCCTACCTGCGGGTAGCCAAGCATGTTGGCGCCGCCCAGTTGGAGCGCAAAGAGCAAGTCGTGGTAAAGGACCGTACCGGTATTTCCATTAAGGCGAGTATTCCCTGTTTCCAACTAAGTGCCGGTATGTTCCCGGATGATGTCACAGAGGTTGCACGATGACTAACGCAAATGACCCAGATGCCGACTTCTTTGATCGGATGGCAAGGGGTTCATCGGATGCGTCGACGCCTACGGAAGTAGAAACCGTATCCGAGGGCTTCTCCGAGGAGGAGACTCGATCTCACATAAAGCCGCAGGACGGCCGATTTTCCCCGGAATTGCGCCGTGCACTGGTCGAATTAATGCGCGCCGGCGTCGTGTTGGCAAATAGCAAGCCGCAGGTTTATGAACAGCTCTGCCGTCACCAACGGGAGATCGACGAACATCTGGCCAACATGTACTTGCGCATGCTCATCGACGATTCCGCCGGTATAGCCCTACTGTTACAACAGCAAGACGACGCATGTTTTGAAAGCGACGAGGAAAGTTCCGCCCTTATCAGCCGACGGACCCTTTCCCTCTACGATACATTGTTGCTTCTGGTACTACGAAAGCACTACCAGGAGCGTCAGACGGCGGGCGAACAGCAGATCATTATCGATGTTGAAAGGATTGAGTCTCAATTAACGCCCTTTCTTCCGTTGACCAACAGCAGTCGCAGCGACCGTCGAAAACTCAACAGTGCTCTGACCAAAATGAAAAGGACACACACCCATGAATCAAATGGCATCCGACCTTTTTGCCTGTGGTCAGATTCGTCTGGCCGAGCTGTCGGTCTGCAACTGGGGATCATTCCATGAGATACATACCGCCCGGATCGATCCTGAGGGAACACTCATCACTGGCGACAACGGCGCCGGAAAATCGACCCTGATCGACGGCCTCATGGCACTGCTGTTGAGCAGCAAAGCCTCCTTTAATATGGCCGCGGCCCAGGGGGACCGCAGCGATCGCTCTCTCGTCTCCTACATCCGGGGCAGCCATGGTTCCAGTCATGACGGCGCGCAGACAAAAACCAACTACAAACGCGCCGGTGCCGTGGTCTCCGGTTTACGGGCGGCATATCAAGCGGATAATGGATCCGTCATCACGTTGGCAGCGCTGTTCTGGAACCATCAAGCAACCAACGCGGCAGCTGATTTTAAGCGTCTCTATGTGGTGGCTACACGCCACCTGACTCTCGAAGAGTTGCTGAATGAATTTGGCGAGGGGGAGGCGCGGCAATTAAAAAAATCCCTGCGCTCCGACTCATTGGTGGCTGTCTTTGAATCCTTCACCGAGTACCAGGCCTACTACCGTCATTGTCTGCACATGGACAATCGCAACGCCCCCAATCTGCTTTCCCGTGCCCTGGGGTTGAAGAAGATCGATGATCTGACAACCCTGATTCGTGAACTCGTGCTCGAACCCAGCGCCATCCGGGAGGAGGCGCGCAACGCGGTGCGGGAGTTTGATGATCTGGTGGCGACTCACGATCAGTTGGTCGACGCGCGGGCTCAACAGGAAAAGCTCCATACCTTGCCGGAAATCAGCGCCACCTTGGAAAAATGCGAGCAGAAATTGGCGTCACTGGTAACCGAGCGGGATGGACTTGCGATTTACTTTGGCGAGATTTGCGCCGCGTTATGGAAGCAACAACTTGAAAAAATTGAAATAGAACTCAAGAGCATCCGGGAGACCTTGTCGGAACTGCGGCGTCAGGAAGAGGATGCTACCCAACGGGTGGAGGAGCGTCACGCCGATTATCTTCAGGCGGGAGGCGACCGGATTGAGTCGGCCAGAAAAAAGTTGAAAGAGGCACAACACCGTCTGGGTGAAGTGAGTAAGGCGGCCGGTGACTATCAAAAAATCGCGGCCCGCGTGAAGTTGGACGACACTCTGGCCGAACGTGCCTTCAATGCCAATAAACAACGCATTGAGGAAGCATTAGCGCGGATCGAAACGGAGAACGAGCAGGTCCAGAATGACTTCGCCAATGCCGCCACGAAACTATCCAATGAGACGGATAAACTCAAGCAGTTGCAACAGGATATCCGGGCCATCGAATCCAACCCGGAGTCCAATATCGACCCTCCCTTCCAGAACCTGCGCAATGAAATCGTCGAGTCACTCGATCTGAATAAAGACGACTTGATGTTCATTGGCGAACTACTGGATGTCCAACCCGAGCATGTTCCCTGGAAGGGCGCCATCGCCCGCGCCTTGGGTGGATTACGCACCACCCTGGTGGTGCCCCAGGCCATCTACCCCCTGGTCACCCGCTGGATCAATGGCCGGCATACGGGGCTACATGTGCGGGTCCAGGTGGTGAAAGAGGTTGCCGGACAGGCCCGGTTTTTCAACGACGGTTTTTTACGTAAGCTCGTCTGGCGCGATCACGCCTACCGAGACTGGCTGAAGCATCATCTCGCCCGCTTCGACCTGCACTGTGTCGATAATACGAAGACACTGGACATAACGCCCCACTCCATGACCCGTGAAGGAATGGTTCAGCATGATCTTGGGCGATTCGAGAAGAAAGACCAGTTTCGCATTGACGATCAGCGCCGCTGGCAGATTGGCTTTAACAACAAGGACAAGCTCACGGTATTGCGCCAGGACGAAAAGTCCATCATGCAACGCATCGAAAATCTACATTCGGCACATCAACAGGCCCGGGATGAGATGAACGAAACCCGCCAGCGGTACCAGCTCTGGCAACAACTGGCGGCAGTCCAGTGGGATCAAATTGATGTGCCCCGCTGGCAGCAGCAAGTCGAACATGCGAACGCCGCATTGGAACAACTTACCCGTGCCGGCAGCGACGCCGAAAAAGCACTTGCGGCATGGGAACAGGCAAAACAGACACTCAGTGACATCCAGCAACAGAAAGGCGATGCCCTGAAACATGAGGGACATATCGAGGGCAGGCAAAAGCAAGCCCAGGATCTGCTCTCCCGGGCGTATGAAGTGGCCCGGCCCGGCCTCGACGAAAGGGTACGCGAGGTATTGTTCGGCCGGGTTGGAGCACTCGATTCCACGGGTGTTGACCAACTGGCATCGCTGGAAGAACACCACCGGCGCGAGATCGACAATGAGTTCTCTCGTGTCAATCAACGGTACCAGACGGCACAACGAAGCGCCACGGGGATCATGTCCGCTTTCCGCACCGGCTGGGAAGTCATCGCCGGTGACTGGGGCATGGATATTCCGAGTCTGCCGCAATACCTCGACCACCTGGCGCTACTGGAGCAGGAAGGTCTCCCCGCCCTGGTGGAACAATTCCGGGAGCGCCTGACCAAATGCGCCACTCAATCCCTGGCGGGCATACGCTCCGCCATGGACTCCGAACGGGAGGAGATTGTCGACCGAATCGATACCATCAACCGGGTATTGCGGCGCACGGAATTTGGTCAGGGCAGCTATCTGAAGCTGCGGACTAAAAAGGAAAATTATCCCCATGTCGATAATTTCAATCGCCAGTTGATGCGGATACTGGGCAATACCGACGACGATGACGAGTCCCGTTATCAGCGTCTGAAAGCTATCATCGAAGTCCTCGACAAGGCCAGCAACCCCGCCACGGCCAACACCCTGGAGAGTCAGCGCTTACTCGACCCCCGCTATCAACTTTCCTTTTACGCCGAGGAGCTGGACGTCGAAAGCGACAGCCAAATCGATGTATTAGGCTCTTCCAGCGGCAAGTCCGGCGGCGAGAAGGAAGCTTTTGCCGGGACCATCGTGGCGGCGAGTTTGGCCTACGTCCTGACACCGGACGGCTGTGACCAGCCAATCTACAGTACAGTGTTTCTTGATGAAGCATTTTCCAACACCGCAGAAGCTGTCAGTCGTCGCGTACTGCGGGTATTCCGGGAGCTCAACATCCACGTCAACCTGATCACGCCCTACAAGAATCTTAATCTCGCCCGGGAATCCGCTCGCTCATTGCTGATAGCCGAACGCAACAGGGCCAGTCATGAAAGCCACCTATGCGAGGTTACCTGGGAAGAAATCGACCGGCGTCTACAACAGCACCGTCAAAAGAGATTCTCCCAGGTGGCAGACTCGATGGGCATCGATCTACATGAAACTGTGGCACCATCGGTATGAAGGACTGGGGTTTGTTACCGGACGACGTCCGGGGGTCACTGAAAAAGAATGAATGGAACCATCCCCGCCACCTCCCGCAACGACTGCTGGGTGAACGCGCCTTCCCTCTCGCTGTTAATCTCAGACCACCTTCCGGCAAAAAGGCGCTGGATGACCTGGCTGCTTTCCACGCCTTTGTTCAAGCCTGGCGGCACTGGCCGAACCCACATCAGGTGAACTGGAAACACACGAAATATGCACAGTTGGGTGAGGTTTCCGTACCCACACACTTGACACTCAGCTCCATTCAGGAACTGATAACAATGATCGGCGATGAGGCAGTAACACGCAGCGAATCCTGGCAGCAGCGCTTAATCCCGATCCTGGAAGTAAGCCAAGCCCTCTACCCTGTCCTTGTCCGAAACCTGAAGAAGCTGGAATCGCTGAGCCGGGGGGAAGCGCACATGATCGCCCGGCTTCTCCCACAGCTGAAACAGGGGATGGGGAATAGCGGCTATCTACGGGCCTTGCCCATTGCTGGGATAGACACCAAATTCCTGGAGACCCACCTGACATTTATCAGTGCCTTACTGGACGAACTCCATGGCGGTGCCGTCAGCGCTGCCGGTGGCGTCATCCCCTGGCTGGACTGCATTGCCGGACCCAGTGATTGGCTCCTGGTGAGGCCGCTGTGTCCGAAGACCCTTCAGGCTTTGGGGGGTCTTCCCA
>JARROD010000318.1:0-4204 GCA_037384225.1 Exilibacterium sp.
GGGCGAACTGCTATTGATCGACAATGAACCCGTGGAAATTACCGATATTTCAACAAGCGGCACAGGTTGTCCTTCCAATTCGGTGGTACCCACATTAACGTCAGACAATACCCAGGTAGCGCTACTATTCAATGCTTACAGAATCATCACTACCAATGACCCGGCTGTGATCCCGCGCGATTGCACTATTGAAATCAGCCTGGCTGTGCCGGAAGGTTTGGCTGTTGGTGTGGTTGGGATTGACTGGCGCGGTACTGTGGTTGCCGGAAGTGGCGCTAAAATCAAATTTCACAGAAAATATTCCTATTCCGGTAAGAATGGGCGTACCGCCAACAAGCAATGGGTCCGGCCCGGATTTTACAACTTTTTCCTGGAGGACTATCCCCTGCAAGCCCATTACAGCTCCTGTAAAGGCGAGCCACTGACTATCAGAATCGATACCTCCGCAACAGTCGATGGCCCCAGTAGCCTCTTCACTCTTCGTTCCACCGATTTTGAATCGAAATTAACCTTATCGCTGGACGTGGATGATCAGCGCTGTAAAAAAAGGCGCCTTGACGGCGGGGCAACCTAACCCCAACCGATAGCCGCATTACCGGGATTGGCGTGGACCGGAATCCACTGTCCCATACCCCTCTAATCCGACACCAAGAGGCGTTAGGAACGGGCACGGAATAACTTCCCGTTCCTTAGCGCTTGACCACCCCCATAATTCCCTTGACAGTATTCAACAGGTCAGCCGGTAGCACCAAGGTTTTGGCATTGCTGGAGTTGGCGATTTCCGCCAGCGTATGCACATATTTTTCGCCCAGCAAATAGGTTACCGGCAACTCATCGCCCTTGATGGACTCGGTTATCAGCGTGATAGCCTGCTTGCTGGCATTTGCCAGTACGATCTGCGCCTGCGCATCGCGCTTGGAGGCCTCCAGTCGACCATCGGCCTCCAAAATAGCGGCCTGTTTTTCCCCTTCCGCTTTGGTGACCGCCGCCCGGCGCTGCCGCTCCGCTGCTGCCTGTTCCTCCATGGCGCGCTGCATAGTCTGGGAAGGATTGATATCCTGAATTTCAACGGTTTTCAGAACGATCCCCCAGTCGGCGATATCGTCCGATATAGCAGCCTTCAACTTGGCTTTGATCTGGTCTCGGGAAGAAAGCGCGTCGTCCAGAGCCATTTCCCCCACGATGGAGCGCAGCGCGGTTTGAATAAGATTGCGGATGGCGAGTTGGTAATCCTCCACGCCGTATACAGCCTTTTCCGGGTTGACAATATTGATATAGGCTACGGCATTGGCGACGATTACCGCATTGTCCTCGGTGATCACTTCCTGAGAGGGAATATCCAGGACAATATCCTTGGTGGTGACCTTATAGGGTACGGTATCGATATATGGAATAATAATGTTGAGCCCCGGCGTTAACGTCGTGTGGTATTTCCCGAGTCTCTGCACAATATGCTTGAAACCCTGGGGTACGATTCGCACCCCCATACCCAAGGTAACAATCACAACAATAGCCAAGGCTACTACAATGATTAAAGCGTCCATATTTTTCCCTCGCAAGTGCCTCTGTTTTCAGGTAAAAGGATTCTATTTGTTATTGGTTACAATCAATGTATTACCGGAAACATCGATAACCGTCACCCGATCACCGCTTTGCAATTCCCCCTCGAAAATAAATTCCCATTCGTCATTTCCGAGCAGAGGCGCCGAAAACCGGAGCATGCCGCGCGATTGCAGAGCGTTGTAATTTAGTACAGTACCCGTTTGGCCGATAATAGCCTCACGGGACATACCCGCAAACGTTTTATTGAGGATTTTCGGTGAGATAATTTTGTGCCATAAATAGGCGAATAAAACCGATAGAATCACCCAGATTAAAAGCTGGAAAGTAAAGCTCAGGGATGTGACTGCCATAATCAGCCCCACCACAATGGCGGCTAGACCGAACCATAAAATAACAAAACTTGGAACAAATATTTCCAACGCGGCCAGCAAAAGCCCCACCACAATCCAATGCCAGTAGGCTATTTCACCATTCAACCACTCCACCGTTTGTAATCTCCTTTAGGTTAGGAACGGGCACGGAATAACTTCCCGCCCCTCTATCAGTACTAAAAAGGGGTTTTGAGGCGCCCGCTTGGCTAGGCGCAAAAACTTTAGGCTTGGTGGGCCTACGTCGAGTTTTTGCAACGACGCCAGGCGGGATGCATCGGAAGCGAAAACGGGAAGTTATTCCGCGCCCGTTCCTTAATTACTGGACCTGCGCAGCACATGACAGATGTATGTAGAATAGCCCCAATATTTGCGCGCGTCCATCCCCCGTTTCCACGTCTATCGAAAATCTCAAACGCTTTGGGTATATCAGTCATCCATAGGTTTTATAAATTTTAAGACCATGCGATCAGTTTGATCGCGTTTGGTTTTCACATCGCGCACGAAGCTATAATCTCTGCTGTCTTCAGGGTGAGCTAATATCATCGAGTCGCGCTCGAGCCTAAAACCAACACGGGTGATTTCATCTATTACAACCTGCTTTTCAATACGGTGAAGCGATTTCACATCATCCAGCCCACTACCCTGTTTAGCACTGTGGTCAACGATTAAATAAACTCCGCCCGGTTTTAGCGCATTGAAGATGCGGCGATTCATCATTTCACGGTTTACGCCCTGCCATACGGTATCGTGGTAAAACAACACCATTAGTGCTGCATCCAACTGAATCGGAAGATTGATTGTATCCAGCTCTTCCACCCTTTTTACAACATTCTTTTGCCATTGCTCAGATTTCAGGCGAGCCAGCCACCCGGCACCCTCGTTGTTTAAAAAACTCGCATAGCGGTTGACCACGAAAGGCAGGTTGTGTGCAATGACCTTTCCCTTGCCTCCCACAACCCGAGACAGAATATCCGTGTAATATCCAGTGCCGGAACATAAATCGGCTATCGTCATGCCCGGTTTCGCCCCCAGTAACGACAATATTTCCGCGGGTTTTCGCTGCTTATCACGGACGGTTTCCTGCTCCGACCGCTCTTTACTGGCGATGGCCGCCTTGATTTCCTCTGAAACTGCTGCGCTCATCGCTGAGCCGGAAAACAGCGAGACAAGCAATACAGACAATACCAATTTTTTCTTCATTTTAGTCTTCCATATCCGTTTTAAATAACTCAACCACCACTTGATAAGTACCTTCTGAACAATATCTTTCCTGCCAATAATAACCACATACCTGGAGGCCCGTCAAAGTATCGTCAATCTACGGCTTGGGCGTCTGACGTAGGCAATTTTTTGGGTACATTCAATTGAAGAAACTACGTAGCGAACAATTGCGGAATTTTTAGGGTTGAAATAGCTAAATCTCAATCACTTTGGGTATATTCCTTTGTAAGCATTTCTAATCGATCTTCCAGATCACTCCTGGAAGACACTTTAGGCTCAGAAAGCCCCTGTTTTAGTATCGAAAGTGCCTTCTCATAGTCTTTGTTCAAATCGGGATAGCGCCAGAGCCAGTAGCTGTCAGACCAGTTTATCCAACCCTGTTCCCACTCCGGTTCTGCCATTAACCATTCACGGTATAGCGCATCAGCTTGGTCGGCTTTACCCATGCTAAAGAGTGAATCAGCTAGCTCATTACGAATGAACCCCAAATTATGGGCGTCCTTATCACGGAGGTGTTTATGCAGGTCTACAAACTTTGAACAAAATTGATATTTTAAGTCCCGATAGGTACTATCCTTACTAGCGGCGTTATGCAGTTCAGTAACAAAACATGAGGCCCAGCACATTAGATCATAACCCGTTGCATAGGTCAGATCAAGAAATGATTTGGTCTCTAACATCGACATCATGTCC
The DNA here is from genome assembly GCA_037384225.1 of Exilibacterium sp. Classification (GTDB taxonomy): domain Bacteria; phylum Pseudomonadota; class Gammaproteobacteria; order Pseudomonadales; family Cellvibrionaceae; genus JARROD01. Next base: position 3,849 of record JARROD010000318.1, read on the forward strand.
AACAACAGATTCCAGACTTTTAGGCCCAAATCGCTAGCCTCCTGAGATCTACCACGATTTTGTATTTTACCTTCCTCTTCCATTGCATTTTCTATCGAGCGAAGAAGGTTGCGATACGGTTCTGAGGTTTCGTATAAGTAATCTGGATCAATCATTTTCTATCACATAATTCTGTTGACTTGAATAGACATAATGTATTGACCTGCTCATCCTCAACACCGTGGGTTACCATGGCAGCTGAGAACACAAACCAATAGGCAGAGCCATTATTGAGGAGAGCAGGCATGAAAGAGTTTAACCGAAAAGAGGTGTCGTTGCAGAGTGAAACAGCCTTGGCGCTAATTCGAGCTCAGCAG
>JARROD010000319.1:0-4863 GCA_037384225.1 Exilibacterium sp.
TTGACATCCTCCTCTCCCTAAAGGGAGAGGATTCCCGCTAGTCAAATGACCGCAGGTTCGAACCCATCGCTGAGCTTTCCGGTTCCTGCTTCACAGAGTTTGGCAACCCAATGCTCTCCACAGGCTAACAAGCGGTGTCCCCGCTCTAAAACATTTTTTGCACCCACCACATCGGCGTGCTCCCGATGTCCGCAATCGACACACACAAACGCTGCTTGAGTTTGCCGGTTGTCTTTGCTGACGTGGTGGCAGGCCGGGCAGGTCTGACTGGTATGTTTGGGATCGACATAGATCACCCGGCCACCCAACCAGTACTGCTTATATTCCAGAAACGATTTGAACAGACCCCAGCCCTGATCGAGTATGGCCCGATTCAGGCCGGATTTCTGCTTAACCCGACTTCCCGGATTTTCCCTATCACCCCTGGCCGATTTCGTCATCTGCCGGATCCGCAAGTCTTCAAGCACAATCACGGCGTGGCTTTTGCTGAGCGTGGTTGAAAACTTATGCAGGGCGTCACGGCGAATATTCGCTATTTTGGTATGAAGGCGATTGATTTTTTCTTTAAGCTTGCGCGAGTTGCTGGAAAACTTCACTTTTTTGGCCAGGCGTTTTTGCAAGCGTTTGATCTTATCCTGCCACACTTTCACGTCGATGGGTTCTTCGAAATCACCATCGGATAACGTGAACAGGCGTTTGACGCCCATATCAACACCCACCATGGACGCAGAGGAATGAACCGGATCAGGCACCTCCCGTTCGACCTGAATGGAAGCAAACCAATATTGGCCCTGCCGGGAAATCGTTACATTCTTGGGTGTGCCGACAATATCACGGGACTTTCTGACGTTTACCCAACCCAGTTTCGGCAGGAAAATCCGCTTGCCGTCAATGTTGAAACCTTGCGGAAAAGTGAAACTGTCCCGGTCTCCGCGTTTTTTGAAGGTGGGTATTTGCTTTAAGGGTTGGGATCGGTCAAAACCATCCTTGAACGCCCGCTCCAATTGTTTCAAGGTTTGTTGTAACGTCTGGGCCGGTGAGAGTCCTAAAAACCCGTATTCTTCGCTTTGCTTCCAGAGCTTGCTGAACCAGTCCAGTTCCCGATACCAAAGAAGTGGCTGTTTACTTTCCAGATAGCGCAAATTTAATGCCAGTGCTTTATTCCAGAGAAATCGACAATTGCCTGCAAATTGAGACATGAGTTGCTCCGTCTCAACGGTCGTATCCAATCGGAATTTAAACGCTTTGCGAATGACCATAACCGCCATTATACGTTTTCCAGCCGTATAATCCACATGAAGAACGACCCAAGCATCGGCAAGAAGCTATAGGGCTGGTCCCTCTTACTTTGTCGAATGCTACGGTGGTGTGCCCATTGATATCATTCGCCAACACATCGAACAGTAGCGGACACCGCATTAGGATTGCTTCGCAATCCGCGCCTTACATCTCCGCCCTGAAGGGCGAAGTTTTACGGCGCACTCGATAAACCAAAAATACAAAATTGATTTGCAGCTTTCGAATTAGATAGTTCCCATCTAGAAACGACGACCTAACGGCATTGGCGCGCAAAAATCAATACAAAAGTAAGTATAGTGTGGGCACCGGTACTCAGTAGTAATGGCGGCGGATTAATTCTTTAAAAAGTATTCCTGATGCAATGAAAATTGCTGCTCCAAAAGTGATTATTGCAACATTAGGGTTAACCGCCCGAACTTCCTACGCCGATTCCATCAACCAATTGAGCACTTTCTGTGCATACCGATTCGGCGGCCGCCGTTGCGGCCAAACTACGTAGTAACTCCGATCGGTCTTCACCCGTTCGGGGAAGGGTGCAATCAAGTCGCCGCGGGCGATTGTGTCGTTGACCATTGGCGAGCGCCCCATTATCAAGCCGGCGCCGGCGAGGCCTGCTTGCAGGATCAGATCGAACGACTCCAGCTCGGAAAAGCGGCTGGAGGCGGGCATCTGGCGACCAGTGGTGCTGCACCACCGGGTCCATTCGGTGGGATGCAATTGGTTGGTGATCAGGCGGGCGTGTTTTGCCATTTCATCCCAGCCCTGCTCCTGCCATTGCCGCGCAATTGCCGGGACGGCTACGGGGCAGATGTACTGCGGCATCAATGGGCGGGCCTCAAGTCCGGGCCAGTCGCCCCGGCCGAGGCGGATGCCTAAATCTATCTGTTCGCGGGCAAGGTCGCACTCGCGGGTGGTAGGCAGGAGTTGCAATTCCAGCTCTTCGTACTTCTGATAGAGCGCCGGGAAACGCGGCACCAGCCAATGGGTGGCGACGGTGCGCGGCAGTGTCAGCAGAACCCGGCCGCCCGGACCGCCGCGAACTTCCTCCACCGCATCGTCGAGCAATGACAGCGCCTGCTGGGCGCGGACGTGAAAACGCTCGCCGGCCGGCGTGAGTGCCACATGACTGCGGTTGCGTTCAAGCAAACGGGTGCCCAGCGCTTCCTCAAGCTTGCGCAGGTGATGACTGACTGCCGATTCGGTGAGTTCCAGCGCCTCGGCGGCGCGAATCAAGCGCCCCTGACGGACCACTTCAACGAATGAACGAATCTGCGAAACGGGCGGCAGTCGAGGTGGCATCGGCAGTCTCATAAGTTGATGTTTCGTCAAGTATACATGATCTTTCCTCGTGGTAACTAGCGCTAAAACCCAGGAAAATTAGGATCACATTGGTTTTACCAAAGGAGAAAAAGCGATGAATCATCAACTCAACCAACACTTCCGTTCCCCCGTGGGCAACATCGCCTGGGATGTGGAAGGCGAGGGCCCGGACGTGGTTCTGGTACACGGCACACCGGCAAATTCAGTGGTCTGGCGGCCCGTCATCGAACGCCTGCGCGAACGCTATCGGCTTCACTACCTGGACCTGCCTGGCTACGGCGCCTCGGAAAAGTTCGCCGACCAGGATGTGCGATTGCGCAGCTTTGCCCAGGCACTGGCGGAATTTCTCGACGACCGCGGCCTGGATTGTCCGCGCCTGGTGGGCCACGACTTCGGTGCCGCCACGGTGATGGGCGCACATCTGATTGAAGGAAGGGCGGTGCACAGCATTCTGGTGGCCGACGGTGTATTGCTAAGCCCCTGGGGCACCCCCTTCTCGCGCCTCGTAAACCGCCACGAAGAAGTTTTTGCCGCGGTGCCGAGCTACATTCACCGCGCCACGCTGGCGGCACACTTATCGACGGCAGTGGCGCGGCCGTTACCCGAAGATGTGGAGGCAGCACTGATAGAGCCGTGGATGGGCGAAGTCGGTCAGCCGGCCTACTATCGCCAGGTGGCCCGTTACGATTATGAATACACGCAGCGATTGGAACCGCTGTACCCAACCTTGAAAGTGCCGGTTCGGGTGCTTTGGGGAGACCAGGACGGCTGGATACCGTTGCCGGAAGGGCAGCGACTGACCGCCATGATCCCGGGCGCCGAGCTGCGTGTGCTGCCGGACGCGGGTCATTTTTCAATGGTGGATTGTCCCGGACTGTTTGCGCGTGAGATTGATGCGTTCCTATCGGAAACTGTCTGAAAGTTTAGGGAATATTAGCGCGCTGATTAATCCGAACTTCAATGCTCTGACAGATCTTCAGTTACTGCAGCTAATAGTGAGGCCGCTGCCTCCGGGTTAGCGGGGTCACGGGTTAGCATTAGCGGGGTCAGGTCTTGAATCTTGACTTTTCCGAACGACGAAAAGCGAATCAGTGCATTATATGTCATTATTACCTATAAAACAGCAATTGCGAAAAGGCCGAATTTTTACTCATTTGGCCTTTTTTCTTTGGTTGCCGGAAAAAGCGTGTTATGGGGTATAGGAAGTATAAAGCACCTTTTTACCTGCACTGTGCGAATTCTTAATTTTCCTCAATATTGGCATTTTATACCCAAAGCGTTTGAGATTTAGGTGCACAGAGCACGCCCCTTTTTGCCCCTGGCCGCGTCGCTCCTCCTACCGTGGGACCCGGACCCGCCACGCGGCGTCGTCGCTCCTTGCCAGGAACAAAAATTGACGCACTCTGTGCACCAAAATCTCAAACGCTTTGGGTATATCAAATCCATCAGAACCGAATTTTTGGATCACACGCTGTTTTTCAATTCTCGTGATCTCCAGCGCAAACTTAATTCATTTCAAAAATATTATAACGATACACGTGGACATTCGTCTTTGCCGCATAAAATTAGCATTTCGCACACTACACACTATTGACAGAGTAATCATCACCACTTAACAATTGATGCAATCCTTCACGCAACAACAACATTAATGTGGCAATTAAGGTACAGATTCCACATCCGGTATAAATCAGCGTGATATCATGATTGACAAGATCGGCTACAATTCCCGCCAAGCCCATAGAAATAGGCGTCAAAGCAAACGTTGCAGTGGTTAACAATCCAAAGACTCTACCTCGAATCTCACCTGGTGTGCTCCGTTGTATGACCGAATTAACCAAAACGTACATCAGTCCCGAGCAAACGCCCATGACCATTAAAACGAGCAGGGCTGTCACCACGGTCTGACTATAGCCAACGCCAATAAGGCAGAGTGAGTAGAGTATTAAGGCACTGCCACCCAATTTTCCTTTTTTCGCAGGTGCAATTTTAATTACAGTCGACACGACACTACCCAGTGTCACACCAAAAGCTAGCCCGGCCATTAAAAACCCATACCACTTGGGTGTCGAATGCAGGGTGTCTTCGACAAAAAAAGGCAATAACACACCAAGGGGAGCGATAAAAAAAGTGATCACTCCTTGCATGACAAACAAATCCAATAGACCCGGTTTAACACGGATATAATGAAAGCCTTCTGCAGTTTCTGTCTTAAAGGAGCTTACAGTCGCTCGCCAATTCTCT
>JARROD010000320.1:0-5756 GCA_037384225.1 Exilibacterium sp.
GGGGGGGCTCAACGTGGTCGGCGCAGTGAAAAGTCTGACACTCCAGTATCTGTTCGAACCACTGGAGGTCGTCACAGCAAGCGAACTGAGAATCAGCATAGTGGCCCGACAAGAACACAATCCGCTCCGGCGAACCTGGAAACCAGTGCCTATCGTAATTTCGTGATCGATAAAGTTGAGAGTTTGGGAACGAAATCACCACAGGTAGCGAGGGCGGCGGCAACAGTTATAGAATCAGTGGAAAATATGTTTAAACAGGGCAAAATATCCGATAGCAATCGCAAACAGGTACTGAGTCAGCTGGATAATATAGTGAGTTCGAGTGCGAAAAAGCCGGCAACGGAAACACAACAAGATTTGAACGATTTACGATTTTTATTGCTAGAGCACCAGATGCGGCAAAGCAAATTTTAAAATCAGTGAATAAGGCGTTAGACATGGGGGGAAATACATGAGCGACATTTTTATCAGAAACTTGTTTTCTGCAGTTTTTAAGAAAATAGGTATGGATGTGGATCCTCAGTCGGTAAAAGAGGAGCATGAACTCATAATTGATAATGAGCACCCCGTTCTAATGCGTTACGACAATATTCTCGAGCAAGTCATGCTGATTGGCATGGTTAATATTGATTCAATTCCAAAAACTGAAAGACCCAGATTGATAGATCATTTACTTCGTGCTGGCCTGAACCCATTGCGCGGCATTGACCCTGGGGCAGGTATAGATGATAAGTCCGGGTTGTGTTTTTCCTATTTCACCTTGCCACGAAACTCGGTTAACGTGGATGTTATCTGTGAAAAAATGGTGCGGCTTATTGAATGGAATAAAAAAATCCTGATTACATAGTATAAATTAAGGGACATGTTACCTCGAACAAGTTCTTTAGAGCTGAGATATCACGTCGCGACTCTTGCTCAATACCAGCATTCCCAACCGCCTTTCACTCTCTTCAACCGTATCCATGGGGATTCTGTGCCATGAGACAGTGTCTAACGTAGGGAAAGGCTCAAACTGTTCGGGAATCAGAAAGACCCCAATGCCGTCATCAGCAAGTAATCCCAGAACGTCGTCAAAGAAGTGCTCCAGGGACCAGTGAAACCCAACGGCATAGAAGCTGTAGACAAGACCATAGCGATTCTGGAGGGCTGAGAGACTGTTTTGACGCCCATCAATGATGTTCCAGTTCTTGGCCTGATTGAATGTCAACATCCGCTCCAGTACCAAGAAGTCTCCACAGAACGAATCTTCCATGCGATCGCCCATCACCCCTATATTTCCAATGGCAGGCATGGCAACGCCGGCAGCTATGGCGACCAGCTGCCGGGCGGGCCGCTACTGGACGCGGCCACCTGTGGCAAAACGGAGTTTATTTTCAGCGGCGCGGGCGCCAAGGCCAACAGCCTGGAGCGCCCCAATGGGGTGACAGGGTAATGAGTTGACCTTCAGCGCCATTGTGGTGGGTCCGGATACCAGCGTTTACTGCGAAGTGTTTTCAAAAACCTTGCAGAAAAAGCTTAGCGGCAACATCAGCAGGCCTATCCAGCCAAAACCTCCGCCACCGGACGATGAGCCGACTGAAAAATTGTCGGTTGCTGAGGTGGGGCCGGCAGGTGGCGCAACCACATCACTATCGTTTTCGACGTCGTCCCCCGCCGGCTCTTCGGGCGTTTCACCGCCCTGGGAATCGCGATCCCGCACCGTTACGCTCACTTGCGTTTTTGCCGTCTCCCCATTCAATCCCCTGGCGGAAACGCTGAAAGTCAGGGTGGTATCCTCACTGACATCCGGCGCCGTAAAGCGAATGGTTTCCGTTGCGGCGCCGTTGAAATCAACCGTCGGCCCCGCCAACTGCTCCCACTGGATGCGCAGCCCGGCAGTGGATTCCGCGGCCATTGTCGCGCTCACACTGACTTCCGTTGCATTCCCGCTTTCATCCACATCCACGATTTGAATGCTGTCGGCGATAACACTGATGGTGTTGTCTTCACAGACGGGCGCGTCGGGAACGGCCACACAGGAAAATATCGGGCTGGCCACATTGGTCACTGAAATGTTGTCGATCAGCCAGCCAGTATCGCCCACGGAGAAGTCGGTGGCCACCCGAAAACGCAAGCGAACCTGGTTGCCATTCAGTGCCGTGCCGAAATTGATGGTTTCCCGTTCCATAACCCCGCCGGGAATGAGGTCGTTGAAGGTGTCGCGGCCGCGCAGGGATTGAGTGTCGTCCTCGCCGGCCAATGCCCCGGTGTAGCCCGAGCCCTCGAAAGCCGCGCCGGGAATCGTCAGCACGTCCTGAAATTCGGAGCCGTTGACGCTGACTTCGAGTACACCCCCGTCAAACCCCGTTTCAAAGCTGTACCAGTGTTCGAAGCTCAGGCGGAAATTCCCGGCAAAGCCCACATTGAAACTCCGGGTCTCATAAGCCACATCCGACTCGATAGCGCGGTCCTCGATAAACATTACCTCCGAATCGGGGGCGAAGCCCAGGTCTTCCACAGTCGTTTGCGCATCGAAGGGGGTGTTGCTGGGAATAAACAGCCGCGCCGCTTCACTGCCCGGCTTTAACGCCACCTCTACCCAGTCAAACGGGGCCGCCAGGGTATCCAGGGTGTCCTCTGTTGTATCTTCCAGAGGCGCTCTGGGCAGAAGTTTGTAATTGACCGGCACGCTGAGTGTTTCCGGCGCGGGCACGGTTACCGGTTGGTCGCCGCTCTGCTCGAGGAAAACCACCCTCAGCACCAGTTCTTCCGCAACAGGCCCCTCCTCCAGGGTAAAGCCGAGCGGCGCGGCGGTAGTGTTTTCAAACAGGTTGAGAGAATCGAATGTGATGGTGCCGTTGTTATCGAAACGAACCCTATGATCGCTCAACACCTCCAACTGCCCCTGGAGCCCGCTCAGGGCTTCCGATCCGATATTGTCGATGCTGACCGTTACCGTGCCGCTTTCACCAGCTTGCAAAATACCGTCTTTTTTGGTGTCGCCGGCTGTGTCGGTCTCAATTGCCAGCAGGACATCGTTGACGCGGAAAATGGGCAACCGGGATTCATACGATTCCACCACGCCGGTGTGGAACTCGTCGAAACGCTCCGGCGATACGGCGCCCGGCCCCATGCCGCGGCGCGCAAAGGCTTCCAGCAGCAGGCGATAATCACCCGGGTCGGCGGCAAAAGCGGCCGCCAGCAGTGCGTCTCGGGCTTCCGTGTAGGTGGGCGCCACCGGCGTCAGCTTATAACCTGCCACCAAGTAATCCAGCATACGGTCTTGAGCCTTGGCAAAACCGTGCGTATTGATCAGGCTCACGTAGGCATCCCACAGCATGGAAGCCCAGACCTCGCCGGAATTGTGCACTTCAGAGTTATTGTCGCTGGGCAGATTGTTCGGCAGTTCCACGCCGGATTCGATGTGTTTGAACGTCAGGGGGTTGAGTTCCAGGTTGGTGGAATAAGGCACGCGCCGCCCGCCGGTGAAAAAGTCTCCCACAAAGGTTGAGGAAGGGTAAGGCGCCTGGAAGGCATCGTTGCCGGGAATATTCTGGTCCGCTTCGCGTGCCAGCAACAACAGGGCGTGAAAATCCGCCCAGCCTTCACCCATGGAATTGCCCTGGTTATTGATCAGGCCGGAACCGTTTCCGATCAGGCGGTTGCTGATGTAGTGGCCCCATTCATGGGCGATGATGGAGTTGTCTAAGGTACCGTCCTTGAACGGGCGGTTGTTGAACATCTCCAACGCCACGGTTTCGCCGGCCTCCAGAGGATCGATAAGCGTCAGCCCGTCATTATTGGAAAGCCCCATGCTGGGGATCTTCACGTTTGGATCGTTCCCGCCCATGGAGGCGGGCTCGTCGCCGGGCTGGTTGTTTATCACCACGGCGGCAATGGCGCCGGCCTGCTGCGCGTTGAAAACCTTTAGCGTAAAGCTACAGCTGCCGCGGTCGATAAGCGCTATTTTCCCGGTTACCTGTTCCGGGTTGATCAGTTCCTCGCAGCCATCGGTTTCGGTGCCGGTGCCATCTGGCCCCGTACTGCCGTCGTCGATGCGGACCGCCTCTCCCGTCAGAGTACTGAACCGCAGAGGGCCGAAGCCAGCTGTTTGCGAGGAGGTCAGGAATACACGTTCGCCGTCGCGGGTAACAAACACACCGAAATCGTCCCCTGGCACGGTATCCTTGCTGCAGAAAATTATTGAGATAGAACAGGTTGACGATAGCGGCGTGGCGATTATCGCGGGAATTGGGCGCCTCATTGGTTTGCAGTGCATAGTCGAATATCCCGGAGGCGGTAACCGGCGCACTGAAATCGCCGGTAGTGAAGCCCTGTGGAGCCACCACATCGGCATAGGCGAACACATTGTTGCCATTGGTTTCGCCGGCACCCTTCTCCAGCCAGGGGTCGCCGGTACTGATGGGGCCGTGCTTTAGCGTTACCAGCGGCGCTTCCAGAATCTCCGAGGGGTCCACCTGGTCGGGGCCCTGTGCCGGCGTTACATCTCCATGGGGGCCATCCTCCGGTAACAATGTTTGCGGGTCCGCATACACACGGTAAGAGAAGGTCGCGTCGCTTTTGAGGTTGTTTTTCATCAGAACCTGCCGGCCCCGGGTGTCTATTACGAACGCGTAGTAGTCTCCGTTTGTATCATCGGGGGCAGCCGTTTGCAGTTCAACATAATAGGCTGCTGTCAACTCGCCCGTCAGGTCGTACATAACTTTTTTGGCTCGCGGTGCGCTCAATAACTGCAGGTCGCTGGAGCTGCCATTCTCGGCGTCGAAATATTGCCAGACACCATCTTTTTTGCTTTTGTTCAGAGTGATATTGCCACTGTCTCCCCCCATTTGTTCAAACGCCATGCGAATCGCGGTTTGCGCATCGTCAAAAGTGAAATCGGCGACGCTGGAGGGCAGTTCATTGCGCTCCGTGAGGTAACCGGCCGAAGCGACCATGTTCAGGTCCCGGTCCAGGAGAATATTCATTTCACGGTTAAACACCTCGATACCCTGAACACGCTGTCGGTATTTTGCCACTATGGGGCCGCCGAGGTGGTCGTGCAGGTTTACCAGGTAAGCTTCACTGATGGTTTGTTTGTTTTGTGCGCTGGCGGAGCGTATGGCCACTTCGGCATCGTTGCCGGCAACTGTCAGGCCGGTCAGGCGCTGCAGATGGTAGTTTGCCGCCCACAGCTTGCGTTTGTCCGGGGCGATAACATTTGCGCCCGCTGTCGTGTCCCCGGCGCCTCCCCAAATAAAAGTGGCTTTGCCCAGGGTCGGGTCGAATTGGTGTTTGAGCCCGCTGCGCGAAGGGCGCCGCAGCTGTTCGGCTTTAATGGCCTGTTGCACGGAGATTCGAACGTTACCTGACAGTGCTTCATTTCTGGCGGCGGCGCCCTGGTGGGATGTGGCCACGCGTGATGCCCCCTGCCCAATGGTATTGATGAGGCTACCGGATACGGTCAAAGCGGGTGTTGTGCTGGAGGATTTTCCCTGTTCCGCGGCTGCCTGAGCGGCGATGGACGCCGTGGCCAGAGCAACGGTCAGAGGCAATGTTTTTAAACAGCAGGCAATGCCCGGCCGGGCAGGAAGGAGGTTGTCTTTTTTATCGATTAGTGAATCTTTCATATTTTGGAGGCTCCTGTAATCCTGCTGATTATTCTCTTTAGGATCGGGCATGGAATAACTTCCCGCCCCTTTATCAGGACAAAAAAGGGGTTTTGAGGCGCCCGCTGGGCTAGGCGCAAAAACTTTAGGCTTGGTGGGCCTACGTCG
>JARROD010000321.1:0-4167 GCA_037384225.1 Exilibacterium sp.
TCATAGAAATAGCTTTTTTAAGGCGATAGACTTCTTTGGAAACATGGATGCGGGAGCCTATGGGGAAAAGCTTGAAATCGCGTTAAATAAAAATTTTGGTCCCTTTTTCGATATCAACGTTACAGGGGATGAATCCATTTCCGTCAGCTTGAAGAAAGGGGCTTTAGGCTCGCTACCCAGCGGCGAATTCTTACAAATACTTAACTCGGTACGAGACTCTTTGGAAAATAAATACGATAAAGAAACTATCAAAGACGCCGTCAATTTCAGCACTGATGTCGAACTGACGAGCATAAATGGTAAAGAACAAATTGCTTTCACTGAAAAAGAAAAAACTCGACTGGCTGAGGTGCATGCCAGCGCAGATGTTGCTCCTTTAGATAAATTGCGCAACAACATTGCTCAGGCGGGTGAACAAATAACTGTGGCGACCGTTAAGTCTACCCTGTTATCTCGCATTGAAAAGGACGTAAAAAATCAGATAGGTAAACTCGGTAATTCTATTTATCCTTCCAATCTGAGGATCGACAAATTTGAGCTGATTGAGAACCTGACTTCCGATTTAGTCAAAAGTAACAGCACTCAAGAGATGCTCGATCGAGTAAATCAGGCTATAGGCGATCACGACAAACGCTTGCAGAAAAATTTGGTTAAACGATTCAATCACGACTCTGGCGTGACAGGCAAGATATTGGAAAGCATGGCGGCTGTTCTCAAAGTATTTGATTCTGGCAACAGCAACAGCAACAGCAACAGCAACTGCAACAGGTAGTTCTGTACGCTGAAACGACCACAATCAGGATATTTACCCCATCATTGCAACCGCCAAAGCCAATTATTATGAAATGGCCAAACAAGTAAATCCTGAAGTGTCAGGCCTGGTTAGCAACAGCTTTGCCAGACCTTAAAAATGCTACACGACGCTAGAACGTCCGTTTCAGGTTTAGTTGCCAGGTTCTGGGCAGTCCGGGTTGAGCAAAGGAAGTACCGCTACCTAAACCACCATCACTGGCGTTGGTAAAGTAGTACTTGTCCGTCAGATTCTTCACTACCAACGCCAGGAGCCAATCTTCATTTGCCTCCCAGGCAATTCGAGCGTTGACAAGCGTTCTGGATTCAAGCAAAACGTCTGGGCTATTCACCCATGAGCTATAGGAGTCGTCCTGATAAGTCACATCCACGCGAGGCACCAGAGAACCGATCCTGTACTGGACCCCCAGACTAAACGTCTGTTCCGGCGTGAACGGTGACTTAGTATCCAGCGTGATGCCATCAATGTCATACGCCAGGTCGGTCAACTCAAAGTTAATATAACTGTAGGAGCCATCGATGCGAAGCGATTCATTAGGCGCGTAATCGAATTCAAACTCTACCCCCGTGGTCTCGCCATCGGCAGCATTAGCGGTCATCAAACAGGGGATGCCGTTGACTACACCCGGTACACCAACGCAGTTAGTGAGCTGAAACTGGATATCTGAATATTCGTTATAAAACACCGCTGTATTAAGTCGTAAGGTATTATCGAGCAGGTCGGCCTTAGCACCGATTTCGAAGGAGGTGAGTTCCTCGGGATCGACATCCAGTGCCTGGTCGTTAAAGAATGGCCGCGGGTTTACACCACCACCTTTGTACCCTGTCGCTATCTGGCCATAAACCATCATACTATCGGTGATATGGTAGTTCAGTACGCTGCGATAATCTGTTCGTTCCCCTTCAAAAGTGCTTGTAAGTCCATTCACTTCCGATATCAAGCAATTGATGGATGCTCCCGGTCCACAGGGTAAAATCTCCGACAGATCAGGCTCTCTGCGCAGGAACTCATAAACTTTTTTATCTTCGCTGTAACGCAGGCCAAGAATTAACTCCAAACTGTCAGTTAACTGATAGGTGCCATTGGCAAAAACAGCCTTAGTGGTTGTGTCGACAGGGTCCGGGCCATGTATAAAATCAAAATTCACATAACCCAGATCAATGCGACCAGTCATGGTTGTTGTCGAGTCGTGATAGAAGGCGCCGACAGTATAGGAGAAACTGCCGCCCAGATCGCCATTCAGGCGGAACTCCTGACTCCTGGCATCGTGAAACAACGATTGATACAGGTTGGTCAGGGACAGCGGCGTGGCATCCGAATCGTTAGCCCAACTACTTTCATATTCCCGATAAGACGTGATCGACTGTAGCTGAAGCGAGTCATTGATTGACCAGTCGACGTTGAGAGCAGCTCCCGTGGACTTCAGTGTCATTTCACGCTTAAGGTAGTTGTCAGTCTGATAATTCCCGTAGCTGGAATAATTCTCGTATTTATCCTTGGGAAGAAAAATCGAAGGATCCAGCACCGGACCGAAGGTAATGCCCGGAATCGGTCCACCTCCATCAGGATCGAACCCGGTAAGACCGAGGAATGATCCCGGCCCGGAACCTGGCGGTGATAAACCAGCAATAGCAAACAGCGCCGGATACTCGCTGCCATCAGGCACAATCCCGGCTCGCCGGTTGGTCGAGGGATAAACGGCCGTCAATACATTCGCCGGTGGATCGGAATTCTCCTCCGTACGGTCAGTTGAAAAATTAACCTCCACATCGTCGGACGCCAGCCAACGCAAAGCCAGGCGGGCAGCGTTATATTTGACACCACCCTCGGTACCGGTTTTACAATCATTGCCGTTAAAACTGGTTCCAAATCCCAGAGTGTTATCAGGGTGAGAACAGGCCCAATCGATTACATCCACATGCCCATCTCTGGATTTGGAAACTCCGGAAACACGTGCATAGAGCATATCATCGACAAGTGTTAAGTTACTGGCCGCCCGGGCACTGAGTAAGTCCAGGCTACCGACCGAGAGCTCCAGATAACCATCGGTGTCCTCCGTGGGGCGTTTAGAAAACAGTTTGATTGATCCTCCAATTGAGTTTTTTCCGGCCAGCGTACCCTGTGGCCCACGCAATATTTCCACCCGGTCAAGATCCAAGAGATCCAGAACAGAGCCGGTCATCGTGGCGTAGTAAACATCGTCAACGTAGAGGCCAACTCCAGGCTCCACCGCCGGGTTAAAGTCTGTTTGTCCCACACCGCGAATAAACGCCGTCAGGGAGTTACCACCGAACGACCCACCCGTTGTCAGCGAGACATTGGGGGCTTGTGCCTCAATACTCTCAATGCTGAGCTGACCGCGAGCCTCCATAATCTCCCCGGTCATTGCCGTGATCGCCACCGGCGTATCCTGTAGGTTCTGCTTTTTAAACTGAGCGGTAACAACAATTTCTTCAAGTATGGTTTTCTCCGCCTGGACACCGCCACTGACGGTAACCCCGGCGGCTAACGCCGCCAGGGTATTTCTAGTAAAGCTCTTTTTTATTGACATGAATGCTTTCCTCCAATTTTTATTGTTAAACCAGGAAAAACTCCAATTCGGTATAGGTATAAAATCCGGCAAGCCATACTTGCTTCTCCCGAAGTGCAGACAGACCTCTTCAATCTCTCAATGGAATACTATACAATATAATTATTATGATGTATAATAGTTATTAATGCTACAAAACAATGCCTTTGGCAAGTTTGTATTTGTAGATAAAAAACACAATCATCAGGTTTGCAACGAAGAATGGGAAAATGAGTGAAGTCAGTACGTTAGGAACGGGCACGGAATAACTTCCCGTTTTCGTGCGCGATTCTAAACACCCCATAAGAATATTGATAAAGTAATCAGTTGCTGACACGGGGAGCACTATGTCCACCGATTTTTCCGAATTAAATTCATCCATTGACAGTTATTTGGGCTATCAGCTGCGGCGGGTGTCGTCATTAGCGATGACTAAATTGGCAGATGCGCTGTCGCCATTGGAATTACGAGTTACCGATGTCACCGTCCTCTATCAAATCGCGGAAAATCCTGAGATCACAGCCAGCGAGATCGGCAGGGTCCTGGACATCCAACGCGCAAACATGACACCTCTAGTTTCAGCAATGATTAAGAAGGGCTATCTCAATACTAAAGCCAAGGACGGGCGTTCCCAGGCACTATCATTGACGCAACAGGGCCGCAAAGTCTTTCGACAAGCGCAAAAAGTTACCAAAGACCACGAACAGAACTTTTTCTCATCGTTGCCCGACAACAAACGACAACAACTCTCCCGCCTTCTGATGCAAGTCTGGAAACAACATTCAGG
>JARROD010000322.1:0-9604 GCA_037384225.1 Exilibacterium sp.
CTGTCAGTGCGACCGTCCTGATCAATATCACCTATCACACAGTGATATTCCTGGCTGAAAACTTTAGTTGTACAGACCGGCGGAACACCGTTGTTAACAGTGCCGCCTACACCTTCCGCACTTACCCGCCAGCCCGGCCAATCCGGCGTGCCGTCGCCGTCACCATCGCCGTGCGGCAGATGCGGTGCGATACGGGTAGCATCTGTCAATACGGCAACCACCTCACTATTGGCACTTTCGGTATGGTTATTACCGCCGGCGGGGGTGGCCCGATAACCCAGTGGCTCCAACACGAACGCGGGTGCGGCGTCCTGCCAGGATAAATCGGTTGCGGGAAGACAGTATTGTGTGTTCCCCTCAAAGCCGCATTTCTCCACCTGCGAGAGCAGGCTCCGGCGGGAGGCCTCACTGATCCGATAGTCAAAGTGGTATTCCAACACTAGTTGACTTTGATAATAGGTAACAATTTTTTCCAAACGCTTGGTTTGTGCGGTCAGGCCGCCGGCCAGATAGGCCGAAGAGAGGTCGGGACGCTGACCCGACTCATAGACAAATTCGATACGCCGGTCGCCAGGGGTATTGCCGCGCCCAGTATAATCAATCTCTGCCAAATGATATTCACCGTAGCCAAAATGCGTGTAGCGATAGTGAATGGAGTTGCTTGCGGCATCTTCCTCGCGACTTAACGACCAGCTTTGTACAGCGGGCGCACCAGAGGCCGTAAACCGGCTGTCGGCGGTATCACCAAACGTCTGGACCGTTCCGTTTTTGAGTTCCGCCTTAAACCAGGTACTACTGTCGTTCAATCCGCCGTATTGTGTGATCCGCGTAAAATCATCCAACTCGGAACGGTAGACGGCACCGCTGGAACCATAGGTGCCCGACAACACCACCAGCCGCTGCCCGTTTAAACACAACCGGTCATCAGTCCCACTGTAGGTTACGTTTTTGGTGCGCCCATCATGTGCCAACGTCTGCCCGCAGCGGCTAATCGCTCCGTTCACCGACAGGGACCAGCCCATCCCGAGAATACCATTACCGCTTTGGCTGGAATAATTCAGACTCACCTGCGGCTGCATGTCGCTGCGTCCCGGCGGAACCTGGATCGGAATCGCGTAACTGGCCTGACCGCCACTGACACCGCCCCCGCCAGCCACCGCCCCCACGGTGACATCGCGCGACGGCGCAGAAGAAGTCACCGGGGTCTGGTCGGGCACGATCACCGGATCGGCGGCCGCCCAATCTTCCACCTGTGTTACCTGCATACCGCTGGCGCTGCCGTAGTCCGAACAGGCCCAACTGAAATCATTACAGGCGCGCACGGCAAACGACCAGTTGCCCTCCTGCAGCCCCCTTAGCGTGGTTTGCGTGGCGGTTACATGAGTAGCGGCATCACTCCAGGTTTCACCGTTGAACTGTTTTTGCACATCGTAGTAGGTGACAGTGCCGACCGGTTTAGACCAAGTCAGGCTGACGGCGCCATTGCCGGTCGCCGGGTGGATCGGCGCCAACGGTGTGGAGGGAATCAAACGCACCATACTGTTGGCGCCCGCCAGGGAATAATCGGTACAGGCCCAGTTGTAACCGTTACAGGCGCGCACGCGGAAATGCCAGTCGCCGTTGCTCAAGTTTTCAAGTGTGATCGAGGTCCCCGTCACACCGCTCGCCGCTGTCGTCCAACTGCCGTTGTTCACCTGCCCTTCCAGATCGTAATAGGTCACCGACCCACCGGGAGTATTCCAATTGACCGTCAGGCTGCCGGTGCTGTTCGTCGCATAAGTGGGTACGGAGAGAACCGTCGGCACATGCGCGACTATGCTGCCGACAGAGGTGCGATAACCGCCACAGGCCGTGTAGCTACCTTCCGTATTACAGGCCCGCACCTGAAAGACATAGCGACCATCAGCCAGACCGCTCACGGCATAAGTTGTCGTCGTGTCCGGGTCAATCGGTGTCCAGGTGCCGCCATTGGTTTGTTGATAAAGCTCATAGCTATCGACCGAACCGCTCGCGGCCCCCCAGGAGAGGCTATAGGAACCGCGGGTGTTGGTAGCAGACACACCGTCAAGGCTGGCCGGTACCCCCGGCGCCAAAGCGACTGTGGTGATGCCGGAGGTCCGGTAATTGCCGCAGGTGGTAAAGGTGCTCTGCACATTGCAGCCTCTGACTCGAAACGCATGAATACAGGTTCCCAATTGCCGCCGTTACGCTGGCGATACAGCTCGTAGTAATCCACGTTGCCCGTCGCTGAGCCCCAGTTGACCGTAAAAGCGCCGCTGCTGCTGGTGGCCGGCACACCGGTGAGGCTGTCGGGTACACCAGGCGTATGCGCAACCGGCACCGTGCCAGAGGTGTGGTAACTGCCGCAGTCGATTTGTCCCTCCACGGTGTTACAGGCACTCACCCGAAACCGGTAATCGCCGTCAGCCAACCCGGACACGGAGGCGGATGACGCGGAGCCCGAATACACACGCGTCCAACTGTCGCCATTGAGTTGTTTGAAGAGCCGATACGATTCGACCAGTCCACTGGCGCTCCCCCAGGAAACCGAAAAGTTACCGCTGCTGTTGTTGGCCGGCACAGTGATATTGGTGGGTGCACCCGGCAACGGAATCACCTGTACCGAAAATGCCTGTCCGTACGCCGTGCAGTCATCTGCTCCGGAATCGGCGCGAACACAACGTTGAATACGGAACGAATAGGTTCCTGCACCGCGTGTCAACGTAATACTGTCGGCGGTGATTTTTGATGCGCTGCCCCCGTTTTCCGACAAGTTGACATAATCCAGACTCGGCCCCAACCAGGTGAGCGTAAACTGTCCGCGCGATTGACTGGGGCCTGAAATATTCGACGCCTGTTGCAAAGCCACTGTCTGCGTGGAAGACCAAGGGCCGCAGGACAGATTGCAGGCTCTTACTCGAAACGCATAGCTACCCAGCACGCGATTGGAAAAACTGGCCGAACGCAGACTGGACGAATGCCGTGTCACCCACTTGCCGCCTCTGCGCTCCTGCAATTGATAGTAATTGGTATTGCTCACAGCCGACCAGGAAACCGCAACCGTACCAGTCGGGTAATAGGTCGAGGCCACACTGGAGGATGTCCAGCCGGGGGCCGACGACGGCGGATACTGCACCTGCACCGAGCGCTCACTGCTCCAGGGCGAACAATCCGAGCCGTTGCAGGCCTTTACGTGGTAGCGATATGTGCCCGCCGCTTTACCGGAAAAACTTTTGCTTAGCGCACTGCTGCTTTGAACATTGTTCCAGCCACCGTTATTGAACGACTGCTGCAAAGTATAATGGGTAATAGTCCCACTAACTGAACTCCAGGAGACCGTGTAACTGCCATCGGTGCTGGAGGAAGGCGCACTCAGGTTTTGCGGCGGCGAGATGGGTACTTGTACGGAAACGGTAATCGTGTCTGCTCTATACTGCTCAACTTCACCCCGATAGCGCTTCCAGCCCCATAGCTCGTATTTATAAGTGCCGGTACCGCGCCCGGTAAGCGTTACCGATGTACCGCTGTTGGCCACCGTGCCAGTGTAGCTGCCGTTTTTGAATTCCCGCACGGCGGGCGGGCCTAAACGGCTACCGTGGTTGGTCCAGGTCAGCGTATAGGTTCCATCGGTATCCACACTTGTAGGATAAGTATTAAATGCTGCAAAAGCCGGACTGGAAAACAGTAGGGAGAAAACAATGATGAAAAACAAACGGTGCATGCGCAATCCTTGTCGGTAACCAGACATTTCAACGAATCGGGAATCGTCACCATTCCCGAAACTCAAGTAAGGAACGTGCACGAAATAACTCCCGGTTTTCGCTTCCGATCCATCCCGCCTGGCGCCGTTGCGAAAACTTGACGTAGGCCCACTATGCCGGCGTTTTCGCAACGACACCAGACGGGCGCCTCGAAACCCCTTTTTATTACTGATAAAAGGGCCGGAAGTTATTTCGTGCACGTCCCTAAGCGACTATAAATGAGTATCGTTTCTTATTAAGCTAAGAGGGAGAATTATTTTTGTTAGTCGTGTATCAGCCACGACACCTGGAATGGTTTATTGGCGGCTCAACTCCCACCACCAGCCACAATTGTTCCCCCTTTTTTCCTTGTGGCCGCGAATGTTGAAACACAATTAAAACCAATTTGGTGATCGATGTCCAGGCCAAATTCATATATTGAAGATTGCTATAACCCTGGATAAGTTCATTGATCCGATTTTGCAACGTTAGGGTAGAGAGGGCCTCCGATCCATCCCGCCTGGCGCCGTTGCGAAAATTTGACGTAGGCCCACTATGCCGTCGTTTTCGCAACGACACCTGACGGGCGAAACCCCTTTTTATTACTGATAAAGGGGCCGGAAGTTATTTCGTGCACGTCCCTTATGATTTGTTGAATATGGCGATCGTATTGCCAGAAGATAAAAAGGAACTTGCCCTGACATTGGTTGGAAATACTTTGAACAATTAGGGTGAAGGACTAAACCTTACCGGAAAGCAGATCAACGGAGCGTTTCAACTTTAGCCAATTTACCACGTGCATGGGCAAAAGCGCCGGACGATAAATTATTCTACCATACACCCAAAGCGTTTGAGATTTAGGTGCACAGAGCACGCCCCTTTTTGTCCCTGGCGGCGTTGCGTGGTGGAAAATGGTGTAATAATGATTAGAGCCCGGCATTTTCATCTTTCACATCCAGACTTAAAGCCCCGCGGCATTTTCAGTCTCTGTAGGATATATTGAGACCCATTGTCTGACTGATCCACGGCCATGGGCGTCCCCCACGAAAAACGCCGGCAAGGCACTGGGGGACTCGCTCAGAGATGCACCATAATGGCTTCCTACCCAACCCTCTTCATAACCGGCAAGTCTAATTATCGTCGGAAATACCTGGAAATGACTCGTCTTGTCGTAACTTGCCTGCTGGCTCGCCTTCAACCTATCCAGCGTCGCGGTGTCATTGGAGAAAACCATCATCGGTACAATGCCTTCAAAACGAGTTGCCCTCGGCCGACAATGCGTGGCCAATGTCCCGTCGTCGACTATGTTCTGTCCATGATCGCTTGTATATATTATTACGTAATCCCTGAAATCCCCGCTTTCAGATAACAAACGTTTAAACCAATCATCAACACTCCAACGCACTCCATTCATATATGAATTTAGAGATTTTTCTCTATCATTCATTGGCTCACCTGGCACGAGAGCGGGGGTAAAGATGTTGTACTCTTTGGGATAGCTTCTGAAGTATGGGAAATGAATTCCATATTTATTGAGTATGATAAAGGTCTTACCAGGCTGCTTGAGAAGATCTATTAACCTGTCGCGGGCAATTCTGTCGCTTTCATAGGTGGCTTTCTGGCGAAGTCTGAGTATTTTGTCAATGAAGGTAGCCTCATGTTCATTCATGAAGTTTTGGTAATTCGCCCATTCCTGCTCACTCTGGGCATCCAGATAGACATTGTAATACCCCGCTTTCCTGGTAAATTGCCAGATTGAGGGCTTCTTCATGCTCATTTGAGCCTGATCTGGAATAGCCTCTTTTCTCATCCCTGTCCTGAGTATTAGGTTGGAATAATCACTGCAGTTCGAAGATGACGCAGCCAAGCCGAAATTTACGATTCCAGTTTCCAGAGAGCGCAGATATGGGGTTGTGTCGCTTTGGTACCCATTGATTCCCAGAATGTCCGCACGGATGCTTTCATCCACGATCAGCACGATTTTCTCAACCGTTGGTTCTAAAGAACCCAGGTAATGAACCTCAGATCTTTCGCCATCGTAAAGGCGACTTTGACCAGCAAATATAAGCATTGCCGGGATCCTGAAAACTGAGGGGTATCGATCGACAAATCCATCGCTATATTGCAGATCAATAACGATAAGTATCACTGCGCTAATTGGAACGAAATAAAACTTCTTTGAAATATTTAATTTAAAAAGCTCGGGCATCCATTCGGCAAAAATTGTAGTCGGGATGAGAATTATTAGAAGAGGCAATACAGCCAGGCCAATGTTTTCAACCACGGCCCCAACCCACCATTGAAAATATCCCACGATAAGGGCGGCCTGTTGGAAATCAATAGGCGATTTCGAGACACTGAAGGATCCAATGTTGAAAAAAAGGAAGAATAGAAAAAACGGCAAGGTTATTTTCCGAAAGAGACTGCGATCACTAAAGAATATTAAGAACAGACCGAGTAGACTCCAGAGGAGTACCACCAATGACAGGAGAATCTCGATTAACTTTCCCTGATTCCACAGAACGCGAAACGCAGGAATTAACCGATAGCGCACGCGTTGTGTATAGTCTCGATAACCCGGCAATTCGTCCTGTAAAGTCTGGTCTTCAAGTACTGTTCTAATTACCGTAATGATTGTTGCCACCGTCGCAGGAATCAGCGTCCAAACCGAATCCAGAGCAAGAACAATACCGAACAGTGGAAGAATATTTCCGGCATAACCCGGATGCCGAACAAAACGATACGGACCGGTATCACACACCACATGCCCCCGATCCGTCTGAATGCGTAGTACGGTAAAGAAAAAGCGGTTCTCTGCCACTGCCCATGAAGCGAAAGCATAACCGAACGCGATCATTATGAATCCAATTACACTGGACCATAGTGGAAACCCGGGGGACCAGTTATAGCGATGGTCCAGCCCAGCCACAATCATCATAGGATAACCGATACTCACCGCCATCAGTGGAGCAAGCATTTTATCCCAGGTCTTTGTCTTTTGGAAATTTTCTAGACTTTGTCGTTTGGCCGTCAATCCGGGATGTCGCTGTTCCGCCCATATGCGGCCCCCGATACCAGCGACTAATATCAGCAGGGAATAGATCCACGCCTGCCACCAACCGAGATCCCAGGCACATATCAATAAAATCAGCGGAATAAGGAGGTACACCAAAACCAACCTTAGCCACTGGCGAGGGGATACTATTTGAGCTGCCTTTTCACTAACCATCTTCGCTGACATGCCGTTTCTCAAAAAAATCCGGATTTAAGTGTGCCTAACGTTTGGCATAACCGGCAGCAAAAAGTGACGCGACAAGGGGGCGACGTTTTTTGCTATCCGCGTCGATGGTATTGTTATACATTTTTCACTTCCTCGTTATCAGACTATTAATCGACAACGACAGTCTGTTAAAACTAAGCCATATCGGTTTGCCGTCTTTCCTTGCCTCAATATGCAGGTGTGGCTCAAGTGTATTTTCTGAATTGCCCATTTCAGCCAAAGGCTGTCCCGTGGCCACGGTGTCCCCCGGCGCTACCTTAATGCTGCCTCTCCTCAGTTAAGCGTGTAGTGCCATATAAATCAACACCACTTTTAAACTATACCCTATCGTTGCATAAATTTTCGAGCTCAGGACCTTTTAGAGCGGTATTTTCAGGGACGCGCGCAGATTTTTCTAACCGGAGCATAGCTCACCCTATGTGAGGATTAGAAAAATTGAGCACAACCCTGAAAATGCTGCTATAGAAGGAGCGAAGCGATCCTGGGCCGAAAATTTATGCAACGATAGGGTAAAGTCTGGCAATATCCTGATGTCGCCAGGATATACCCAAAGCGTTTGATATTCAGGCCTCCAGAGCACGCCCCTTTTTGCCCCTGACCGCGTCGCTCCTCCTTACGTGGGGCCTGCCACGCGGCGGCGTCACTCCCCCTGTCCTTAAAAGCTCCGTTGTGGTCGCACACTCATGCCGATAAGACGAAGCCGGTTATCGACTGGAAATTGTGTGGCCAATAACAGAAGGAAGGTTTGGGCGATTCGCGCAACCTGGTGGCCTTTTACGAAAAGGGTCCCTTGCAGTTTCGGGTTGCCTATAATCAACGCGACGAATTTATGCAAACGCTCGCCAATGGCACTGGCGGCGATCCGGTATTTGTCGATGATTACAGCTAGTGGGATATCAGCGGCAGTTACGATATCAACGACAGACTGACGGTTTTTGTGGAAGGGGTGAATATCACCAATGAAAACACCCGCAAACACGGCCGCTTCGCCATTCAGACCCTCGGGGTCCTCGGTACCGGCGCCCGTTATTCATTGGGGCTGCGGGCGCGTTTTTAAGTTATACACCATCGGTTAACATCAAGGTTCTTTTTTGTTTTTCGTCAGCGCTTTTGTTTTGAAATCTCGCCCAATATCGCTCGTAGATTTCCTCATACTTTCCTTTGTTTTTTTCAAACCACTGCTCAGCTTCGGATTTTTTCTCCAACAAACTGGTTCCCTCTACCCATTTATTAAAATCATCGCTTTGCATGTTGTAATCCGACGCTTCATTTTTTCTAATGGGCGTTGGTGCAAACCCGCCTGTTCCCCAGTTTGGTCGGACAATGGAATAATAGGTTTTACCGCCCTCGACCTTGGCCAACATGAAATCAGCGGCGTTACCATACGCCATATATACCTTTTCCCCAGGTTCGGTAATATGAGCAATTTTTGATCCATTTGGAAGGGACCCCACAAACTTCAATTCGCCATCTGTTATTTCAAATAACTCTACACCTATTGCGCTCGACACAAATGTTGATCTCATAAATACGATTTTTGCGAAGTCTGCAGGTGGTGTAACGATAGTATTGGTGTTTGATTTCACCATCAGATTGCTGGAACAGCCTAGCAAGAAAGAGACAAACATCATTAGCACTGCTGAAATTACGGCTTTTTTCATTATTTTCCCTCAGTTGAATAAAACACTTAAATATTATTACGTCGACTTGTAAGCTCTCAAGGTAATCATTCAAGATACTCAATGTGCACACGCCTAATTGCCGGCAACACTATAACTTGAACAAAAATTGAGCTCATAAGACTCTTATAGGAAAGTATAGATGGCACACCATATTTGTGCCAGACCCTAAATGTGATGGTGTGGATTCGTCCCAATCTCCTTGTGTCTATACCCAAAGCGTTTGAGATTTAAGGGTACAGAGTACGTCAATTGTGGCGGACAATAGAATCAATTTAAGACAGGCAATACAAGCGGTGACCTTAGAGGCATGGTAACTTCTCAATGACACGGGTTATTGAGAAGTTACCGGGACATGCGCGAAATTTTATGCGCCAATAGGGTACTCACAGTACGCAGTCTCGCTGGTTGCATCATAAAAGAACGAACAGCTGTTCGTCACCGGGTGGCTGGAAACCCAAAAGCCCGGCCATGCTTTTACCCAAACACCCTAGCGTAGTGGCCTGTATTAAATCTAATACAAGGCCGCTTGAAGTAGTTGAATTTGGGTCGGCATGAAACAGCTCCTACAACCATCCTCCGAACCTCTTCTATACCTTATTTGCCTGAATTATTTCGTACACGACACATAACTACCGTTTACGGTTGATTTAGTGTCTCGGTGCCACTAACATGATGACAGGACTAACCTATGGAACAGTTGATGCCTAACGAACAATCAGAACACGTCTATCTCGCTGCATACAATATTCATGAATACGACATGCCCCTGAGCACAGTGGATACAGCGATATTTACTGTGAGGACTGAAAATCTGGCATTATCAGACCACCCAAACTTTACAAATATAAATCTGAGGGTGAACTGCTGTTCCGGTAAGGAAAAGATCATGAATAACATTTTAA
>JARROD010000322.1:9660-13825 GCA_037384225.1 Exilibacterium sp.
TTTTTAGGCTGGTTTTTCAGCAATTACCCTTTGTCAAAGTGATATTCATCTACCCAACAGGCTTTCTCACAAACGCTTTTTATGGAACAGGTTTCTATCTCAATTCAGAATGGGTCTATTTTTTGGATAACACTAAATTCGTATTGGGTGAATCCTGCAGTGGGACCACTTTTTTCAGCATATTAGTTGCCTATTTAATCTATGCAAAGATTGCCTATAATATATCTCTTCTTTGGCTGCTATTTGCCTATCCCATTACATTGATTTCCAATAGCATGAGAGTGCTATCTTCTATCTATGCACATAATGTGTTGGCCAGTTTGAAAGCGCAAAGCTACGGCGACTACATTCACGTTATGACTGGCACTGTCACTTTTTTAAGCTGCCTACTGCTGATTGCCGTACTCATCGAAAAAACCAGAAAAGTCCACAATAATGAAGAGCAAAACATCACCACATAGTCTGCCGATATTTCAATGTATTTTGTGGTTTGTCCTTATTCCACAGAGCCTTCTACTACTCCTAAATATTCGTTCATGGACGCTGATCAGCGGTGAGACCAGTAATGAAGAAGTGAATGCGGCGCTAGTAATTCTAATTTTTGAGCTTGTCGTTATTTTGGCATCATTGGTAGTTTACTGGCTCAGTAGACAGAGAACAATTGCCATTGGCCCTCTAACTTCTGCCATCGCTCTCGCCGGTCACACTGGTTATATGTTCTTTTTTATAACCTCAATTAACGATGTAATTCCAAATTCCATCCAACCTTGGATTCTGAGCGAAGGCAATGTGGGAAGATGGAATATCACGCTTTTTATGCCCGGCGCGTTTATTAGCTTGTATGCTCTCACTAAAAATATCTTTTCACCACTTCAAGGCGCTAAAAGCTGGCTGATTACGCTAGGGTTAACATTCGGAGTACCATTGTTATGGTACCTATTCGCCACGTTGATGCAACCTGCATTTCTTGGCCAATATGACATTGTCTTGTGGATCATTGTTGCGACTGCTCTCGTGATACTCTTTTTGGCCGCAATCATTAATGCCTTTGATAGTCTTATCCATAAAGAATCCACAGAGAAACTGGTAGAGAAGCACTATATTGCGGCGTTACTGCTTGGACTTGCGGCACCGATTGGCGGATTATATTTGAACCGCACAATTGCGTTTCCCGTAGATTTTCAATCAACCAGTGTATATGTGTTAACCGTATTCAACGGACTTATACTTTTATTAAAACCAGGGCAAACACACTATCATTCACTAAAATATTTTCTTAGATGTGTTAGCTTCCCGTTTATCTTCTACTTTTTCTTGGTCTTCCTGCCATTTTTGCCCCTTTCATTATTAGCCATTATCGCTCTCGGCACAGGTTTTTTGATATTAACCCCTTTGGTTTTAGGATTATTTCAATTCAGAGTCACCTTACACGACTACAAAATCCTTAAAGACAACCTGGGAAGCACAAAAGCTTTTTCTATTACAGTAATTGGCCTACTTATTTTGCCTGCCTACTTTATTGTTGAAGCAGGTATCGACAGAATATCACTCGATAAGACGTTAAGCTATTTTTATTCCCATAATTCTAATGCCCAGGCATTATCGAAATCTGAGATCGAACGCTCAGCACGAGCACTCATTCAGCTCCGCGATAGAAAGTCTGACATCCAACTTCCTTATATTTCTGGATTTTATAATGCTGTTGTATTTGGAGACATGGTTTTGCCGAACTCAAAAATCTCACAAACTTATAAATGGTTAACGAATCAACCAATTCCAGAACACCAGGCGGATGTACTTAGCAGTAGAGGCCGATCAGGAAGAAGGGCTTTCCGTGGTAACCCGGTAAAACCAGAAAGGAACGTAACACTGGAAAAGCTGGAACATATTGCAGTAAATCCCAATAAATCAACTATAAAACTTACACTACAGAATAATTCTTCAAATACACATTCCCTCTACGTTGATCAATTGCAGTTACCCGAAGGCCTGTTTATCACAGGTCTCCGATTAAAGATTGAAAACGAATGGGTTAATGGTCGCATATTTGATCGAAAAACAGCCCTTTGGGTATTCCAGAAAATCACTGAGGTTAGGCGAGACCCGGCGATAATCTATTACACAACCCCAACAACACTGGAATTACGTGTATACCCCTTTCCGGCCAATGGGATTCGCGAGGTAGAGCTTGACTTGGATTATCATCAAAGTATTGATGCGACCCTGAAAATCGGTAATAAAGAGGTAGACCTTAACCCTGATAAAAATACACCAACAATTGTTTCACTCGATGGCAGGACTTTTATTAATTCATCAATACCCAGCTATTCATTCAATCGCAAGCCTTACCTTTATTTTGTATTGGATTTTTCGGCTAAGGCCAAGTTACCCACCAAGGAGTATATTAAAAAGATTAAAGCCATTAGTCATGAGTTAGGTATAAGTCAAGCTAAGATAGTTGCTGCCAACATCGCTTCCTCCGAAGGCGACGACGATCAATTAATCGACATTTCAAATACAGAGGTTTTGAAAAAAAGCATTGACGAGCTGAATCTACCAGAGGTAGGTGGACTATGGTTTGAGCACGCAATTGCCCATGAGATTTTACGTATTAACAAACGTATAACTAAGGACAACCTCACAAGAGTACCGGCTTTTGTCATTATACAAGGTAAGAATACGACAATAGAGGAAGAAATTGATACCCACGCCTGGAATTGGTTAATCCCTGATATAGGGCCTCTATACATCCTTCACAACAATAAACTATCCAGCTATTCGCCCCATACGGGAAAGAAATTAATGGATGCAGACAATAATACCTCTCATTCCATACTCGCTGTAAAACAGGGAACCGACATTAAAATAATCCCGACAAAGACCTCATCAATTATTGATTTTGAGACTAGTCAGAACTTTGAGGTTTATAATCCAACATCTAAAAACTTTGAGCCAGCGTCCTTAAACAGTCCCATGGCTGAACCAAATAATAACTGGACGACCTATGCAGAACTTTGGCACGAGTGGAAAAATTCCAATCTAAAACCCTCACTGATTGAGTCACAAAGATCTTATTTCTTACACGCAAGCAGGAAAAACAGTGTACTCCTCCCTTCCACCGCTTTCATTGTGGTTGAAAGCGCCTCTCAATGGAAAATTCTCGAACGAAAAGAAGGCCAGTCCTTAAGAAATCATAGTGCTTTAGCGTTTGAAGAAGAACAACAGACCTCGGAACCGCCCTGGTGGCTATTGCTAGCACCTATTTTGCTATTTATAGTTGCTAAAGATAAAAAAATATTTTCCCGAAAAATATAATATCCACACACGCACTACAAACCCGGAGTTTCGATTTTAAGGAGCCCGCTTGGCTAGGCGCAAAAACTTTAGGCATAGTGGGCCTACGTCGAGTTTTTGCAACGACGCCAAGCGGGAAGCATCGGAAGCGACTCTCTATAAAACAAAAAGGGGAAGTTATTCCGTGCCCGTTCCTTAATGGTCTGGTTATATTCCTGCCTCATCTTCCACTACTATTTCTGTTTCTGCTTTCGCTGATTCAACCCAGTTAATCATACACTTGTGGTTGCGTAATAGTTTCGAATATTGATTGGCGTAGTTTGAAAGGGGGACTCCATAGGTTGCGAACCTCAACGCTACAGGCGCAAAGAAGCAATCAGCAATAGAGAATTCGCCGAATAACCATGGGCCTATATAGGAATACTTTTGCGTGCATTCTGACCAAATTGAATCAATCCTTGAAATGTCATCTTCTGCTGCCGGTGATATTTCTACTTTTCGTATTGCGCGGCAATTCATCGGCAATTCATTTCTTAAGGCTACAAACCCAGAATGCATCTCACAAGTGACCATCCTTGCCTCTGCTCTCAATTCAAGGTTTTCAGGCCAACCGCGGCCATTCAAGTATTTTTCTGATACATACTCACAAATGGCCAAAGAATCCCAAATTCTTTTAGTTCCATCAATAAGAACTGGAACCCTGCAAGTAGGGGAATATTTTTTCAACCTCTCTTTGAGACCTTCGGATATTAGAGACTCTTGAATTTCTTCAAAATCAATGTCAAAGGCAGACAAAAGTAACCAAGGTCTTAATGACCAGGTTGAATAATTTTTATTTCCTATTACTAACTTCACTTTATAACGCCTCTCC